>CAYPWF010000007.1:0-63557 GCA_964414345.1 uncultured Desulfarculaceae bacterium
CCCACGACCTCGTGAATGCCATTCACGCGCTCTCCCAGCTGAGCTACAGCCCCACAGATGAGTGGTATTATAGTGAACCGGGGATTAAACAGTCAAGGACTTACTCTCCTTGATTTGAAAGCACCGAGGGTAACCCCCCTGCTTCAGGAGCCAGAAGGATCCCAAGGCTCAACACGCCAGAGCCTACCTTCCAGCCAAGCCATGGTAATGAAATACGGCCCCCAGGGGGATGCCACAACTTCTGCGGCCTTGGCAATCAGGGAGCCCTTGAAGCCCTGGAGAGCGCAGGCACGTCACGGCCAAAAAAGGCAAAGCCCAAGGTGCCTACCAAACCAAAAAAGAAGGCTGACAAGAGGTTTGCCTGGGGAGACACCTGCCACAAAAAAGCGCCCCCAATGGCTGCCACAGAGACCACTACGTCCCTGATAAGATAGTAGAGTCCGAACATTGCAGCCCTGCAATGTTCAGGGGAAAGATCCATTATAAGGGACTTTCTGGTTGGCTCTCCGAATTCCTTGAGTCCTCTTAAGATGAAGGCCCCTACCAGCCACTCGAAGGATTGGCTGAAGAGAAGCCCTATGGGGAAAAGGGTAAAAAACAGAAACGTTGTTACAACAAAGGGTTTCTTGGTGGTTCGATCTGCAAAATAGGCTACCGGGATATATACCAACACCGCGGTGGCCATCTCTATGCTGGTGAGCAGCCCGAATTGGAGGGCCGAAACCGGCTCCCGGATGGTTTTCATGCACCATACCACAACAAAGGCATAGGGGATCTGCTCGCAGAACCTAACCAGTATGTCTGTAACCAACAGACTTTTCATGGCCGGCTTCATGAGTCCAATGAGTCTCAAAGGATTCTTCTCAGCACCAAGAGCCAGGCCTTTGGTCCCCTTGTGCCTGTCTTCCTGGATCATTTTTTGCTGAATCAGCAAGGCCGCTAAAGCCATTATCATTGCAACCCCAAATGCCAGCCGCACCCCTTCTCGTTCTCCCCAGACCCCTATGAAAAGACCTCCCAACAAAGGACCTGCGGCCATGGGAATGCGCCTCACCAGGGAGTGCATGCTCACCCCCATGGTGCGCTTGTTTTGAGGCAGCACCTTGTAAATCAAGTCCATGGTGGCTGGAAGGGAGATGGCCGACCAAGAGATGAACATGACCGCTCCAATGAGAACCGCCTCCCAGGCGGGAATTAGGATCACAATCGCGAAGCCAGCCATGGCCACAAGGTTGAAAATCATCAAAGAACGCTTGATGCCTATGCGGTCCGAGAGATATCCCCCCGGGAAGGAATAAAGGGCCGAAAGCAGATTGTCCATGGCCTGGAGAAGCCCCACGGCCCATACCCCTCCCCCAAGGGCCAACATGTAGATGGGCAAGAAGCGCTCAGCCATGCGCTCCCCCATGCCCACCAGCACCACCATGCCCAGGACACCAATGGTGCTTTTTTGTAAGCCCAGGAAGGCTCCAATCCCGCCAAGGGCCTTCCTGATACCTTGAGGGCTCTCAATAGTTCTTTTGAGCAGCAAGCCCACCTCCTGAGGGTTTGACCCGGATTATTCTCCAAAGCCTATGAGTTCGGGGGCTTAAGTCCCCGAACCCCCGGTCGCGTTTTTAGAATAGCCAGCATCATCCACTGGTTCTGATTGGTGAGGCTTAAGAGCCCCTAGCCGGGCGGACTCAGGCGCTTCCGAGGGGCTAAGATATGATACTCTTTCTTGGGGTTGGGGAAAGGATTAGTGCCTGCTTCTCACCATCCCACCGGCTTTACCAACGCAGGAGGCTCACTTACCAGGCGCTCTTCTGCTCTCCAAGGATCTGCGGCATCCAGCTCAACGTATATCATCCTGGCCGAGCGGCCTTTCTCCAGGAGCCCCAGGTCCTGTCTCCACAAAGCCCTTGCCCCGTTGGCTGTAGCCATCCGGAGGATTTCCCGGGGTTTCAGATCCGGGTAATTCCTGGCCGTGAATTGCATCTCTTCAAAGAGGCTCAAGCTATCCACGCTTGCCAGGGAATCCGTACCCAGAGCAGGCTTCAGGCCGGCCTTAAGGAATTCCATTAATCGGGGAAGGGCCTGGTGAAGCTTCCAGTTGGACCTGGGGCAGACGCAAACCCCAACCCCGGATTGGGCAAGCAGCTCCACTTCCTTGGGGCTTACATGTATGAGATGCACCAGCAGGGTCTTGGGATCCAGCAGACCCAGCCTTTGGGCAAGGCTCACGGGGCTAAGCCCGAAGCAATCCCAATCCTTGAAGCTGAAATGGCGGCTTTCAAGAAAACGGGCCCATTCTCCTTGCCCGCTTTGTAGGAACTCCACCTCCTCCTGGGACTCGGCCAAGTGTAAGGAGAACGGCAAATCCCATTGCAAACAGAGGGTCTTAATTTTTTTTAGGAGCTTGGGACTGGTTGTGTGAGGTGCATGTCCTGCAAGAGAAGAAACTATGCCCCCAAAGGTCTGGGAGGGGGCCGTCAGATCCCTTCCTTCTCCTAAGAATTCCTGCCAGACCACGCCCTCCAAACCCGCAAAGGCCAGGTGCTCCTCCACAGGGAAAAAAGGCCCGAACTCTCCCACAAGCCCTGTGCCGGTTTCGCGAAGAGTCCTGGCGGCCTCACGGGTGCTTCTCAAGGCTTCCTGGAGGGAGAGTTCAGATCTATCTCTGATAAGGGACTCCACCCAGGCTAGAAAACCCTTGGATGTTTCAATCCTTCCATGCAGGGCTGAGAGGGTAAGGTGGGTATGGGCATTCACCAGAGCAGGCATAAGAATCCCGGGTCCGTGATCCAGCATTTTGGAGCAAGGCGGCTTTTTCCCTAGAGCGTCTACTTCCACTATGCGGCCTTGGGAGACTGCCACAAAGCCGCCAGATCTCCATCTTCCGGGTGCCTGCATTATGAGGCGGGCTTTGTGGCAGGTGACTTCCCCAACCATCCGAAGGTCCTCAAACCGACCTGTAAAGCACGTCCCTCTTTTTGGGCTGGAAGCCTGCCCTTTGGATCAGATCCAGCATTTCCGCCTCTGAGAGCCGGAAGCTTACCCCGGCAGAGGCCACCACGTTCTCCTCGATCATGGTGGAGCCCAAGTCGTCGGCCCCGAAGTGGAGGGCCACCTGACCTACCTCCGGGCCCTGGGTCACCCAGGATGCCTGAATGTGGGGGATGTTCTCCAAGACCAGCCGGCTCATGGCCAAGGTTCTAAGATAGTCTACTGCTCCTGCCTTGGGAGCCTGCAGGGTATTCTTCCCAGGCTGGTACGGCCAGGGGATGAAAGCAGTGAAACCACCGGTTTCATCCTGAAGATTTCTAATCTCCAGCATGTGCTCCAGGCGCTCTTCCAGGGTCTCAATATGGCCGAACATCATGGTGGCCGTGGTACGAAGCCCTAGGAGATGGGCCTCCCTCATCACCTCCAGCCACTTGGCCGAAGATCCCTTGGCTGGGGAAACCTTTTTCCTGACCCGGTCCACAAGGATCTCCGCGCCCCCTCCTGGAATGGAGCAAAGCCCTGCATCAACCAGCTTTTGGAGCAGATCCCGGATGCTTAGCCCCCAGCTCTCAGCCATGAAAAGAATCTCAGGCGGAGAAAAGCCATGGATCCAAAGCCCCATATCTCTCATGAGTCTGAGCCTCTCTTCATGCCATGAGAACTCCAAGCCTGGGTTTAGTCCGCCCTGGTAAAGAATATGGGTGCCTCCCAGATCCAGGGTTTCTTGACACTTGGCCTTGAGGCTTTCCAGATCCAGCTCATATGCTTCCTTTTGTCCCTTGGATCTCCAGAAGGCGCAAAATGCACAGCGTGAGACGCATATGTTGGTGTAATTGATGTTGCGATCCACGCTGTAGGTCACAATCGGTTCGGGATGGAGCTGCAAGCGCCGGCCGTGGGCCAGCTGCCCCAGGCTCATCAGATCCGCCTCTATGTAAAGCCTAAGAGCACTTTCCCTGTCCAGCCTGCCCTGCTCTACTATTCGGGCTGCCTCCATGAAGTTCATTGGGGCTGCTCCTGGCCAAGAGGCCTGTGGAAGGAGTCCCTTTCCACAGGCTGGAAGCCCGCCTCTTTTATCAAAGTCCTCAATTGCTCTACTGTGAGGCCCCTGGCCGTCTCGGCCCCGGCCTCGTGAGCTATCTGCTCATGCACTATGGTGCCTTCCAGGTCGTCGGCCCCGAAGTGGAGAGCCACTTGGGTGAGTCTAGTCCCGAGCATGACCCAGTAAGCCTTCATGCTTGGGAAATTGTCCAAGATCAGGCGAGCCGTGGCCATGAGCTTCAAGATCTCAACCCCGCTTGGTCCTCTAAGATGGGAAAGGGGGGTGTTTCTGGCCTGGAAAGGCAGAGGAATGAAGGCCTGGAAGCCTCCTGTGCGGTCCTGCTGCTCCCTGAGCCTCAGGAGGTGCCTCACCCTTTCTTGAGGAGTTTCCAAGTGACCAAAAAGCAATGTGGCATTGGTGGGTATCCCCAAGCTGTGGGCCTCCCCATGGATCTGGAGCCACCTTTCGGCATCCGGCTTCCGGGGGAAAAGAAGCCCCCTTAGGCGTGAAGAGAAGACCTCGGCCCCTCCCCCGGGCATCACATCCAATCCGGCCTCTTTGAGTTGCACAAGGCACTCCCTGGCGGAGACCCCCGCCTTGGCGGCCATGTGATCCACCTCCACGGCTGTGAAGGCTTTGAGCGCCACCCCTGGTGCGGCCTTTTTCAAGCACCTCAAGAGCTCCAGATAGTAATTAAGATGCAAGCCGGGATGACAACCCCCCACAATGTGCACCTCTCTGAGAGGCTTCACTGGAGCTGCAGAAACCTTTTCCTCAGCCTCCTGGGGATGTATCAGAAAAGCCTCGGGGGCATCCACTGCCCTGTGAAAGGCGCAAAATGTGCAGCGATTTTCACAAATATTGGTATAGTTGAGATGAAGGTTTCGAATGAAGGTGGCCTTGGTGCCGTGAATCTCTTTTCTTTTCTCCAAGGCCAGTCTCCCCAGGGCCGCCAGGTTGGATGTGCCAAGGCAAGCAAGGCCGTCTTGGAAGTTAAGTCTCTTCCCCTGCTCCAACTTCCAGGCCACCCTCTCCAGCTGGGGATCCTTTTTGTCTTCGCCTGATCCATGGGATGCAACCTGCATTAAGAGAACCTTTCTTGACAAGAGTGACCACCTGGTCAATCATAGGACAGCCGGACCTCAATGGCAAGGGTGCAGCGGCCTTGTGCAAGGCTCAGTGGTTTGATCAAAACCGGGGGGCTGGGTCATGGGAAAAGCCATCAAAGCTCTTGGGGGGTTACTGGGGCTCTTGGTCTTCTGGGTCTGGATCATCCCCCAAACAGGCTTTTCAGGAGAAAGGGTCAGGGTTGGTTTGCTGCCTCTCACCTCATCGGCTCCCATATTCATTGGGGTTGAGGAGGGGTTTTTTCTTCGGGAGGGACTTGATTTAGAACTCAAGTTCCTGCAAGCAGCCCAGCCCATTGCAGCAGCTCTTGCAGCCGGAGAGATAGAGGTGGGGGCCACAGGCCTGACAGCTGGTCTGTACAACGCCCTGGCCACGGGCCTGGATGCCAAAATCGTGGCTGACAAAGGCAGGGAATGGCCCGGCTATCGCCTCACGGGCATTGTGGTCGGCAAGGCGGCCTGGGAGAGGGGGATCAGGAAGGTGGAGGATCTAAGAAACATGAAAGTGGGTGTGACCCAGATTGGCTCCACTTTTCACTACATGCTGGGCAACATACTTCAAAAACATGGGATAGATCTCTCCCAAGTTCAGATAGTGCCCCTGGGTGGCCTGCAAGCCCTGGCCGAGGCTTTGGCTTCCGAGAAACTGGAGGCTGTTTATATCGCGCAGCCACTTTGCACCGAAGCAGAGGCAAGAGGAACCGGAAAGATTCTGGTTTGGTCTGGTGAGGAACTTCGCTACCAGATAGCGGCCATATTCATGTCCGGAAAGTTTTGGGAAAAGAAAGATGCAGCCAAAGCCTTCATGAGGGCATACATCAGGGCCTGCAGGATATATCACGATGAGTGTTTAGGGCTGGATGCACAAGGCAATCCATCCAAGGGGAAGAATTTCCAAAAAGTGATGGCTCAGATAGGCAAGTACACGGGGCTTCCTGCCGAGAGGATAGCAAAAGACCTAAGTTACAATGACAGAAACGGAGAGCTTATGTGGGAGGACATCCCGAGGCAGATAAAGTGGTACAAAGAGCAAGGCATGCTGGCCAAAGAGCCTGATCCCGGGAAGTTCCTGGATCGAACTCTTTGGGAAGAGGCCCTAAGGGAAGTGGGACCCTGAAGTGCTCACGCGCATAGAGCAAATCTCCAAGACCTACCAGAACGGAAAGACAGAGCCCCTCAGGGCTCTTGCGGAGATCCGTCTGGATATAGGACCCAACGAGTTCGTATGTATAGTAGGCCCTTCCGGATGCGGGAAATCAACTCTTTTGAGCATAGTTGCAGGGCTTTTGGAGCCCAGCTCAGGGAGGGTGGCTTTTGAGGGGGTGCACCCGTCTAAGCCTCCCACAGGAATAGTTTTCCAGGAGCTGGGGCTTTTCCCATGGCGCACTGTGGGGGAAAACGTGGGCTATGGATTGGAGGAGTTGGGAGTTCCAAAAAAAGAGAGAAAGGGCAGGATCAGGGAACTCCTGAGCATGGTAGGTCTCGAGGGCTTCGAAAACCGTTTCCCCCACGAGCTCTCAGGCGGGATGAGACAGCGCACAGCCTTGGCAAGGGCCTTGGCCCCCGAGCCGGCGCTTCTGCTTATGGATGAGCCCCTTTCCTCCTTGGATGCTCAGACCCGCCAGGACATGCAGACAGAGCTTTCCCGCCTGCACGAGAGGGGAGAGAGGAGCTTTCTCTATGTGACCCATGACGTGGGGGAGGCTGTCTTCTTGGGGGACCGGGTGGTTTTGCTGAGCCCGAGGCCTGGGCGGGTCCTGGAGATCCTCCAGGTGGAACTCCCGAGACCGAGGAGCCAGGCATTGAGGAGGGAGATCCCGTTCAACAGCCTGGTAAGCCATGTGGAAGCTCTTCTGCGGGAAGGACTCCAGTGATGTCAGAGCAGCTCGAGGTTAGGGCTTCCTTGGATCGGGTCAGAATAGGACCTCTTGCCCCCAAGGGTGGATTGGGTGGGGGCCTTGGGTTGATATCTGTGGGAGGCGTGCTACTACTTTGGGAGGCAATAGGAAGCTGCGGCCTGGTGGCCCCGCTTTTTCTGCCACCCCTCAGCAGCGTTCTTCTGGATGGGTTTCTCATGATCAGCTCGGGAGAGCTGTGGGCGCATCTGTGGGCCAGCCTTTGGAGGATCCTGTGGGGGTTCTTTCTGGGGGCCGGGTCGGGGATTTTTTTGGGCTTGTGCATGGGCATATCCCGGGTGGTGGACGGTTTGGGACATCCCTTGGTGGCGGCCTCTTATCCCATACCAAAGATAGCGCTGCTGCCGCTTTTTATACTTTGGTTCGGCTTGGGAGAGTCCTCCAAGGTGGCGGTCATAGGGTTGGGGGTTTTCTTCCCGGTGCTGGTAAATACAAGAGCAGGTGTGAAGGATGTAAGCCCTCTTTTGATCCAAGCAGCGGTCTCATTGGGCTCAAGCCGAGCAAGGATTGCCCGCAAGGTGCTTTTCCCCGCCAGTCTGCCCACGATTTTTGCAGGCTTGAAGTTGGGGGCCGGGGCGGCCCTTCTGCTTTTGGTCACAGCCGAGATGATAGCCGCTGACAAGGGGATAGGCTTTATGATACTGTCCGCGGCCAATCTCATGCAAACGACCAGACTTCTCTTTGGAGTGTTGCTCCTGGCCGCTTTAGGGCTTTTTTCCAACTGGATCCTGGTCCGTTTGGAACAAAGGCTCATCCCCTGGAAACCTTAAGACCCAAAGAGGGCTTGGCCCCCAATCCAAGAAACATATCCAACTTGGATCATTGTCCCACTGGGGGAATGGGACAAAAACCCTGGCCTTCAGGCTAGGACTTTAATATGCGCCCAAGGCCCAGGCTGCTGATATCCCCCGACTGAGGTGGGCGGTCTTACCCGTTGCGACTCGAGAATCACCGTGTGAAGCCGGTGGTTTTTGGCGGGCTGCCCAGTAGAATTCATGGGAGGGGGCATACTAAGCCCTCCAAGCCCACCACCTTTAGACCACATTATCCACCGATCGGGAATCATGCGGGCTAAATTCCAAATTCCAGAAGCTTGACTGCCCTGAGGGCTGACCCCTACATTGGAAAAAGTCAGAAAGAGAGAGAGGTCTTCCATGGCTTCTAGCAAACAGAGGCTGGCCCGCCTGAGAGAACTCATGCATCAAAGGGATCTTGCCGCGTATTTGATCCCCTCCACGGACGAACATCACAGTGAATACGTGCCCGAGGGAGCCAGGAGACTTAGATGGCTCAGCGGTTTTACCGGCTCGGCCGGGACCATCTTGGTGACAGCCAGTGAGGCCTTCCTGTGGACGGACGGGCGTTACCACCTACAGGCCAGCCGGGAGCTGGATCCCCGGGAGTTCACCTTGATGAGGATGGGTGTGCCGGATGTGCCTGAGCTGGAGGAAGTGGTTTGCACCAAAGTGAAGGCTGGCCAAAAGGTGGGACTGGATCCCAAGCTGTTCTCAATACAGGAATTCACCAAGCTTAAAGGGCGCTTGGAGCTCTTCGGAATAGAGTTGTTTCCCCTGGAAGAGAACCTTGTGGACCTGCTTTGGGAAAAACGCCCCCCTTTGCCTGAGGGTTACATCTGGCACTTGGATGAATCTTTCGCGGGCATGGAAGTGGTTGAGAAGCTTAGGCTCGTAAGAGAGGAATTGGGCAGGCGGGGTGGGGGAGTCTTGGTGCTTGGGGCTTTGGACGAGATAGCATGGCTTTTGAACCTGAGAGGCTCGGATGTGCCTTACAATCCCGTCTTCCAAGGCTACGTGTTGCTGACCCAAGAAGAGGCTCTACTGTTCGTGGAGACCACAAAGCTGACCCCTGAGGCCCGCCGAAAACTCTCCCCTTGGGTAAAGATCCAGCCTTACCAAGACATGGGGAAGTTCCTCGTGAAGTTGGCTGCAAAGAGGGGGCGGGTGATGGCGGATCCTGCAAACACAAGCCAATGGGTCAAGGAGCTTTTGCAAAAGGGGGCTCGGGTTATAGAACATCCAAGCCCGGTCGCCTTCTTGAAGGCAGTCAAGAACCCGGTGGAAAGAGCAGGCATGGCCGCTTGTCACCAAAGGGACGGTTTGGCCATGGTTCGCTTTCTGCGCTGGTTGGAAGAGCAAGTCCCCAGGGCCAGGATCACAGAGACACAGGCCGCCAGGCACCTGGATCAGCTTAGAGCCTCTTTGGATTATTATGCAGGGCCCAGCTTTGAGACCATAGTGGCCTACGGCCCCAACGGGGCTGTAATCCACTATAGGCCTTCACCCGAAACCGACCTGGAGCTTCGTCCAAAAGGAATTCTCCTTGTGGACTCAGGTGCCCACTACCTGGATGGCACAACCGATGTGACCAGGACCGTGGCTTTGGGCAGGCCCACAGCCCTGGAGAAAGAGCGGTTCACCAGGGTCTTGAAAGGACACATATTGCTGGCCCAGATGCGTTTCCCCAGAGGGACTACAGGCAAGCAGCTGGATGCTTTGGCCCGCACTTACCTGTGGGAGGTGGGATTAGACTACAGGCACGGCACGGGCCATGGGATAGGCTGTTACCTAAACGTGCATGAGGGCCCCCAGTCCATATCCCCCAAAGACACTGGGGTGCCACTCCTGGAAGGTATGTTCGTGAGCAATGAGCCTGGGTACTACCAGGAAGGGGCCTTTGGAATACGTATAGAAAACGTGATGATGGTGGAAAAAGAGCAGGAGCTGGAGACAGACTATGGGCCTTTTCTTAGATTCAAGACTGTGACCATGGTGCCTTTGGACAGAAAGCTCATCAACCCAAAACTTCTCAACCCCCGGGAGCGGGCCTGGCTGAACCAGTATCACCAGGAGGTAAAGAAGGCCCTGCTTGCTGAGCTGGAGCCTGAGGAAGCAGATTGGCTGGAAAAGGCCACCAGCCCATTGTGAAGAGATTCAGTCATCGCCATGCAGGGAGCTTACTTTGAACTGCCAAGCGTGTTTTAGCCCGGATTACTCCCCAAAGCCGGTAAGTTTGGGGGTCAAGCCCCCAAGCCCCCGGCACGCTTCGACATATTCCGACTCAACCCAGGACGGAATCTGAAACCCAAAGGTAGGGTGCTCTTGAGTCTGGAGTGGTTCATGCAAATATGTCACTAAGATAGCGGGCATTATCCACTCCTCCTGAATAATGCGGGCCAGAAGAGAAACTTGGGCCACAGAAAAAATCTGTAGTGGGGGGTTGACTCTCAGAGGCAGGGAGCTTTAACTGCAATTAGTTATCGTTTGCGAGATTACAATGAGGCACAAAAAAGAAATGGTTTTGACCCCCCAGAGGGAGCTCATAATCCAAGAGCTTAGGTCTGCAAAAGATCATCCTACGGCCGACGAGCTCTTCCAACGGGTGCGAACCAAGCTGCCTCGCATAAGTTTGGCTACAGTTTACAGGAACCTTGAGACCATGTCCCGAGCAGGACTCATAAGAAAGATAGAGGTCGCAGGCTCACAGAAACGTTTTGACGGAAGCCTTTCCCCCCACTTTCACATGCGATGCGTCAAGTGCGGAAAAGTCATGGATGCCCCCCTTGAGCTGCCGCAAGTGACTTCGGAGATCCCTAGGCAGATCCAGGGGCATAAGGTTGTGGGACACAACTTGGAGATACTGGTGATTTGCATTTCTTGTAAGGGGGTTGAGCTACCCGAATCAAAGGCATGAAGGAGGTAAGCAGAGAATGGAATTGAAGGGCACAAGAACTGAAAGGAATTTGCTGGCCGCTTTTGCCGGGGAGTCCCAGGCGCGGAATCGTTACACCTACTTTGCCAGCCAGGCCAAGAAAGAGGGCTACGAGCAAATAGCCTGGATCTTTCAAGAGACCGCAGATCAGGAAAAGGAACATGCCAAACGTTTTTTCGGCTTCCTGGAGGGCGGGGAACTGGAGGTTTCGGCTGCTTTCCCTGCCGGGAAGGTGGGCAGCTCCCTGGAGAATCTCCTGGCTGCAGCAGAAGGCGAAAACTACGAGCACAGCTCCTTGTATCCCGGATTTGCTCAGGTGGCCAGGGAGGAAGGGTTTGATTCCATTGCACAGGTCTTCGATGCCGTCTCGGTGGCCGAGAAACAGCATGAGAAGCGCTACCGGGACCTTGCCCGCAACATTGAAAAGGGGCTGGTCTTCAAAAAGAGCCAACCTGTTGTCTGGAGATGCAGGAACTGCGGCTATTTGCATCAAGGCACCCAAGCCCCGGATACCTGTCCGGCTTGTGCCCACCCAAGAGCATATTACGAGCTTTTGGGAGAAAATTACTGAGAGAGCCCGCAGGGGATTCCAAGAGGTGAGCAAGACCCTCAACCCACGGGAACAAAGGGAGATCGGGAAAATGAAAGAGAGAAGAAATGTCATAACCTTCCAGGGAAATCCTCTGGTCCTCCTGGGGGAGGAGCCCAAAATAGGAGAGAAAGCCCCTGATTTTCAGGTCTTGGGTACAAACCTCTCTCCAGTAAGCTTGAGTTCTTTGGCAGGAAAGAGCATTGTGATCTGTTCCGTGCCCTCCCTGGACACTCCTGTTTGTGACATGCAGACCCGCAGGTTCAATCAGGAGGCCACAGCCCTGGGGCCCGAGGTGGAGATACTCACCATAAGTATGGATTTGCCCTTTGCCCAGAGGCGTTGGTGCGCCGCAGCAGGTGTGGACAGGGTGAGGACTTTATCAGACCACAGGGATGCAAGTTTCGGACTGGCCTACGGTGCCCTGATCAAGGAGCTGAGGCTCTTGACCAGGGCCGTTTTTGTTGTGGATGCCAAGGGGATTCTAAAGTACGCCCAGTGGGTAAAGGAGATAACCCAGGAGCCTGATTACCAAGAGGTCCTAAAAGAGATCAAGGCCTTGATCGGATAGGCCCAGCGCAAACTATAGGGATGCTCAAAACAGAATGAAAGGAGGCAAGCCATGGCGGAAAAACTGGAGGTTTACAAGTGTGAGGTTTGCGGGAACATGGTGGAGGTGCTCCACGGTGGTGTGGGAGAGTTGGTTTGCTGCGGTCAGCCCATGAAGCTCTACCGGGAAAATACTGTGGATGCGTCTCTTGAGAAACATGTGCCGGTTCTAGAGCACACCCAAGAGGGGATCAAGGTGAAGGTGGGCAGCGTCCCCCATCCAATGGAGGAAAAGCATTTCATAGAGTGGGTTGAACTCATAGTAGGGGACAAGGCCTACAGGCAGTTCCTAAAACCTGGGGAGTCACCCGAGGCTTTCTTCCAGGTCAAGGCCCCCCAGGCCACAGCCAGAGAGTACTGCAACCTGCACGGCGTGTGGAAGGGGTGATGGGACATGCTTACCGAGCGGATGGAAAAGGCCCTTAACGAGCAGCTCAACTGGGAGTTTTTCTCCTCTTATCTGTACATGTCCATGTCAGGGTATTTTCACAGCCTGGGACTTCCTGGCTTTGCCAACTGGATGAAGGTGCAGGCCTTGGAGGAACTGACTCACGCCGGGAGGTTCTTCTCCTTCCTGAATGAGAGGGGTGGTCGGGTTCGTTTGGGTGCGGTGGAGGCCCCGGCCTGGGAGTGGGAATCACCCTTGGCGGCTTTTCAGGAGGCCTTGAAGCACGAGCAAAAAGTGACTAGCAGGATAAACTCTCTGGTGGACTTGGCGAGGGAAGAGCGGGATCATGCCACAGAGATATTTCTGCAGTGGTTTGTCACAGAGCAGGTGGAGGAGGAGTCTTCGGCCACTGAGGTCATCCAGAAGCTCAGACTCGTGGGTGAGCATCCGGCAAGCCTGTTTCACCTGGATCGGGAACTGGGAACCCGGCTCTTCGTAATGCCTCCCGGTGGCACGGGCCAGCCTAAGGAGGCGCAGGCATGAGCGCGGAGCAAAAATACCAGTGTCCGGGTGCCACTTGTGGTTATATATACGATCCCAAGCGAGGGGACAAGAAGGGTAAGATTCCTCCCGGCACCCCCTTCCAGGATCTTCCTGAGGACTGGAAATGTCCCTTGTGCGGCATAGGCAAGAAGTTCTTCAAACCAGTTGCTTGAACCAAGCCCGCATTGTTCACCAAGGGTGGATAATGCGGGCTGGTCAATTATCTCTCCAGGGATTTGAAGCCTGAGAGTTCCGGTCGGGATCTCCAAGCCTGCCATGAAATGAGACTGTGGCTCCCCGACAGGGTAAACTAGGACAAGTGTCCAGAATATTGACCTCGGGGGGGTCTGCCCCCGAGGTTCTGTCAGGAGGCAGCCATGGCCGAGGGGATGGAAGCCCAAGAGCGAAAGAATCGACTCTCTTCACAGAAAAGCCCCTATCTTCTCCAGCACGCAGAAAATCCGGTGGACTGGTATCCTTGGGGGGATGAGGCCTTTGCCAAGGCCAAGGCAGAGCAGAAGCCTATCTTTCTCTCTGTGGGCTACGCCACCTGCCATTGGTGTCACGTGATGGCCCATGAATGTTTTGAGGACCAAGCCATAGCCAGAATCCTCAATCAGTTTTTTGTGTCAATCAAAGTGGACCGGGAGGAAAGACCCGATGTGGACCAGGTTTACATGAGCGCCTGCCAGGCCCTCACCGGCCGAGGGGGCTGGCCCCTTTCCGTTTTTCTGACCCATGAGGGGAAGCCTTTTTTTGCTGGCACATATTTCCCCAAGGTAAGCAGAATGGGTCTTCCGGGTTTCGGAGAGCTGCTACTGAATATCGCCAACCTTTGGCGCACAGACAGGCCAAGAGTGCTCAAGGCGGCCTCGGAGGTGGTACAAGCACTTGATCAGCTTCGAGAGGCCTCTTTGCAAAACCCACAGTCCCTGGACGAACAGCTGCTTCGAAAGGCTTATGAAGGCTTGTCCCGAATTTACGACACTCGTTTTGGGGGGTTCGGTCAAGCTCCCAAATTTCCCACCCCGCACCAGCTCTATTTTCTCCTTAGATGGCACGCCAGAAGCGGCCAAAAATTGGCCCTGGAAATGGTGAAAGAGACCTTGAAGAGCATGCGCAGGGGGGGGATTTTTGACCAGGTGGGATTAGGCTTTCACCGCTATTCGGTGGATGAGAGATGGCTTGTGCCCCATTTTGAAAAAATGCTCTACGACCAGGCCCTTCTAATGACGGCCTACTGCGAGCTCTTCCAGGTCACCGGGGAGTCCATGTTGGCTAGGGTGGCCAGGGAGATAGCCCACTATGTGCTTGGGGATCTTAGGGGGAGCCAAGGCGGGTTCTATTGTGCCGAGGACGCTGACAGTGAGGGCAGGGAGGGTGCCTATTACCTTTGGAGGCCGGATGAGGTCAGATCAGTTCTGGGCCAGGAACTGGGAGACCTGATGTGCCAGGCCTATGGTATTACCCCTGAGGGGAACTTTGAGGAAGGCGCAAGCATAGCCCATCTGCCTTTGGAACCAGATACACTGGCCTCGAGGCATGGTGTGAGCCTGCAAGAACTGCAGGAGCGTCTGGAAGCAGGCAGGAGGCTTCTTTTGGAGGCTCGCAGGGCAAGGCCCAGGCCTCTCAAAGACGACAAGATTCTTTCTGGCTGGAACGGATTGATGATAGCCGCTTTGGCCAAAGCCTCTTGGGTCCTGCCAGAGCCTGCATATGCTGAGGCTGCGGCTGAATCGGCTCGTTTTGTGCTGGAACGGATGAGAGACTCTAAGGGACTACTGCTTCGTCGCTGGAGAGATGGGGAGGCGGCACAAGAGGGGTGCTTGGAGGATTACGCCGCCATGGTCTGGGGACTTCTGGAGCTTTACGAGGCCACACTGGAAGTGGAGTGGCTTGAGAAGGCATGGGAGTTGAACAGTCTAATGTTGGATCTTTTCTGGGATCAGGAAGGAGGGGGTCTGTACTTTACTTCCCAAGAGGCTGAGCCCCTCATCTCCAGGCCTAAAGAGGCCCATGACGGAGCTATCCCTTCTGGGAATTCCATGGCCGCCATGAATCTGGCCCGCCTGGGCCGCCTATTGGGCAGACCTGAGCTGGAGGAGAAGGCCTGGGCCACTCTCAAGGCCTTCTCCGGTTCTTTGGCTCGGGTTCCCGTGGCCTACACTCACATGCTCCTTGCCCTGGATTTCTTGCTGGGCCCAGGTCAGGAAGTGGTCATAGCAGGCCAACCCCAGGACCAGGTCACATCCGAGATGCTCAAGCACCTAAGGAGAGGTTTTAATCCTAGCCGGGTCTTGCTCTTAAAAGAAAAAGGGGAGAAAGGCCGAAGGCTCGGAGCACTGGCTCCTTATGTAATCTCAATGGAACCTGGATCCTCAGGGGCCAAGGCCTACGTGTGCGGGAATAACTCCTGCAGAGAGCCTGTCTCAAGCCCGGGAGAATTAGCCGGCCTTTTGGGAAGAACGGCTTGAGGTTGCCTCAAGGCTTGGAAGTGAATCTGCCCTATTTAATGGTGGTTTGGGGCTGTGGCCTTGGCGGTAAAAGCTCTCTAGGAAAACTCCACACAAGATATTCATGGGATTTGCCGGGCATCGGGGCTTCGAGCGGATGTTGGCAGGTCTTGGGCCTGGTGTTGCAGTTCCTAGCAAATGTTGCAAAATAAATAAAATGAGGTTGTGAATCCTATGTTGCGGAGGCTGGCATGGGGAAGATAGAACTGAAAGAGGATATCTACTGGGTGGGTGCAATAGACTGGAATTTAAGGGACTTCCATGGTTATTCCACCCCTGAAGGAACAACCTACAATTCTTTTTTGGTCTTGGATGAGAAAGTCACTCTGTTTGATACGGTGAAAAAGGGTTTCAAAGAGGACTTACTCAGAAGGATCTCGGCTGTAATAGATCCCAAGAAGATCGATTACGTGGTAGTGAATCATGTGGAGATGGATCACTCAAGCTGCCTTCCTGAGATCATGGAAATCTGCCGACCCAAGAAGCTTTTTTGCTCTTCCAGGGGTAAACAGGCCCTCTTGCAGCACTATCATAGAACGGAGTGGCCTTACGAAGTGGTGGAGACAGGCCAGAAGCTGAGCCTGGGGAGACGCACTGTAAACTTCATAGAGACCCGGATGTTGCATTGGCCGGACAGCATGTTTTCATATCTTGAGGAAGACAGAGTTCTCATATCCAGCGATGCTTTCGGCCAGCACTGGGCCACCAGCGAGCGTTTCGACGACCAGGTGGGCAAAGCCGAGCTCATGGAGCATGCGGCCAAGTACTATGCCAACATACTTCTCCTTTACTCACCTTTGGTTCAGAAGCTCCTAAGCACGGTGCGGGAGATGGGCTTGCAGGTGGAGATCATAGCTCCGGACCATGGCATTATTTGGCGAAAGGATCCGGGAGCCATCTTGGAGGCCTATGATTCTTGGAGCCAGCAGAAAAGATCTTCCAAAGCCTTGGTGGTGTACGACACCATGTGGGAAAGCACGGCCGCCATGGCCCGAGCCATCGCCGACGGACTAATGCAGGAGGGGGTGAGCGTGCAGGTGATGGACCTGCGTTTCAATCATAGAAGCGATGTGATGACTCAGGTGCTGGATGCTTCGGCCTTGATATGTGGCTCTTCAACGCTCAACAACGGTATGCTTCCCAGGATGGCAGACCTCCTGCACTACATTCGAGGTCTGAAACCCCAGAACAAGATAGGGGCTGCCTTCGGATCCTATGGATGGAGCGGGGAAGGAGTACGAATGGTGGAGCAGGCGCTCCAAGACATGAAGGTGGAGATCGCATTGCCCTCCATCAAGGTTCAATACGTCCCGAACGAGGACTCCCTTGGAGAGTGCGTGGAAATGGGAAGAAAGATGGGGCGCCTGGTGCTGGAGAGGGGATGAGCGGTTCGGCCAGGAAAAGGCTCTTGGAGGTCTTGGAATCGAAGGACTGGCCCTCTGCCCTCAAGAGCCTTGGGGAGGAGGTTTCAAGAGGCCTTATCAGCCAGGCCGTGGCAGCTCTTTGCAGCCAAGAATCAGAAACCAGGTGGAGGGCCGTGGAGGCGGTGGGTTACCTGGTGTGCAGGTTTGCCCAAGAAGATCCTGAGGCTGCAAGGGATGTGATTCGCCGTCTGCTTTGGAGCCTAAACGAGGAGTCAGGCAGCATCGGCTGGGGGGCTCCTGAAGCCCTGGCCGAGATCCTGGCCAGAGATAGAGAGTTGGCAAAGGAGTTTCTTCCTATTTTTGTCTCCTTTTTGAAAGCCGGGCAACTTGAGCGCATGCCCCCAACAATCGCCCAGGGGTTTCTTTGGGGTGTTTTCAGGCTTGGAGAGCTCTACTCTGATGTTTTGGGGAGCCCAGAAGTCATAGAGAACCTGAAAGCTTCTCTGGGCTCACCCAATCCTTCCTCCAGGGGATTGGCCTCACTGGCTCTCAAGAGACTTGGGGTTCTGCAATCCCTACCAGGCCTAGAGAGCCTTTTGAATGACCAGGAGGTTTTCACCTTTATGGAGGAAGGTAGGCTTCACCAGACAAGCATCTCCAAGGCCGCCAAGCCATGAGTTTTTCTGCCCGGTGACACCCCAGCTCCCCCTATACTTCCTTCAAAGCTGTGCCCAAGCCTGCTCAAACCCTGGGCAAAGAGATGCGTAGAATCTCCCAGCCCCCGGACTTGTCGAATCCCACCTCAAGGGAGAGGCTGTCAACCCCTAGGCCCAGGCTCAGCAGCTCCCTGGCTTTCTCGCCTTCCAGGTGGGTTATTGCTCTCATAACCTTGAAGGCCTTGTCTACCAACTTGGCCCCAGGGGCAGGAAGCCTGTACTTTCCAGCAGCCTGCACCTCCAGATGGGTTTGCTCTGAGGAATCCCTCCTAAGTTCCACTGCAGAGGCGCTCTCCCGTAAGCCGTAGAGTATCATTAGCCCAAGCAATTTGATGGCTACCTCCTCCGGATCTCCCAGGCTGTCTGAGGAGACCCCCAGGGAGCTCAGCCGGGCCAGTTCTTCTTTGGGATCTGTTCCCGAGTAACAATTGCAATACTCCTGAAGCCTCTGGTGAAGAGTATGTTTCTCAGTAGTCATGACTCACCTCCTTGCAGCCGGATTGCACAAGGAAAAAGTGCTTTCAGGTTTCTGCTGGCAATCTAACCCTGAAATGCAGCTTTTCAAGGGGCTCCTGTTTTCCTGGGAGGCATCCGATATAATCTAGCTAGAAAGGCCCCTTTGGGGTACACCCAAAAGTGGAGGTTCGCTTCCATGAACGTTTTGAACGTGAAAGACAGGCCTGACCAGAAAATCGAGACCTTCCCCTACAAGGGGAAGAGGCTTGCAGTCAAGGAGGTTTGGATCCGCTGGCTGTCTCAGGCAGGTCCCCAAGGGGCTCCTGAGTACGGGCTTAGGTTTTTCACCATAGGTCCCTCCGGGGAAATCCCCATTCACAACCATTTTTATCATCAGACCATGTACATTCTAAGCGGGAAGCTAAGTTGCGCCTGCCACGATCCCGAAAGCGACCAGGTCTTGGAGGAAAAAGTGCTGGGGCCCAATGATTTGGTCTACATCCCCAGCATGGAACCCCACAGCATGAGGAACCTTAGCCACACAGAACCAGCCACCTTTCTGTGCTGCATAGCCAACGTTTACGAGGAAGAGGGGGTATAGCCTGGACCCATACTCAAAAAAAACTGATTCTTGGTTTCAGGTTTTCCCAGGAGTCGAGCGGGAATATGTGGGAGTGTGCAAGGGGCCTGGGGGGCTAACCCCAAGATTCAAAAGCTTTGGGGAATAATCCCAGCTGGGGCAATTCCAAGACCGCCTCCAGGGCACAAAGAGATTGGGAGGTTCCTCGACACATGGGTGACGGCTATTTCAGGGCCATTCAATATGATTTGGAAGATCTGCTTCGGGAGCTTTCCACCCAGTGCCTAAAAATAAAGAGCGGGCTTGAGGAAGAGCAACAAACAGGTGCCATTTACGCTTCCCACCCCGTGGCCACGGACCTGGAGTCAATTCTTTGGCTCAGGAGCTTTGCCCTGGGGCAGGCGGATCCTGATATCAGGGAGAGGGCCCTACGGACCTATTTCGCTTGTGTGGGACAGTTTCTGAGAATGGACCTTCTTTTGAGAGACCAAGCCTTTGCGCAGTTCATGCTGGAGGCCAAGGTTCAGGTGGACTCCCAGAACGTTTCCTTGGCTGAGATGGAAGGGTGGCTGATGAGCCAGGAGGATTTCTCAAGGCGGGAGGCAGTGCTCTTGGGAGCCCGCCCTCTGTTCCAGAAGGCCTCCCTCATAAAAGCCAAGATATGGGAAGGCCTATCTTCCATCCTCCAGGAGGATTTCGGGTACAAGGGCTACCTTGAATTTTTCGAGGAAAAAAAAGAATTGGATCTGGGAGCCCTGGCCGCAGAATGCATGGAGTTGTTGGATACCACAAGGCAGCATTACACACAAAGGGTGATCCCCTGGATTGAATCGCGCCTGGGAATGCCGGCAGCCAGCGTTAGCCATCTTCATATGTTGAGGTTGATGCAGTCAGACTCACTTGCCCTTCCCACAGGAGAAAGAGAGACTCTGAAGGCCGTTAAAGCCTTGTTGGAAGGGCTTGGCTTTGAGGGTGT
Organism: uncultured Desulfarculaceae bacterium; assembly: GCA_964414345.1. Classification (GTDB taxonomy): domain Bacteria; phylum Desulfobacterota; class Desulfocorpusculales; order Desulfocorpusculum; family Desulfocorpusculum; genus Desulfocorpusculum. The sequence continues at coordinate 19,534 of CAYPWF010000007.1, forward strand.
GATGGGTTCAAGAATCCACCTGGATGCTGAGCCCAGGGAAGGAAAGACCGCTTTGTCCAGATGCGTGCCCCTGAGTGTGCCCCACGAGATCCATGTAACCTTGAAGCCCTTGGGAGGGGTCTCGGATTTGGAAGCTGCCTTCCACGAGCTGGGACACGCTCTTCAACTGGCATATGCGGATCCAAATCTGGAGTATCCCTACCGTCACCTACCCCGCTCCTATGCTCTCACAGAGTGTTTTGGTTTCTTGATGGAAGGGGTTGCTCGGGATCCGGAGTTTCTGGCCTTGCATACAGGGCTGTCCGAGAAAGAGGCTGAAGCCCTGTATCTAGAGAGATCGGCAAAGAGGATTTACGTGATCAGGAGGTATGCTGGGAAGCTCCTTTTCGAGAGGGAATTCCTAAGCCAGGCATGTTGGTCTGATTGGAGCGGGTACCCTAGATGGCTGGGATCGGCCACTGGAATGAGGTATGAATCCTGCGAGGCCCTCCTGGACTTGGAAGAGGAGCTTTACTCGGCAGACTACCTGAGGGCTTGGGCAGGGGAAGTCCTGTTGAGATCGCAGCTTAGGGAGAAGTTTGGGGCCAGGTGGTTCATGTCCAGAGAAGCCGGGGAGTTTCTTCGGGGGCTTTGGAGCCGGGGGGAGCGTTTTGGGTTGGAGGAGCTCCTAGGTTCTTTGGGGCTTAAAATGCCTAGAGTTGGGATTTTGGGGGAGGATTTCAGAAAATGCACATGATTGAGGCAAGAATGCATTGACAAGAAGAGGCTTTTGGGATATTCAAATTGCGGTCAGTTGGGTGGAGCTCCTTTGAGTTTGAAAGGGCTTTTGAAAGGGGTCAAACAAAAAGAGATGTCTGGTTCGGATAAAAACCTTTTTCGTAGGCTCCGTGAGGCCCAGATGTGGACCAAAACAGAGCTCGCCAGAAAGGCCGGAGTCTCGATTCTCACCATAGACAGGGTGGAGCGGGGCTTCCCCTGCCGACTGAGCACACAGAGGAAGATCCTTACGGCTTTGGGTTACAGCCTTGCCGAGGTGAGAAGACTATTGGATGAAGAGTTGGCCCGACAGGAGGCCGAGGCCAGGGCATTGCAGAGCCTTGTGGTGCGTGAGGAAGAGGTCTTGGAGGGCCGCAGGCCTTTTGATGGGCTTTCAGTGATGGTGGTGGACGATGAGCAGGGTGTCAGGGATCTCCTGAGGGGACGCCTTCAGCACTGGGGGTGTTTGGTCCAAGTTGCCTCGGAGGGGGAGGAAGCTGTGCGTATCTACAGGGCAAGCCGCCCTGATGTGGTTTTGATGGACATGGAAATGCCTGGGAAAGGGGGTTTGGCTGCAGTAGAGGAAATCCTGGGGCTGGATCCACAGGCCAGGATTCTTCTTATGACCGGGGCCTGGGATACTGCCCCGGCCCGCAGGGCACTGGAAAGAAAAATGGTACGTTTGGTCCTGGCCAAGCCGTTTCATATGGAGCAACTGGAGATGGCCCTAAGAGAGGTGGCTCCAGAGGTGCGTAAGGCTGAAAGGGAGCCCTCCAAGACAGGAGCTGTGGCCTGAGTTAGATTCCCCTCAAAAAGCCTCAATTCCTTGCTCAAACTGTATTCTTGAAAAATCTTAACCAAAAAAAGATCTACTGCATGCGTTGAGCGGTCTTGCGACGGGTCCTGACTTTCCTGCCCCCTTGCTCTTTCTGTGGAGCCTTCCCCCGGTTCCCCTCAGAGTTTGAAAAGTTCTGGGAGTTCCAAAATTCCTCTGCTGAGATGGGTTGGGATGATAATTGGGATTTTTCTTCCAGCAAAACTGGATCTGTCTTTTTTAAGGTCTTTTCAATGGCTTTTACTTCTTCTGCGTGATTTTCCGAGTGGAGCAGTATCCTGTACTTGCCCAGAAGGGCTCTGGTATCCCCGGGAGAGGAATCCAGGATCTTCTCGTAGCACCGCAAGGCCTCTTCCCATTCCTCCCGCTTCTCCAAGACCTCTCCCAGCCTCTGAAGGGCCTTTGTATTTCCTGGATCTACTTCCAGGAGTTTCTTTAAAGTTTCTAATGCCTCTTGAGTCTGACCAGTCTTCCAATAAACCTCCACCAGACCGGCAAGACAGGCTGCATTCCTTTTGTCCAAAGAGAGCACTTTCTTGAAATGCTCTATGGCCTCCTCCCTATAACCCATGTTCCTGCAAGCATCAGCTATCCGAGATAGAAGAAATATATTGCTGGGGTTTTGAGGCAAAGCCTTTTTCCAGATTTCCAGGGCGCTTTTGAGATCCGACTGTGCAGCATGGCAGCTTCCCAGGCCCACCAAGGCATAAGGGTTTTTTTCATCCACCTGCAAGACCCGTTCATAGTAGTTCATAGCCAATTCACATCGGCCTTGCCTTCTGTGATAGTCTGCTATTTTGTTCAATATGAAAACATTCTCTGGAGACCTTTTCAGTAATTCCTCCCAGGCATCCAGGGCTTTCTCTGCTTGGCCGAGGCCCAAATATGCATCCCCCATCCCGGCCAAAGCATACACATTGTCAGGATTGCCCTCCAAGATACTCTGGAAATAGGACAAGGCCTCAGCGTAGCGTTTCATTCTCAAATAACAGTTGCCTATACCGTTGAGGGAGATCTCGTCCTTAGGCTCCAATTCCAATACCTTCTCGTAATTGGAGATAGCCTCCAGAAAATTGCCCGATTGTCGATAGGCCTCAGCCAGACTCCTTAGGAGAAGCACTTGGTGGGGAAACCTTAAGATTCCCTCCTGGAGCTGTCTTATGGCCTGGGGGGCTTTGCCTTCCCTCAGCAATCGGTGTGCAACACGATAGATCTCAGAGGCGCTCTGTCTTCTGCGGTTGGGTCTCAACACGTGAGGCTTGCCCTCCTGTAGTCAGGGAATTTAAGAACACTTTGACCCATCCATGATGATTCTTAACAGAGCATCACGTTGGGGTTAAACTCTCCAAGCTTTCGGCACCTTCAGAAATGCTTTGAATCAAAGCAGGCCCGAATCCGACAAAGCAAATCTAGGGTATTCTTGAGCATTAATTAATTCATCCTATTGTATCACCAGGATGACCCGCATTATCCACTTCTAGTGAATAGTGCAAACCGGGCACACGCAAAATTTCTCCTGAGGTGGAGGTCTGGCTCGATCAGTTTACTGACCGGAGAAAGACTTGGAAAGCAGGGGGACCCAGATGTGATTTAACCACCCAGCTTTCCGGTGGATGCGTCTGGGGACGCAGGTTCCAAAAATTTGATCATTTTCATTCTAGCCGTGGGTCTAGAGCATGTCAATCCCGGCTCACGCCAAAATTGGCTTTGAGAGGGGATTCTTCTCCCTGGGCAGGGTCAACTCTCACCAAGGCACCGGTAGCTGCATGATGGGGGCTCTCGGCTTTGCTTGGAAGCAAAGGGCCAGCCCGCATTTCCAGACTCAAAGACACCTGTTTTTGGGTTTCACACTTGTGATCCTGGTTTGAGTAGGGATATGCCAAAAGCCTGAATAGGAGGCTTGGGGTGCTTGAGCCCCCAAAGTTACAGGTTTTGAAAATGATCCGGCCTAGGAAGGACTTGTATTGGCTGATGGCTTAGGGGAGCGGATTCCATGTTTTCTTAGCTTGTAGTGAAGGGCCCTTGGTGAGATACCCAAGAGCTTTGCAGCCTTTCTTTGAACACCCCGGCTTCTTTCCATGGCCTGAAGTATCAAGCTTTTTTCCACCTCTTCCAGACGCACTCCCTCTGGGGGAAGCTGCACACGGCCCAATGAGCCTGGAAGGGCTTCCGGGAGCATGAGATCCGCCAACCCAATGAGGGGACCTTTGGCAACCACCATGGCCCTTTCAATTACGTTTTCCAACTCCCTCACATTCCCGGGCCAGGGGTACCTCATGAGGGCCTCCTCAGCCTCTGGATGAATGGACTTAGGGGAATCCCCTCGAGGATGTCCGTACTTGCGTACAAAGAACCTGGCCAAGGGAAGGATGTCTTCCACCCTTTCCCTGAGAGGGGGCAGCTGTATGGGCACCACACTCAACCTGTAATACAGGTCTTTTCGAAACGTGCCTTGCGCCAGAGCCTTCCTAAGATCCTTGTTAGTGGCTGCCACAATCCTGACATCCACCTGAATGGTCCTGCTTCCCCCAAGTCGCTCAAAGCTTCTTTCCTGCAGTACTCTGAGCACTTTGGCCTGGAGCCTGGGGCTCATGTCCCCCACCTCGTCCAAGAACAGGGTACCTCCATGGGCCTGTTCGAAACGGCCTATGCGCTGCCTGTCCGCTCCGGTGAAAGCTCCCTTCTCATGGCCGAAAAGCTCGCTTTCCAAAAGTTCCTCATGAAGGGATGCGCAGTTGACAGCCAGAAAAGGCATACTGCGCCTGGGGCTGTTAAAGTGGATGGCTGCTGCCACCAGCTCTTTCCCGGTGCCGGTCTCTCCTTGGATCAGTACAGTGGCCTCGCTGGGGGCGATTTTTCGCACAAGGGCCATCACAGATATCATCTTGGGGCTGTGGACTACCATTTTTCTAAAGTCGTATATGTGCGGCTCCCGATGCCTTAGGTAATCCAGTTCTCTTCCCAAGCGCTCTTTTTCCAGTATTCTCCCTATGATGGTGGGAAGATTCTCCGGGGACTGAGGCCCCACCAAGAGGCTCCAGTGCGCCGAGTCGAGAAAAACCTCGAAACTGCCAGCCTCTTGTCTGCTGTTGACCAAAAGGATTACAGGTATGTCTCTGCGCAGGCCCGAGAAGAGCCTCAAGAGGGATTCATGATATGTCTTGAAGGTTCCAGGTGCCACCAAGAGGAGGTTTGGGTCCTCCTCCTGGAGCATTCTCACGGCATCTCCAGGGTCTTGACAGGTGTAAGGCCTAAATCCTTGTTCAGGAAGGACCCTTCTTAGCTCTTCCAGAAACTCCAATTCTGGGGAGACGGCCAGGACACGCCAAAGTGGCTTTAAGAGCGGTTGGGAAGATGATGACTCTGCCATGGAGTGCACAGCCCCGGTTTAGATCATGAGGCGTCTCATGATTTCCCTGACTTGGAAAAGATGAAAAGGCTTCCTCAGCAGGTAGTCAGCACCGGCGTCTAGGGCTTCCTGAGCCACTTCCTGGCCGAATCCGGTCATTGCCAGTATGGGCACCTGTTGATCCGCTTTTCTTATCTTGCGTACCAGATCCACACCTTCTGAGGAAGCCAAGACCAGATCCGTAATGACCATTCCGTAATAGTTCTCAAGCCAAAGACTCAGAGCCTCCTTCCCGCTGGGGGCCGTGTGAACTTCGTATCCCACGGTCTCCAAGGTGTGACGAAGCAGGCTTAATACCCCTGGGTCATCGTCCACCACCAGCACCCGCCTTTCACCTGCACGGAACATGCAATCCTAGCTCCCCGGAGATCCCAAGGCTTGCAGGGGAAAGCAGCCCTGCTTTGCTCCAAAACTTGAACGGCGCTGGGAATTATATTAGGATGTTTCATTGCTTGCAAGGAGATCCGCCTATTTTTTTTTTCTAAAAATGAAAAGGGCTTGAGCCACTCAGAGGGTACTTGCAATGATTTCTTCTAGAGCCGTGGAGATCCCACCGTTTATAGTAATGGACGTTTTGGAACGTGCCAAAGCAATGGAAAGGCAAGGGGTGGATGTTGTGCACCTGGAGGTTGGGGAGCCTGATTTCGACACCCCCTCATGCATTGTGGATGCGGCTGTGGAGGCCATGCGGGCAGGCAAGACCCATTACACCCATTCCCAGGGGCTGTACGAGCTAAGGGAGGCCATTTGCGAGCATTACCAGACCCGCTATGGGGTCAGCCTGGATCCCGAGAGGGTGGTGGTCACGGCAGGCACTTCCCCGGCCTTGCTCTTGGCTTTTGCTTCACTCTTGGAGCCTGGGGATGAGGTGGTGCTATCCAACCCCCATTACGCTTGTTATCCGCATTTCGTCAGATTCTTGGGCGGCAGGCCGGTCTTTGTGGAAGCAGAGGAGCAGGACGGGTTCCAGTTGCGTGCGGAGAGAATCGAGCAGGCCATAACCTCAAGGACCAAGGCGATCCTGGTCAACTCCCCGTCCAATCCCACAGGGAACCTCCTGGATTCAGAGCGCTTGGAAGCCATTGCACAGATCGGTCCTATGGTAATTTCAGATGAGATTTACCACGGCCTGGTTTATGGAGAAAGCGAGCGTTCCATCCTGGAGTTCACGGATAGGGCCATAGTACTGAACGGCTTCTCAAAACTATATGCCATGACGGGCTGGAGGCTGGGGTATCTGATTCTGCCCCAAGAGTTGGTAAGACCAATACAGAAAATCCACCAGAATTTCTTCATCTCGGCCAACGATTTCGGACAATGGGCCGCCATAGCGGCCCTTAGGAAGGCTCAGCAGGACGTGGAGCGCATGAGACGAATCTACGACGAGAGACGCAGATATCTGATCCCCAAGCTTCGGGAGCTGGGTTTTGGAATTCAGGTGGAGCCAACAGGGGCCTTTTATGTTCTGGCCAATGCCCGCGCTTTTTCTGAAAACTCCTACCAACTGGCCTTTGAGATCTTGGAGAAGGCCCGCGTGGGGGTGGCCCCGGGCATAGATTTTGGAAGCAATGCAGAAGGGTATTTAAGATTCTCCTACGCGGCTTCCCTGGAGAGGATCCGAGAGGGTATGGCCCGGCTGGGCAGTTATCTAAGGGGAAGAGGAGCTTGAAGAGGGGAAAAGGAACCAGTCCGTGGTTTGGGCCAGGCAAGTAGGATTCATAGCAGTCGCTTCACACCCCGGCCAATATCCTAATACCGGACTTCCGGAAGTGGCCTTTGCAGGCCGCTCCAATGTGGGTAAGTCCTCATTGATCAATGCCCTTGTGGGTCGAAAGGGATTGGCCCGCATCAGCCAGGTGCCTGGGAAGACAAGGCTCATTCACTTCTACCAGGTAGAGCGACTTTTTGTTTTGGTGGATCTGCCCGGCTATGGATATGCCAGGGTGCCGGAGGCTGTGCGGAAGGCATGGAGACCCATGGTGGAAGCCTACTTGGCCGGAAGAAAGGAGCTTAGGCTTGTGGTCCTCCTGCTGGACATAAGAAGGATTCCGGCTGAGACGGACCTCCAGCTAAAAGGCTGGCTGCAAGCCCGGGGGATTCCTTTTTTGACGGTGGCCACAAAGCTAGACAAACTCTCAAGAGGGCAAGCCAAACAAAGACTCAGGGAGATTGCCAAGAAGATGGATGTGAGTCCAGAGGAAATCCTTGGCTTCTCATCAGTTACAGGGGAAGGCAAAAGAGAGCTAAGGAGCGCCATCTTTGGGTTTCTCTCAAACCCGCAAGGGGCGGGGGATCTTTTTACCCTTGACAGAGAGAGGGGAGTGGATTAAAGTTCCTCGGAAATTTTTCCGTGGTCTCTGCATGCGAATGCGAAAGGTACTCTCGGTGCGGCGGATGAGGTAGAGAGGGGGGTCCATGGGTGATGCGGCCCATGGGCCTCTTTTTGTGGCTTTCACCCACGGATAGGGGGCCGCGCCGGGTACTCAAGGAGGCGAAAGGCCATGCCCTCGCAATATGTTCCCATTTTTCTGTTTCTGGTTGTGAACGTGGCCGTGGCGGCCATCATCATCTTGCTTTCCACCTATCTTGCCAAGCGCAGGCCTTCTTCTCAGAAGCTTATGCCTTATGAATGCGGCATGGACCCTTTTGGAAGTGCCAGGAGGCGCTTCTCTGTGAAGTTTTTCGTCATCGCCATGCTGTTCATCATCTTCGACATAGAGGCGGTTTTCCTATACCCGTGGGCCGTGATCTTCGAGGATCTGAGGCTCTTCGGCCTGATCGAGATGGTGATTTTTATTGCCGTGCTGATACTTGGGCTCTTCTATGTTTGGCGGAAAGGGGCACTGGAATGGGAGTAAAAGGCCAGGGGCAGGGGTCGGTCATACTCACTCAATTGGAGTGGCTGGTCAACTGGGGCCGCAAGTCCTCCATGTGGCCGTTGGGCTTCGGGCTTGCCTGTTGCGCCTTGGAGATGATCGCCACAGCAGGTGGAAGCCGTTTTGACATAGCCCGGTTCGGGATGGAGGTGTTTAGACCCTCGCCCAGACAAGCCGATCTGATGATCGTGGCGGGGACGGTGAGCAAGAAGATGCTCCCGGCCGTGCTTAGGCTTTACGAACAGATGGCTGATCCCAAGTGGGTCATTGCCATGGGGGCTTGCGCTTCCACGGGGGGGGTCTTTGACACTTATGCCGTGGTGCAGGGCATAGACAAATACCTTCCTGTGGACGTATATATCCCTGGCTGCCCGCCTAGGCCGGAGGCCTTGTTGCACGGTATCCTGCGGTTGCACGACATGGTACAGAAGGGGATCGCCCGCGGGGCGAGTCTTCGGGGGTGAGCCATGAGCGAGGAGCGCACGGTGGTGGAAAGGCTCCAGGAGAAATTCCCGGAAGCTGTGGAAGAGACAGGGGAGTTTCGCGGGCAAAGCTGGGTGGTTGTGCGCAAAGAGGATTTGTTGAAGGTGTGTGAATTCCTGAAAGATGACCCGGAAACGGGCTTTGATTTCCTCTCTTTTGTTTGTGCAGTGGATTATCTCCCCAGGGAGCCCAGGTTCGAGGTGGTGTATCAGCTTTACTCCACCAAAACCCACAAGAGGTTCAGGCTCAAGACCCGTATAGGTTCCCAGGATGCCACAGTCCCATCCGTTACCTCCTTGTGGCCCACTGCCGACTGGCATGAGAGAGAGACCTTTGATCTTATGGGGATCAGTTTTCAGGACCATCCGGACCTTCGCAGGATCCTGCTTCCCGCGGACTGGGTTGGGCATCCCCTGCGCAAGGACTATCCTTTGCAGGGGCCCGGGAGTACATCCTGATCCGGCAGGCAGGTGAGAGGAGCGAGATGGAAGAATCACGCAGCGAAACCTTGATGTTGAATGTGGGGCCTCATCATCCCAGCACCCATGGGGTTCTGAGGGTGATAGTGGAGCTGGATGGGGAGAAGGTGGTGGATCTGAAGCCTGATTTGGGCTTTCTGCACCGTGGGGTGGAGAAACTGGCTGAGTCCAAGACCTACCACCAGTTCATACCAGTCACCGATCGCCTGGATTACATGGCGGCCTCTTACAACAACTTTGCTTACTGCCTGGCCGTGGAGGAGCTGCTGGGGCTAGAGGTGCCCCCAAGGGCCCAATACATCAGGGTGCTCATAGGAGAACTCAACAGAATCTTCAGCCATCTTTTCTGGCTGGGGACCCACGCACATGACTTGGGAGCCATGACCCCCATCTTTTATGCCCTCCGGGAACGGGAGGAGATCATGAATCTCCTGGAGATGTGCTGCGGAGGGAGGCTCACCCAGACCTATTTCCGCATAGGGGGCGTTGCTGCGGACCTGCCCGAGGGGTTTGTGCAGAAGGTGAGGCAGTTCACCAGTCATTTCCCCAAGAGAGTGGAGGAATACGAGACCCTTCTGACGGAGAACCCCATTTGGAAGGAGAGGGCTGTGGGGGTCGGGGTTCTGTCCAAGGAAGACGCCATAGCCTTTGGGGCCAGCGGCCCTATGGCCAGAGGCTCGGGCTTGGCTTTGGACGTGCGAAAGACGAATCCCTATTCCAGTTACCAGGATTTTGATTTTGATATCCCGGTGTTCCAGGAAGGGGATGTGTACAGCCGTTACCTTGTGCGCATGGAGGAGCTGCGGCAGAGCACCAGGATCATAGATCAGGTGTTGGACCATTTGCCGGACGGGCCCTATCTGGCCGAGGCCCCAAAGCTGGTGCCTCCCCCCAAGGAAAGAACCCTTTCGGAGATAGAAGCTCTGATCCACCACTTCATACTTTATGAGGAAGGATTCAAACCGCCGGTAGGGGAGGTCTACGTGTGTGTGGAGTCCCCGAGGGGGGAGATGGGTTACTATTTGGTAAGCGACGGGGGCCCAAAGCCTTATAGGCTCAAGATAAGGCCGCCTGCCTTCGTGAATTTGGAGTCGCTGGCCAGGATCACCAGGGGAAGGCTACTGGCAGACCTCATAGCCATCTTGAGCAGCGTGGACATAGTGCTGGCCGAAATAGACCGGTGAACCTGGCAGGCCAGCCAGGTTGGTGCTGACCCCGGAGGGGGCCTGCCTGCGGATGCATGCAGTTTACAAAGAGACCTTTTTTATAGAGGGGGGAGACTTCAGCCGGGCAGGGGCTGCGGCCAGCAGGGTTAAACAGATCCTAAAGGAAATAGGCCTGGAGGCCCAATACATAAAGAGGGCGGTGATTATAGCCTACGAGGCAGAGATAAACGTGGTCTCCTATGCCCAAAGGGGACAGATGAGCCTGGCTGTGAGCCCTTCCCAGATAGAGATCATTGTGGAGGATGTAGGCCCAGGCATAGAGGACATAGAGCTTGCAATGCAAGAAGGTTATTCCACTGCCACAGACTGGATCCGGGAGATGGGTTTTGGAGCAGGCATGGGGCTTCCCAACATAAAAAAGAACTCTGACCTGCTCCAGATTGACTCCAAAGTCGGATCAGGGACCCGATTGCACGCACAGGTGCACATCAGAGAGCCTAGGGGCAAGGCATGAGACTCCAGGAAGTGGTCAAAGAGCTGGGCCTGAAAGTCTGTTGCTGCCAGGATAGGTTGGATCGCCAGGTAAGTGGAGCTTATGTTAGTGATCTTTTAAGCGATGTTATGGCCAGGGCAAAGGCGGGAGATCTCTGGATAACCCTTCAGACCCACTTGAACATAGTGGCTGTGGCCGCCCTAAATGATTTGGCAGGGGTGATCCTGGTAAACGGCCGGGAGCCAGAGGAGGCCACACTGAGAAAGGCCCAGGATGAAGGGGTGGTCTTGATGATCTCGCAAGAGCCCACCTTTGAGGTGGCCGGCAAGCTTTACCAGATGGGGATACTGGGAGGCCATGGGCCTGGTTGAGATCCGGGCTGACCTCCACATACACACTTCCCTGTCACCCTGTGCGGACACTTGGCGTATGACCCCAGGGGCCATAGTCCAGTCTGCCAGGAGCATGGGGCTGGAGCTAATAGCTGTGTGTGACCACAACTCCATGAGGAATGTTGCCGCGGTTCAGAAAAGGGCAGAAGGGGCGGGCTTGGCAGTCTTGCCAGGCATGGAGATAACCTCCGCTGAGGAGGTGCACTTGCTGGGGCTTTTCCCGGATTTGGATCGGGCAATGGCCTTCCAAGAGCTTGTGGACAGAAGTCTACCCGGGGAGAACATCCCTGAGATCTTTGGATATCAGGTCTTGATGGACGAGCAGGATGAAATTATTGGCTCTGAGGAGAGGTTCCTGGCAGGGGCTACCAACTTGAAGTTGGAGGAGTTGGTGGAGGCCATACACGGGCAGGCAGGCCTGGCCATAGCAAGCCATGTGGATCGAGAGGGGTTTGGTATCCTGGGTCAATTGGGTTTGATTCCTGAAGGTCTTGCCCTAGACGGGCTTGAGATCTCCTGGGCCATGACCCGGCCTGAGGCCAAGGAAAGATTTCCTCAGATAAAAAGCTGGCCTTTGCTTAGGAGCTCAGATGCCCATAGCCCCGAGGAGGTGGGAAGGGCCTGGAGCAGGCTGAAGGTGGAAGCGGCCAGCTTTGAGGAAGTCAGGCTGGCTCTCAGGGGGGAGGAAGGCCGCTCGGTGGTGGGGGGCGTTTAAGGTTTGGAGGACCTTTCCCTCCACATCCTGGATGTGGCTGAAAACGGCCTCAAGGCAGGGGCAAAACAGATCCGGATAAGGATACTTGAGGATCTGGAGGCCGACAGGTTGGAATTAGAGGTGGAGGACGACGGTAGCGGGATGGATCCGGAAATGACCACCAAAGCCTTGGATCCCTTTGTGACCACACGCACAACTAGGCGGGTGGGATTGGGGTTGCCGTTTCTTAGGGAAGCCGCCCGCATGACCGGGGGAGAGGTGGAGTTGGACTCCTTTCCAGGCAGGGGTACCAGGGTGCGTGCTACATTTCAGCACAGCCACATAGACAGAAAGCCTTTGGGGGACATGGGGGCCACCTTGGTGGGGATCCTACTGGGTGGGCCCCATGTGGACATTTCTTACGAACACATAAGGGCTGGCAGGACATTCTGTCTTGACACCCGTGAACTTCGCAGGGAGCTAGACCCGGTGCCCATTACGCAGCCTGAAGTATTGGAGTGGATCCGGCAAAGGGTTCGAGAGGGGCTGCGGGAAATAGGGGCCCTTGAGTCGTGAGAAGCCGGGTCCTAGGCATCAGATAGGGGGGTGTGAGAAGGCCATGAGCCAGATGAGCCAGCAACCACTGGTGGAGATAGTGGATAGAATCCCAGAGGAAGAACTAGCCAAACTGGACCCGGTGATAGCCAAGTACGCCGGGAGGCACGGGTATTTGATCCCGGCCCTTAAAGAAGCCCAAGAGATCTTCGGGTACCTGCCCCAGGAGGTTCAGACCCGTCTGGCCCATGGCCTCAACGTGTCGCCCAGTTACATTTACGGGGTGGTCTCCTTTTACGCTTTTTTCACCATGATCCCCAGGGGACGCCACACCATAAGGCTTTGCCTTGGCACGGCCTGCTATGTGAAAGGGGCCCCCGAGATACTGGCCAAGATAGAGCAGGAGCTCTGCATCGGCGTGGGAGACACCACTCCCGACAAGCGCTTCACCCTTGTGGAGGTCAGGTGCCTGGGAGCCTGCGGTCTGGCACCCGTCATGATGGTGGGGGAGGATACCCACGGCAACTTGGAGCCCGGGACCGTCATGGATATCCTGGACCAATACAAATAGCGCAGGCCCAAGGGGGTGATTCAGGTGGCCAAGCTAAGCATAGAGGATCTCAAGAGAATAAAGGAAAGGGAGATGGCTCGGATGAGCCTCAGGGAAGGGGAGCACCGGGCCAAGATCGTGGTGCACATGGGCACCTGCGGTATTGCAGCCGGGGCCCGCAAGGTCATGGAGGCCTTCCTGGAAGCAGTGACCGAATCAGGGGCCAGGGACGTTGTGGTGACCCAGTCCGGTTGCGCAGGGCTTTGCAACAGGGAGCCCATGGCCACAGTGGAGATCGTGGAAAAAGCTCCCATTAAGTACGTGGACCTGAACCCTGAGAAGGCCAAGCGAATCTTCCAGGAACACATCCAGGGCGGACATGTGGTGGAGGAGTATGCCTTGGGTCGGGGGAGCGAGAGTACGGCTGGTTGAGAGGGGTTTTTTAGAAAGGGCTGCAGGCAGAAGTTGGAAAGGGGGCCGCCTGGCAAGTGGAATGCGGCCCAGGGGAGGATCTGGACCTTGAAGACCTATCGTATGAACCTGATGCTCTGCGGTGGAACCGGCTGCATAGCCAGCGGCTCCCCCAAGGTGAAGCAGGCCATCGAAGAGGAGTTGGTCAAAAGAGGCCTGGCCGATGAGGTGCAGGTGGTCATGACGGGCTGTAACGGCTTCTGCGCCATGGGGCCCATCATGACGGTTTTCCCGGACGGGATCTTCTACAACAAGCTCAAGCCGGAACACGCCCCCCGCCTTGTGGAGGAACATGTTCTAAAAGGAAGGCCCGTCAAGGAGCTGCTTTTCGAGGAGCCTGTGGAGAAGGAGAAAATCCCCCTCCTCAAGGACATAGGCTTTTTTGGGCAACAGCGGCTCATAGCCTTGCGCAACAGGGGCCTCATAGATGCCGAACGCATAGAGGAGTACATAGCCAGGGACGGTTATCAGGCCTTGGCAAAGGTGCTGACCTCCATGAGCCCGGAAGAGGTGATAGAGGAGATAAAAAGCTCGGGGCTCAGGGGCCGAGGTGGGGCAGGGTTTCCCACAGGGCTCAAGTGGGAAGAGTGCCGCAAGTATGACCGCTTCCCCAAGTACACCATCTGCAACGGGGATGAGGGGGATCCCGGGGCTTTCATGGATCGCTCCATCATGGAGGGGGATCCACACTCGGTCTTGGAAGGCATGGCCATATCGGCCTACGCCATAGGTGCAGAGAAAGGGTATATCTACGTGAGGGCGGAGTATCCCCTGGCCATCAAGAGGCTCCAGATAGCCATAGAACAGGCCAGGGACTCAGGTCTTTTGGGCCAGAACATTCTGGATACAGGCTTCAACTTTGATATAGAGATCTACCCTGGGGCCGGGGCCTTTGTCTGCGGGGAGTCAACAGCCCTCATGTACTCCCTGGAAGGCAAACGTGGAATGCCGCGCATCAAGCCTCCCCGCTCAGCCGAGTCAGGGCTCTGGGGGCAGCCCACAAACCTCAACAATGTGGAGACCTATGCCAATGTCCCGCCCATAATCCTAAACGGAGGGGCCTGGTTCGCCAGCATAGGCACAGAGGGTAGCAAGGGCACCAAGGTCTTTGCCATGACCGGGGCCATAAACAACGTGGGGCTGGTGGAGGTGCCCATGGGCACAACCCTTCGCTCCCTGGTCTTCGACATAGGGGGCGGGATTCCCAAGAAACGCCAGTTCAAGGCAGCCCAGATGGGCGGGCCCTCGGGAGGATGTGTGCCTGCGAGCCTCCTGGACGTGGAAATAGACTACGACTCCCTCACCGAGATCGGGGCCATGATGGGCTCGGGCGGGGTTGTGGTCATGGACGAGAGAACCTGCATGGTGGATACCGCCCGGTTCTTTACAGCCTTTTCTGTGGATGAGTCCTGCGGCAAGTGCATCCCGTGCCGCGAGGGGCTCAAGGTCATGTACGACAAGATGACCGACATCGTCGAGGGAAGGGGAAAGGAAGGGGATGTGGAGCAGCTGGAAAAGCTGGGAAGGCTCATCAAGTCCACCTCCCACTGCGGCTTGGGGCAGTCGGCTCCCAACCCTATTCTTTCCACAATAAGGCATTTCAGGGATGAGTATGACGCCCATGTGAGAGAAAAGAAGTGCCCTGCTAAGGTTTGTGTGGAGCTTTTGCTTTTCCAAGTCAATCCGGAGAAATGTAAGATGTGCGGTATCTGCTTCAGGAACTGCCCTGTGCAGGCCATTGAGTGGGAGAAGAAGCAGGTGGCCCGCATAAACAAAGAGAAGTGCACCAGGTGTAAGACCTGTATCGCCAACTGCAGGTTCGACGCGATAGATTGAGGAGCCGGCAGGTGAGGCGCCAATTGAACCAGATCGGATCAGGAAACGGGGACCCATGATCACGCTGACCATCGATGGGATCGAGGTGACGGTGGAGAGGGGAGCCTCCATCTTGGAGGCTGCTGAGAAGGCCGGGGTACGCATCCCCACTCTATGCCACGACAAGAGGCTCATTCCCTTCGGGGCCTGCCGAATGTGCGTGGTGGAACTCAAAGGGCGAAGAGGACTGGTACCCGCCTGTTTTAACCCGGCCCGCAACGGCATGGAGGTCCTAACCCAGACCCCGGCTGTAATAGAGGCCAGGCGACTGCAGCTGCAGCTTCTTCTTCGCCAGCACCCTCTGGATTGCCCTGTGTGCGAGGCAGGAGGTGCCTGCCAGCTCCAGAACCTGGTCTTTGAGTATGATGTGGACAAGCTTCCTTTCCCCAGGCAGGAGCCCAAAGGGAGCGTTGATTTGGCCTCTCATCTGATCAAGCGGGATATGACCAGGTGTGTGCTTTGTGGTTGCTGCGTTAGGATCTGCAATGAGGTGCAGGGGGTTAATGAGATAAGCTTCGTTAACCGGGGCATCCGCACCGAGATAAGCACGGATTTCGGCCGCCCCCTGGATTGTGAGTTCTGTGGGCAGTGCGTCTCGGCCTGTCCGGTGGGGGCCATGGTGCCCAAGCACCTGGGTCCCATAGCCAGGCCCTGGGAAGTGCACAAGACTAGGACCACTTGCGGGTTCTGCGGCCTGGGCTGCGCCATAGTGGTTGAGACCAAAGAAGGGAAGGTGGCCAGGGTCTCATCACAATACGAGCTGGGCACCAACGAGGGGAACCTGTGCGTGAAGGGCCGCTTCGGCTGGCCCTTGGTGCAAAGTGAGAAGAGGCTCACAAAGCCCCTGCTCAAACAGGGGGACGGGTTCGTGGAGGTTTCCTGGGAAAAGGCTCTTGAGCAGGTGGCCTCCCGCTGGAGCGATATCAAGAGGCAGAGGGGGGGAGAGGCCCTGGCGGTGCTGGGATCTTCCAGACTCACCAACGAGGAGGCTTACCTTCTCCAGCGGCTGGCCCGGGGGAGCTTGGGGACACCCCATCTGGACCATGGGGCCGGAATGAGCTACAGGGGACTCCTGGAGGGAGTGAAGCCGCTGCTGGGTTATGCGGCTGCCACGAACCCCGTCCGGGATATACGCGAGGCGGACGTGATTCTTGCGGTGGGAGGCAACTTCAAGGAAACCCACCCAGTGGCCAAAAACCAGGTGATCCTGGCTGCAGGGCGAAGAAAATCCAAGGTCTTCGTGGTGGATCACGTGCACACCTCCCTTTGCGACATCATGGGGGCTCAGGCTGTGTACGTTAAGCCCGGCACAGAGGGGCTTTTCCTAAGGGGTATGATCAAAGCGATTCTGGATGAGGGGATTTGGGATAGGGGGTTTGTGGAGACCCGCACCGAGGGCTTGGAGGGTTTGAAAGAGGCCCTCTCGGGTCTTGATTTGGCCGCTGTAGCCGAATTCACAGGAGCCACAACAGATGAGATCAAGCAGGTGGCTACTGCCTTTTCCCAGGCTTCCACAGCCTGCGTGATTGGTTCTTTGGAGACTCTGGGAGTTGGGGATTCAGCGGACGTGTCCGCTGCCGCTGCATGTCTGTGCGTTCTTACAGGAAAGCTGGGCAGGAGAGGCTGCGGGCTGCACTTTTACGCAGAGAAGGCCAACAGCCAAGGGGCCCTGGATATGGGTTTGGTGCCAGGACTTTTGCCCGGCTACAGGAATGCTGAAGACTCCCAGGCAAGGCAAGCCTTGCAGGAGATCTGGCAGCTTCCGCTTCCAGGGGGAGCGGGCCTGGGGGCCAAGGGGATCCTGGAGGGATGCCTGAACGGGAAGATCAAGTCCCTTTATCTGGTGGCCGAAAACCCTGTGGGCACATACCCGGACCGGGAATATGTGAAAAAGGCCCTTGAAGCTGCCGAGTTTCTGGTGGTCCAGGATGTTTTCATGAGCGATTCGGCCAGACTGGCCCATGTGGTGCTTCCGGCAGCCCTTTTCATGGAAAAGCAGGGTTCCTTCACCAGTGTGGACAGACGCATCCAGAGGCTGGAGCCGGCGGTGAAGCCCCCTGGGGAGTCCAAGCCTGATTTTTGGATCTTCTGCGAGTTGGCCAAGCGCATGTCCACTCCCTTCCCCTTTGATTCCCCAGGGGCGCTCTGGCAGGAAATGGGTAAGGTGGTCCAGATGTACGGGGGTGCCAATCTGGAGTCTATCCCAGAAGAGGGGCTGGCCTGGCCGGTGGTGGGAGACGGGGAGAAGCTCTCCACTGCCATCCTTTACCAAGAGGAATTTCCCTCAGGAAAAGCAAGACTTGAGCTGCCGGCCTGGAGAGCCCCAGGGGAAAGAGGGGACCCAAAGCTGCACCCCTTCATTTTGCACCCCCAAAGCCGCTGGTTCCATTCAGGCAGCTTTAGCACCTGGAGTCCCAGCCTAATGGAGCTTTGCCCAGAGCCTGATGCTTTGCTTCACGTGGAAGATGCCAGGGAAGCAGGGCTTAAGGAGGGGGATCTGGCCAAGGTTACATCCCCCAAGGGGGAAATCCTGGCCCGGGTTAAGGTGCGCTACAGGGGGCCGCGCAAGGTTGTTCAGGTGGCCCACCACTTCCAGGAACAGCCTTTGAACCGAATTTTGGAATGGAGCGGAGAAATTCTGAGGGTTCAACTGGAGAAGGCTTAAAGGGAAAAAGCCTTTGAGGGGAACCCACTGGGGCGGATTTCAGGCGAGAGAGGGATGAGATGGTGAGCTTGGGAGCCTTGGTTTTGCTGCTGGTCAAGATCCTGCTGGCCCTTGGGGTCATAATGACGGCCATTGCGTACATGACGCTCATGGAACGCAAGGTGCTGGCCTTCCTGCAGGTGCGACTCGGTCCCAACAGGGTGGGTCCATGGGGCTTGCTGCAGCCTCTGGCAGACGGGATAAAGCTCCTGTTCAAGGAGGAGATCACCGTGGCCGGGGCGGATCGGTTCCTTTACCTTTTGGCCCCGGGAATAGTCATGGTGTGTGCCTTGATGCCTTTTGCAGTCGTGCCCTTTGGGAAAGGAATTCTGGGAGAGAGCCTGTTCGGAATCCCCTTGGATCAATTTGATCTGGGGAAAGGCATCCTGGCGGACATAGACACTGGGATTCTCTTCATATTCGCCATCTCCTCCTTGTCTGTGTACGGGGTCGTCCTGGGGGGCTGGTCCTCCAACAACAAGTACTCGCTTCTGGGAGCCACGCGCGCCTCGGCCCAAATGATAAGCTACGAGCTGGCCTTGGGCCTGAGCGTGGTGGGGGTTTTGCTCTTAAGCGGGAGTCTGAGCCTGGTCAAGATAGTGGAGGACCAGGATTGGGTCCTCAAGTGGAACTGCTTCAGACAACCCCTGGGGTTCCTTATCTTTCTCATAGCGGGTTCGGCCGAGATATGCCGAACACCCTTTGATTTCATAGAGTGTGAGAACGAGCTGGTGGCCGGTTACCAGACAGAATACAGCTCCATGAAATTCGGGCTCTTTTACCTGGCGGAGTACGGGCATCTCATCCTGTTGAGTTCCCTGGTAACAACCCTTTTCCTGGGTGGCTGGCAAGGGCCGGTACTGCCTCCTTTTGTTTGGTTCACGGGCAAGGTGTTCCTGATGCTCTTTTTCTTCGTGTGGGTCAGGGGTACGTATCCAAGGTTGCGCTACGACAAGCTCATGAGATTGGGTTGGAAGGTGCTTTTGCCGGCGGCTTTGGTGAATGTGGTGTTGACCGCCGTTATCTACAGCCTGTACCTGGGCGGGAAGGCTTAAGATACTCCCCAAGGGAGGGTAAGGGAGACTTAGGATGATCAGGCCACTCATCAAAGGACTTGAGCTTACTTTGAAATACTTTTTCTCTCCGGCCGTGACCGTGGAGTACCCGGAGGAGAGATGGGAACCTTATCCCAGGTATCGGGCGCGCCACATCATGTACCAAAGAGAGGACGGCCGTCCCAAGTGCGTGGTTTGCATGTTGTGCGCTACCGTATGCCCGGCCAAGTGCATTCGTATAGTAGGGATCCAAGATGAGAAGGGGGATCAATACCCCGAGAAGTACGAAATAGACCTGGGGCGCTGCATATTCTGCGGTTTCTGCGTGGAGGCCTGCCCGGTCAATGCCATTGCCATGACCACTCATTACGAATTGGATGCTGAGAGCCGCCAGGATCTGATCTTGGACCTGGAGAAGATCATGAGGCCGCCCAAGTGATCGGGGATGCGGCCGTGCAAGCAACCTGATAGCGAATCGGGGGGTGGGAGAGAACATGGAAGCCCTGTTCTTCTATCTTTTCGGCGGACTGGCACTTATCTGCTCTGTGCTGGTGGTGTTTTTGAAAAAGCCGGTGCACAACGCAGTGGCCCTAATTTTCACCTTCTTCTGCCTGGCAGGACTGTATCTGATACTGGGGGCTGAGTTCGTAGCCATCATTCAGGTGCTTGTTTACGCTGGGGCCATCATGGTGCTCTTTTTGTTCGTGATCATGCTCCTGAACCTGGAGGAGGAAGAAGCCATAGAGGGTAGAGGCAACAGATTCCGCAGGTGGCTGGGGGGATTTGCAGCGGTGTTGGTGTTCTTGCTTCTGGCGCCTGTTTGGCTTCTTCAGACCCTTCCTGTGGTGAAGGGAACCTTCCCTCCCGAGAAGGTGCAGGAGCTGGGCAACACCGTTTGGGTGGCAAGGCTTCTTTTCACGGATTATCTTCTGCCCTTTGAAGTGGCATCAATTTTGTTGCTGGCGGCCATTGTGGGGGCTGTTTTCTTTGCCATGAAACGCATGTAAGGTGCAGGCGGGGTTGCAGGGAGGTGTGAATGCTTGGTCTTTCCCATTATATGGTTCTTGCAGCGGCCCTTTTCACCATAGGTGCCATCGGGGTGTTTGTGAGGCGAAACGCCATAGTAATTTTTATGTGCATAGAGCTCATGCTCAATGCAGTGAACCTGACCTTCATAGCCGTATCGCGTTACCTGCAGGCTCTGGACGGGCAGGTGTTCGTCTTCTTTGTAATGACCGTGGCCGCAGCCGAGGTGGCAGTGGGGCTGGCCATAATAGTGGTGATTTTCAGGAACAGGCAGACCGTGCGGGTGGACGAGATCAATCTTTTGAAAGGCTAGACGGGGATGCGAACAGGCTGTCTGGGGAGAAAGTTGGAGCAATAGGGTTTCAGCGGAGCAAGGAGGGGCGTCTTCCATGATCGAGTATGTTTGGCTAATTCCCTTGTGCCCGCTTGTGGGATTTTTCATCCACGGGCTCTTGGGAAGATTCACCCGGACGAGTATCACCGGGCCCATAGCCTCAGGGGCCATAGGGGTCTCCTTCATAGTGGCCTTTCTGGTGTTCCTGGAGCTTCTGAAGCTGCCTCAGGAGCAGCGCTCGGTAAGCGTGAATGTGTTCACCTGGATGCTCTCGGGAAGTTTACAGGTGCCCGTGGGGTTCCTGGTGGACCCCCTCTCCTCGGTGATGATGATGGTGGTCTCCGGGGTGGGCTGCATCATCCACGTTTACTCCATAGGTTACATGCACGGGGAGGTGGGGTACAAACGCTACTTCACCTATTTGAATCTCTTCGTGTTCGCCATGCTGACACTGGTCAGCGCCAACAACTTTCTTCTCATGTTCGTTGGTTGGGAGGGTGTGGGCCTTTGTTCCTACCTGCTCATCGGCTACTACTATGAGAAGAAGTCAGCTGCAGATGCCGGCAAAAAGGCTTTTGTGGTGAACCGTGTGGGAGACTTTGGTTTCATCCTGGGTATGCTTTTGATCTTCAGCGCTTTTGGGACTTTGGATTATCAGGAGGTGTTCAAGAGGGCCCCTGCGGAACTGGCAATGGGGGGCGGCCTGGTGACGGCCATAACCCTGTTGCTTTTTGTAGGAGCCACTGGCAAGAGCGCCCAGCTTCCCCTCTACACATGGCTGCCCGACGCCATGGAGGGCCCCACCCCGGTTAGCGCCTTGATCCATGCTGCCACAATGGTCACCGCAGGGGTGTACATGGTGGCCAGGTGCAACGTGCTCTATGCCATGGCCCCGGTGTCCATGACCGTGGTGGCCGTTGTGGGAGCCTTGACGGCCATCTTTGCAGCCTCCATCGGGATGACCCAGTTCGACATAAAGAGGGTGCTGGCCTACTCCACCATCAGCCAGCTGGGTTACATGTTCTTGGCTTGTGGAGTGGGGGCCTGGGCCGCAGGGATATTCCACCTCATGACCCATGCCTTTTTCAAGGCTCTGCTCTTCATGGGTGCAGGCAGCGTCATGCACGCCCTGGCAGGCGAGCTGGACATGAGAAAGATGGGTTCCCTGAGAAGATATATGCCCAGGACCTATGCCACTTATTTGATAG
This sequence comes from uncultured Desulfarculaceae bacterium, assembly GCA_964414345.1. GTDB lineage: Bacteria > Desulfobacterota > Desulfocorpusculales > Desulfocorpusculum > Desulfocorpusculum > Desulfocorpusculum. The sequence goes on from CAYPWF010000007.1 coordinate 40,895, forward strand.
GCACCTTGGCCATTGCCGGGATCTTTCCTTTTGCCGGGTTTTTCAGCAAAGATGAGATCCTCTTTAAGGCCTACACCCAGGGGAACCTTTTCCTGTGGCTCATAGGGGTCACGGCGGCTTTTATGACCTCTTTCTATATGTTCCGAACAGTTTTTATGACCTTTCACGGCCAATCCCGCATGGATCCGCATGTGGAGCACCACGTGCACGAGTCCCCCCCGGTGATGACCGTGCCCCTGGTAATCCTGGCAGTGCTATCGGTGGTAGGCGGCTTCGTGGGCCTGCCCATAATCCAGGGGGGAAACTCCATAGGGGATTTCCTGGCTCCGGTCATGAAGGGGCAGGAGTTGCTGGCTGGCCATGCCCACGGGGAGCATCACTCTGTGGGTCTGGAGCTGGGGCTCATGGCCATCTCCCTTCTCATTGCTCTGGGGGGCTGGTGGATGGCCAGAACCTTTTACGTTCAGCAGCCTGATCTGCCCAAGAAGGCGGCCGAGGGCCTGGGAGGCCTCTACAGGCTGGTGTTCAACAAGTACTGGGTGGACGAGCTTTACGACGCCATAGCAGTAAACCCCATAGTGAGGTTTTCGGTTTGGCTCTGGCAGGTATTCGACGACGGGATCATAGACTGGATAGCCAACGGCTTCGCCCTGGTAACTGGGCAGGCCGGGGCAATGTTGCGCAGGGTGCAGACAGGACTCGTGCAGAACTATGCCCTTTCAATACTGGTGGGCGTGCTTTTTGTTCTGGGTTACATGGTCTTGAGCTGAGCACTACTAGAGAAGCGGAGGAGCGGTTCTCATGGATCACGCATTCCCCGTGCTGAGTTTCATAATCTTTTTCCCGCTGGTGGGAGCCCTGGCCCTGATCTTTACGGGCAAAGATCAGCACAGGGCGCTTCGTTGCATTGCCCTGGTGGTCACGGTGGTGGATCTTCTGGCCTCCCTGGTTCTATACAGGGACTTTCAGACCGGCACCGCGGCCTTCCAGTTCCTGGAGAAGGCCGAGTGGATCCCGTCTTTGGGCATCACCTACAGCTTGGGCATAGACGGTATCAGCCTCTACCTGGTGCTCCTGACCACCTTGCTCACGGCCATCGCGGTGCTGGCCTGTTGGACTGATATCCAGGTCAAGGTCAAAGAGTTCATGGTGTGCCTGCTGTTCCTGGAGACGGGCATGATAGGGGTCTTCTGCGCCCTGGACCTCTTCCTGTTCTATGTTTTCTGGGAAGTGATGCTCATCCCCATGTACCTGCTCATAGGCATCTGGGGCACTCCCACCATGAGAAAGGTCTTTGGGAGGGAGATGCCGGCCAGGGTTTACTCGGCCATCAAGTTTGTGATCTTCACCATGGTGGGAAGCCTGCTGATGTTGGTGGCCATTTTGGTGCTCTACTTCCAGTATCACAGCGCCACAGGGGTATACACTTTCGATCTGCTCAAGTACTATGAGCTGAACCTGCCCACCCATCTTCAAAGCTGGCTCTTCCTGGCCTTTTTCCTGGCCTTTGCCATAAAGGTGCCCATGTGGCCCTTCCACACGTGGCTACCGGATGCCCACACCGAGGCCCCCACTGTGGGGAGCGTGCTTCTGGCAGCCGTGCTCCTGAAGATGGGCACATATGGGTTCCTGAGATACAGCATGCCCCTTTTCCCCAATGCCTCCATGGCTGCCATGGGGTGGATATCGGTTTTGGCCCTCATAGGCATCATATACGGGGCGTGGGTGGCCATGGTGCAGAAGGATGTGAAAAGGCTGGTGGCCTTCTCCAGCGTGAGCCACCTGGGTTTTGTGATGCTGGGCATGTTCGCTTTCACCATCCAGGGAGTGGAGGGAAGCATCCTGCAGATGATAAATCACGGGCTCAGCACAGGGGCCTTGTTTCTGGTGGTGGGTATGATCTACGAAAGGCGGCACACAAGGCTAATAGCCGAATACGGGGGCATGGCCAAGGTAATGCCCACCTATGCCACCTTTTTCATGATATTCACCCTCTCCTCCATAGGTCTGCCGGGCCTAAACGGATTTGTGGGGGAGTTCCTGGTTCTGCTGGGCACCTTCCTGGTGAATAAACCCTTTGCCGTGGTGGCCGCCACAGGGGTCATCTTCGCCGCCGTTTACATGCTTTGGATGTATCAGAGGGTCTTTTTCGGACAGGTGACCAATCCCAAGAATCTGGGGCTTGCGGACCTGAATCTGAGGGAGGTGGTGGTTCTGCTTCCCTTGGTGCTTTGCATAGGATGGATAGGGGTTTATCCCAAGCCTTTTCTGCAGAGAATGGAGCCCTCGGTGGCTCATCTGCTGGACAAGGTGCATGCCAAGAGTGCTGTGGTGGTGCAATTGGAGCAAGGCAAGGCTGAAAAGCAGTTCGCCTGGTTTAGCGAAGTAGGCCCCCAGAGGCCCAGGTGATGAGGGAGGGACGCTGTTCTGATTTCTGATATTAAAGACGCGAGGAGTTAGGCATGTCCTGGAGCATTCCCAGCGTGAATCTGTTGAGCGTAGGGCCCCATCTCATAGTTTGCGTTACAGGGCTCTTGGTGCTGACTTTGGGGTTTTTGTCCAGAAAGCCCTTGGGCAGGTTGGTGCCATATCTGAGCCTTGCCGGAGTGATCCTGGCCTTTTTGGCCGTCATGGGGCTTTGGGGTAGGAACGAGCCTGGCTTCGGGCGGATGGTGGTGCTGGATTCTTTCGCCCTTTTCTTCCAGGCCGTGCTTCTTCTGACAGCCGCCGCCACGATACTGATCTCCATGGATTACCTGGTCCAGGAGGGGGCGGATCATTACGAGTATTACGTGCTAATGCTTTTTGCCACCTTTGGCATGATGATGATGGCCTCGGCCCAGGAACTGATCATGATCTTTTTGGGCCTGGAGACCATGAGCATATCCATTTACGTGCTGGCAGGGTGGCGGAAGGAGCATCCCAAAGGTCATGAGGGGGCCCTCAAGTACTTGCTCCTGGGGGCTTTCAGCAGCGCGTTTCTTCTCTACGGCATAGCTTTGGTGTACGGGGCCACCGGCTCCACCCACTTGAAGGACGTGGCGGATTTCCTGGCAGGCCGGGGGAGCTCGGGCCGCACAGCGCTTCTTCTTCTGGGCATGGGCATGCTGGTGGTGGGCTTTGGCTTTAAGGTGGCCTCGGTCCCGTTCCACATGTGGACTCCGGATGTTTATGAAGGGGCTCCATCCCCCATAACAGGTTACATGGCCGCAGGGGTGAAAGCCGCTGCTTTTGCGGCGTTCTTGAGGGTCTTCTTCTACAGCCTGGAGAGTCTCCAGGCGGATTACTCCATGCTCCTATGGGTCCTGGCGGTGGCTACCATGAGCCTCGGCAACGTGGTGGCATTGGCACAGGAGAACATAAAGAGAATGCTGGCTTACTCCAGCATCGCCCATGCCGGGTATATCCTGGTGGGCATGGTGGCCGGCGGGGAAGCTGCCAACGCCAGCATTCTGTACTACGTGCTGGCATATGCCCTTATGAACATGGGGGCCTTTGCAGTGGTGGTGCTCTATGGGAACAAGGGGGAGGAGAATGTTCTCATAGAGGACTACAAGGGCATGGGAACCCGCTATCCAGTTTTGGGCGCTGCCATGGCCCTGTTCATGTTCTCTCTGGCAGGCCTTCCCCCCACAGCCGGATTCATGGGGAAATTCTATGTCTTCTCGGCCGCGGTGGCAAAGGGCTATGTCTGGCTGGTTGTGATTGCGGTCCTGAACTCCCTTGTGTCCGTGTATTACTACTTCAGGGTCACCATCAAGATCTACATGCAGCCTGCTGAGAAGGAGATGCCGGCAGTGTGCTTCGGGGCCCCGGCTGTGGTGGCAGTGGTCCTAATGGCCGCAGGCACCCTCTGGGTGGGGGCTTTCCCCAACTCTTATCTGGAGCTGGCCAAACAAGCCCTTCCAAAGCTTTTCTAGAGGACCGAGGACAGGGAAGAACTGAGACGGCTCCCTTGGCGCCTTCCACATGATGGGGAAAAACGGAAAAAGCCCCGCTTCCAAGCGGGGCTTCTTGCTCCTGGGCTTGCTCACGCTGACTTGGGGCCTGGGTTGGCCCATCATGAAAGTGGCCCTGGGGGAGATGCCTCCATGGAACTTCAGGAGCCTTTGCCTGATGGGCGGAGGCCTAATCATTCTGGGCCTGGCCAAAGGCAAAGGGGAAAGCCTGAAGATCCCGAGGCGGGAATTGACTGCTCTCCTGGTGGTGGCGGCGGTCAACGTGACCGGATGGAATCTGTTTTCTGCGTATGGAATCCTGCTCCTGGAGGCGGGAAGGGCTGCAATACTTGCCTACACGATGCCCCTTTGGGCCTCCCTGCTGGGAAGGATCCTTCTTGGGGAGAGGTTCACCCCAGGGAGGATCTGCGGCCTGGGACTTGGACTTTTGGGCCTTGCCCTCCTGATGGGTCCCCAGACAACTGCCCTGGGGAAAGCTCCTTTGGGCAGCCTTCTTATGCTTGGGGCTGCTTTTTCCTGGGCCCTGGGCACAGTGCTTATCAAGAGAAGGTCTTGGAGCATACCCACTACTGTTTTTGCCGGATGGCAACTACTCTTGGGGGGGCTCCCGGTGCTTCTGGGCACCCTGCTTCTGGAACCGCCTTTCTGGGAGCTTGAGATTTCCTTTAAGGCTTATATGGCGGTGGCCTATGTGGTGATTGTGGGAGTGGTTCTGGGCTACTGGGGATGGCTTAAGGTGGTCGAGATCTTTCCGGTGGCAGTGGCTTCCCTGGGGACATTGGTGGTGCCGGCCATAGGGGTTATCTCCGGAGGGCTTCTCCTTGGGGAGCCCCTTGGCTGGAGGGAATTGGGTGCCCTTGGGCTGGTGAGTCTGGGTTTGGCAGGGGTTGTGGCAAGCCCTATGAGGCCCGAGAAGGGAGCCACCCAAAGAGACGCCTGATGGGGGCTACGATCCTCTGGGGCTTATCCCCCCTTCCTGTTGGCCAGCATTATTGACCATCAATGGATAATGCGGGCTATTCTGATGACATGTTTGGAAAAAGCTGGCCATGCCCGAAGACCCCCTGATTCTCGGCTCCAGATTTGGCATTGGTTAAACTAGGGATATGCTAAAGCTTGCCTGGGGCTTGTGGGCGTAGCCCCCAAAGTCGCAGGCTTTGGAGCATAATCCGGGTTAGACCTCACTTCCCGAATATGGATCTGGCAGCAACCATCCGTAGAATTTGGTTGGTTCCCGTATAAATCTGGATCAGCTTGGCATCACGCATCATCCGCTCCACGGGGAAATCCTTCATATATCCATATCCGCCCATCACCTGGACCGCGTCTGTGGTAACCCTCATGGCCGTGTCAGAGGCCAGAAATTTGGCCATGGCGCAGAAACGGGGGATGTATTTCTTGTCTTCTGCGTCGAGGTAGAGGGCAGCCTGATATGTAAGGAGCCTTGCGGCCTCGGTGGCGGCCGCCATATCCGCGATCATGAGCTGGATGGCCTGGAGCTCGGCTATGGGCCTGCCGAACTGAACCCTTTGCTGGGCGTACGAGACGGCCTCCTGGATGGCGCCTTGGGCCAGGCCCACTGCCTGGGCTGCCGCAAACATGCGGCTCCCATCCAGGCACTGCATCATATTGGGAAAGCCGCTTCCTTCTTCCCCTAACAGGTTTTCCTCGGGCAGAAAAAGATCTTCAAAGAAAAGCTCCGAGTTGATGGAGCCCCTCATGCCCATCTTGTTCTCGTTCTTTCCGTACAGGAGCCCCTTGGAACCCTTCTCCACCACAAAACAACTCATTCCACGGGCTTTCTCCTGAGGCTTGGTATATGCGTAAACGCAGATCAGATCAGCCACCGATCCATTGGTGATGAAGCACTTCTGGCCGTTGAGCAGGTATCCGCCTTCCACCCTCGTGGCCCTGGTGCGCATGGAAAGCACATCGCTTCCGGCCTGGGGCTCGGTGGCAGCGAAGGCCGCAAGTTTCCCCTGGGCCAGCCCTGGGAGGAACCTTTCCTTGAGCTCCTGGCTCCCCCCGATCCGGATGGGCATCATGCCGTCTGCCTGGGCAATAAGTATGAGGGCCGAGGAGGCGCATACCTTGGCTACTTCCTCTATTATCCTGGCAAACAAGAGGTAACTGGCCCCGATGCCCCCATATTGCTCTTCCAAAAGGGGTGTCAAGATCCCGTTTTGGGCAAAGAGCTCAACCACATCCCAAGGGAACTCCCCTTTCTCGTCTATCTCCGAGGCCCTGGGCCTTATCTTTTCCCAAGCCATCCGCCTCACTGTCTGTAGGACCAGCTGCTCTTCCTCGGTCAGGTAAAGCATTTCAAATCACCTCCTGTGGGCCACCCAACATGGCAAGCAACACCATGTCCCCCTCCTCATTCCGGACCCTCAGGGTTCTGTGCGAATTGCACAGCCACTTCCTGGATCTCATCGGCCGAGAGGAACCATAGTTCGAATCTGGGAGGTTGGGCCAGCCCCATCATCTCCTGGATGGCTCTCACATAGAGTTCGCCCTGGCTGCTGTATACCTTGCAGAGCTCCAGCATCTCCTGGGGGCTGCCGACCCTGTCTGTCTTGTAGTCAGCCACCACCCACTTTCCATCCTTGGGGTCCCTGTACAGGAGATCCATGAAGCCGGCAAATACACCCACCGGGCCCTCCTGGTCCCCCAACGGGGCCAGCAGCACGGGAAGCTCCCTGGCCACCACGTGGGGTCCTATCTGCTGCAACCTCCGGAGGATATGACCACCCCTCAGCCCACCCCATATGGCCTCCAGCCTCCTGAGAGCCTGGGATGCCTCATCCCCGGACAAGACCCTGAGGACCTGCTCCCTGCACCAGCGCTCCAATCCGGCCATCTCCTCCTGGAAATCCCCTGTCCAGGCCACTCTCTCCAGGGCCCCGTGCACTATCTTGCCCAGTTCCATGGCCAAGTTCCGCCTCAGTCCATCCTCATCCTTTGCCCCGGTTTCACGCCCGAGTGCAAGGTCGTCTTCCAGGGCCAGGTGGGCCTTCCTGGACATGGCCTCCTGCCACGGCCTCTCCATGCGCTCAAGGGCTCGATCCTTGAGCCCCCTGAGTTCCTTGGCCTGTCGGGCCAGCTCTTCCACAGGGGGTATCCCCCAGGGCCGAGTCTCCGGGGAAGCTGCCCGGCTTGGGATGGGCCACATGGCAGGCGCCTTCCAGATCACCCCTGTGTGCTCCCGCAGACCTCCCCAAGGGTCTTCCTGGGTGCAGGCCTCCCTGAGCGTGGAAGGAGATGGGATGCCGCCGGCCCTCTTCTTGAGAAGCTCAGCGTAGGTCACCTGTGCGGGCCCAGACCTTCCCTCCCAGTTTCCGGTAATAACGAGCCTGTCCTTGGCCCTGGTCATGGCCACGTACAGGGTCCTGACCATCTCTGCCAAGGAGACCTCTTGGACCCTGTGCTCAACCCTCCAGTATCCGGGGCTCGGCCAGCCGAAAAGAGAGCACTCCCAGTCCTGCCCAACGCGCTCCACGCGTCTCTGGGAGCTTGACTGCTGACGGGTGGACTTGTGCACCTGGACGAGGTACACGTGGGAGAAATCCAGCCCCTTGGCCCTGTGAATCGTCATCACCTGGACAGCTTCCTCCACAGCCTCGGGGGGGGTGGCCTCCTCGGCCTCCCTCTGCCTGCTCACCCAGCAACGAAGCATTCTGAGCACCGCCTGAGTGCCTCCCGGGGCCTTCTGCAGGCAAGGCAGCAGCAAGCCGAAGAACCTCTCCAGGTTGGCCAGCCTGTAGGATCCGAGGTATCTGGCCGCCTCGGTGGCCTCCAGGAGGGTCCACTCCAGGATGTGCTGGATGAAGCTGTCCAGGGGTTCCTCTCTGTAGGATTGCCTGAGCCGTGCCACCCAATCCACCGCAGCCAGGAGGCTGGATTCCCACCCAGGGATCCGATCCATCCCGGGAATTTCGGGAGGTAAACTCAGGGAAACCTCTGTGACCAGCTGGCGTATCTGCTCCAGCAGGGGGGGGTCTTCTCCCCTCAGCTGGGCCATCAGCCTGGGGAAGTCCCTGGTCCACAAGGGGATCCAGGCAGCATCCGGGACGCCGACCGCGCAGGAGCGGAGGTAGCTCACCAGGGCCAATTGGTCCGTGGGATCCAGGATTGTCCGCACCAGTGCGGTGGCCTCCAGGATCTCCCTCCTGCGGAAATAGTTCCTGTCGCTGGAGACCCAGTATGGGACCCCGGCCTCCTTGAGGGCCCCGAGGTACACATCCAGGTCCCCTGTACTTCGAAGCAGTATCCCGATGCTGGACCAAGCCACCCCTGCCTCGTGGTGGAGCCTCCAGATGTCATGGGCCACTGCCATGGCCTCCAGCTCAGTGGCCTCCAGCTTTCCCGTGGACGCCCCTCCCCCCTCTGCGAGAGCCTCGCGTTGGGATACCATCCAATACTCCACAGGTGACCACGCCCCGCTGGAAAAGCCTTCCTGATGCTCCTTGCCCTCACATGGGATCAGAGGCTGGAACTCAGGCTGCAGGCCCTCGGATCTTTTCATGATGGGGCCGATTGCCCGCTCCACCTCCAGGAGGATGGGGGGCGCCGAGCGGAAGTTCACCCCCAGCAGGAGTCTCCTGCCACCTTTCCTCTCCAGCTCCTGCAGGAATGCCTCGTACGCTGCCAGATCAGCGTCCCTCCATCCGTAGATTGATTGCTTGGGGTCGCCCACTATGAAGAGCCCGGGCCTTTGCTCCTGGGGGCCCTCCAGGGCGATCATACGGATTATCTCGCACTGCAGGGAGTCCGTGTCCTGGAACTCGTCCACCAGGAGCTGGTCCATGGAGAGGCGCACCTGGGAGAGCACCTGGGAGTTGGATACCAGAAGCTGCCTCGCTTCCCTGAGGATCCCCCCAAAGCTCAAGACCCCCCTGGAGCGCATCTCCCTGTAGAGCTCCTCCAGGAGTTGGGCCAGGACCGATGCCGCCCTGTTGAGAAGAAGCGGCCTCATCCGGCACAGGGTCTTGAGCCAGGTATGCAGCCCGCTGGCCGCCTCCACCAGCCCGGGCGAAGAAGCCTCAAGGGCCTTCTCCTCGGCCCTGTTGAACTTGCCCCTGGCCCACTTGCCCAGCCGCTCCAGGGGCCCTCCCTCCCAGATATCCTTTATCCCCCCGCATGCCAGATCCAGCTCCTGGGGGGTGTCGAGGCAAAGCCTTCCCAGGGTGTCCCGAGTTCGTTTTACGGCCTCCAGCACATCCAGCGCGGCGGTGGGTCGCTTCCCAGCCCCTCCCAAGGAGGCGCCCCCGGCCGCCAGGAAGTCATCCAGGGAGCGCTCCAGCTCTTGCTTCATCCAGAGGACCCTGCTTCTGGAGAAGAAGGGCTCCCTGAGGGCTTCAGGGCAGATCCCCTCCTGGGCCAGGCTCACCAGGGCCTCCATGATCTCCTGGGGTCCCTTACCTTCCTGGAGCAGGGCCAGGAGATCCTCCTGCTGTGTGGTCCCTTGGCTCCAGGCCAGCAAGGGCTCCACCAGTTCCCTGGCAATCTCCTCCATGAGCATACCCTCCGGGTCCACCGAGACCAGGGGGTGAATCTTGGCCTCCAGGGGGAACCTGGCCAGTAGTCTCAGGCAAAAGGCATGGATGGTCTGGACCATGAGTTGATCCAGGCTGGCAAGCAGAGCCCTGGCCCGCTCTTGGCAAATGGCCTTTTTCGCGGGGAGAGCCTGGGGATCCAGGGCCAGGGGCACACCTCCTGCCTCCAGCTCCGAGAGTGTCTCGGCCACCTTAGTGCCCATCTCCGCTGCGGCTGCCTCTGTAAAGGTCACGGCCGCCACTCTGCCCAAGACCCGGGCCGCTATCCTTTCCGGGCCGTGCCCGGCCACAACACCGGGGCCATGCTCAAGCTCCCTCTGGGCCTTTACCCATCCAGGCCCCAGAGACCAGGAGATGAGCCGGGCCGTGAGGATAGCGGTCTTGCCTGTCCCGGCCCCTGCTTCCAGGGCCAGGGGAACGCTGAACTCCGTCTGGGCCAGTATTCGGGCCTGTGCGTCCTCTCGGCCGATATCCAAGGCAGCTCCTGGCCTCTTCACGCCTGCTCCTCATCCTGGGAGTTGGGCCCCTTTTTTTCAGCCAACCCCCACAGGTCCCTGAAGCTCCCCTGCAATTCCACATGAGACGGATCCCCAGGGGTCCCTTTGGCCCACTTGAGGAGCCTGGCGCGGGCCCCGCTATCCCCCCTCACGCAGGCCATGGCCAGCTCGCAGTAATGGCACTTGTCCGGCTCCCTTTTCCCGTCAGGAGAGACCAGCCTGGGAAAGAAGATCCCCAGGTCCCATGCATTGAGGAGGACTCCGGCCACTTTCTCGAATTCCCTGAGGAAATCCTCCTCGGTAGAGCTTACCTCAAACACCCTGTGTTCTTTGTCTAGCTCGGGCCCCAGGAAGAGATAACGCCCCACCGCCCCGGGCCTGCCCTCGGCCAGGCAGGCGTAGGCCACTGCCTGGAGCCTTTGCCCGGCGGCAACCCCCTCCATGAAATTCTTTCGGCGGGTCTCCTTCTTGACAGCCTTGGAGATGGTCCTCCCCACCTTGTAGTCGGTGAGGAGAAGACCCTGGGATGTGAGGTCTGCCCTGTCCGCCCTGAACTTGAGGGGTCGGGGCCCTCCCCCCCCAGAGAGAGTTATCTCGCCTTCCACCTCTGTTGCCAGCACAGGGACCAGGGAGTCCTGCTCGGGCCAGTCCTGTTCCCGTGCCACCTGCACATAAGGCGCGGCCCTGGCAGCCAGGGCCTCCACCAAGGCGGCCAGGCCCATCCCATCCTCCTCCAGGATCAGCCTGGCCTGATCCCTGGCAAGTTCCTCCAAGATCTTCGGGTCCTGGGGCCATGGGACCTGAGTAACTTTACCCTCTTGCGGAACCCCGCAGAGCTCAGCAACACCCGAGGGCCCCAGGTGTCCCCTCACCAGCACCTCCAGGATCGCGTGCACCAGTTTGCCCAGCTGGAGCGGGCCCAGCTCCGGGAGACTCTCCAGCGGGTCCCGGGGTTGCTCCAGCCTGAGGAGCTTTCCCAGGAAGCACTGCCAGGGGCACAGGGCCAGGCTCTCCAGCGTGGTCACATATAGGCTTCCCCGCCTCGGGTCTGCTGGCTCCCACATGCGACCGACAAGGCCCATATATGGGCCGGGCTGGGAAGACCTCCATTGCCCCTCCTGGGTGCGAAGGTCCGGGTCCATCTCCTCCAGAACCAGCACCCTGGCTCTGGCCGCTGCCCTGGGTTCCCAGATGGGAGACTGGCCCTGGGACTCCTCCATGGCCAGGCTCAAGAGAGGCTCCAGGTTGTGCCTGGGGGCCCTCAAGCCGGCGCGGACAGCGTGCTCCCTGGGGGGGCGGAGGCTGGGGCCTGGGGGTGAGAACAGGGGCTCCTGCCACAGGGAAGAGCCGACTGAGAAAGGTTTTAGGCCGGCCTCCAGCCTGAGCTTCTCCACCAGGGGAGAAACCGCCATGGGCTTTCCTTCCTCGTCCGTGGACTGCCAGGAGATGATGACCCGCGGGCTGCTGGAGAGGAGCTGTGCGAACAGATAGCGCTCCTCCTCGAAGCCCTCCTCCTTGACGGGCAGATCCTCAAGCAGTGGAAGCAGAGCCCTTCTCACGGGGTCCGGCAGGATGGGGTCCTGCTGGATCGGCCGGGGGAACATGTCCCGATTCATTCCCACAAGGAAAAGGTGCTGGAAGGTGCGGCCTCGCGCTTCCATCACCTCCAAGACCTGCACGCCCCCGCCTTTACCCCCCAATCTCGGGCCTGCGCTCCCCTCAAGCTGAGGCCCGAGTATGAGCAGGAACTCCTCCATGGTCATGAACATCCCGGGAGGGGTATCTTCTCTGATCCCTTCAAGGGCGAGGCCCAAGGGGCTCATGGCTGGATGGGAGTCTGACCAGCCCAGGATCTTTGAGACGAGCTCCTGGAGCACCTGGATGTGGCCTGAGGGGTCCCTCTCTCCATCCATCCAAGAGAGCAACGCCTCTTGAAGCTCAATGGCGTGCCTCTGGAGCCTGTCCAACTCGCCGAGGGGGATCACTCGCCTCGGGGCCACCACCTCTTCCTGCCCCTCCTCCTCAAGCCCCAACCTCATGGGCAGGGGATAGCCGTTGGGCCATCTCCGGGCGATGCGGGCCAGCTCAAGGCCCGCCACCTCCTTCACGCGTCCGGCACCGAGGCATCTCAGGGCCAGGAGGAGCTCCTCCCTCGGAGAACTCCAGGCCTCCCCCCCCTGCGTGGGCTCCATGAGCTCAAGCCAGAGCTCTGTGCCGCACTGTTGCCTTGTCTGGAGGAGCTCCATGAGCCCAGCCAGGCTACGCCAGGCTCTATCCTTGGGACCCCTGGCAGAAATGCCCGAGAAAGGAATTCCCAGCTGCAGGAACTGGGACCTGATGGCCGCCCCATACGGCTCGAGCCTCCTGGCCACCACCCCGATGTTCTCGGGCCCGACTCCAGATCGAAGGAGCCCCTGAACGAGCAGGGCCACCTGTCGGCACTCCGCCTGGGGGCCAGGGGCATGAAAGAGCCAGAGCTCCGGTGAGGGGGGCTTCTGTGGAACCACCTCCCTGAGCGCGGCATGTGGGGACAATCGCCGCAGCAGCCTGCCGGTGAATGCCTTCCCAGGATCAGGCTGGTCCCATTTGCCGGGACAGGGTGGGTGATCCAGAACAAGACCACAGGGTCTCAGCCTGAATAGGGTCTCCATGAAATCCAGGCCGACACCCGTGAGATCTGAGAAGCCGTGGACCAGGATCGGTCCTTCTCCCAGGAGTTCCTCACCCCTCTCCTCCAGGAGCTCCCTGGCCAGCACCAGGGAAGTTGAGTGGATCCCCACCCCGAGTGTCTCCATGTCCTGGAGGGTGCGTCCTGCCACCCTCAAGACGGCCCTGGCCCTCTGCGCAGCAGGGAGCTGGCTCTTGGAGCAGAGGAGCTCATCCAGGGCCTCCAGGTGGGCCTCTTGGAGCCCGGCCTCCAGGAAATCCACCACACTTCCCACGACCGCCCCCATGCCGTCTCTGAGATGGCCCAGCTCCTCTTTGAGCTGAGGCTCCTCAGAGCCGTGCCTCCTAATCAGCAGCTCTACAAGAGGTGCTCCCCCAGGGACTTTCTTGCCTGCGCCCTCAAGGATCTCCTTGGCCAGGGAATGAAGGGTCTGAATCCTGATTCCGGCCAGCCCAGGCCTAAGCCTTCTCACCAAGAGGGCTGCAAGGTGTTCCCTTAGGCTTCTGGAGGGCACCAGGATGCGAAGGGGAGCAGACAGTAGGGAGGGGTTACGGCGGACCTGTTCCACCCAACGGGAGACCTCCCCTAAAAGAAGGTCTTCTGCCTCCCGGGCCCCATGCGCCACCAGGATTCGGGAGGAAGCATCTGGGAATACCATGGTGCAGCCTACTCCTTCCGAGCAATTCCAGCAGGCTCATGGTATGCGCTCTGCTAATCCCAGGCAAGGGAGAATCCTCCAGTCCCGTTGACACAGGCAGCCTGTCTCTCTAATGTGGAAGGCCGAAAAAGGAGTCAGGAGGGCAGCGGGTGGGAAACACAAGGCTTTTGCTTTTGGATCTGGGAAACGTGCTTTTGGAGTTTTCTCATCTCCCCATAGGGGAGGCCCTGGCCAGAAACGCCTCAGTCCCGGTGTTCCAAGACCCAAAGGAGGTCATGAGGTATCTCTTCAAAGGGGACCAGCCTGCTGAGGCGGCTCTTGACGAGGGGAAGGTGTCTGCCTTTGACTTCTATGAGGGACTTAGATCCAAGATGGGCCTTGGGCTCTCATTTGAAGAGTTCTCGGGGGTCTGGAACTCCATATTCCTCGAGAAACCGGGGGCAGGGCGTGCAGTGGAGCTGCTCAAGGGGAAGGTGGGACTGCACCTTCTTTCCAACACCAACGTGCTTCACTTTCAACACTGTCTCAGACAATTTCCATGGCTCAAGAAGTTTGATTCCTTTTTTCTCTCTTACGAGATGGGTGTTAGAAAACCGGATCCTGCGATCTACAAAATGGTTCTGGCCAGAGTAGGTTCAAAGCCTGAAGAGATCCTTTACCTGGACGATATACCAGAGAACCTGGTCCCTGCCCAGGCCTTGGGGATAAGGACAGAGCTGGTGGGTCCGACTCAGAGCCTCATTGAGGTTCTCAAGAACCATTTCCCCTTTCTTTAAGGGGACGGGAGTAGTTTATGGGGTGGAGCGGGGAGCGCATTGGTTTGTTGGCTGCTTTGCCGCAGGAATGCGCTGGTGTGCTTTCATGGCCGGGGTGGGTAAGGCAAGAGTGCGAAAAGGGGGTCAGACTCTACGAGCTTAAGACCCCGAAGCGTGAGCTCAGGCTGGCTGTGGGTGGCATGGGGGAGGCCCAGGCTATTGAGACTTTGAGGATTCTTTTGGAGGGATTTCAAGCTCTAAGAGTGGTTTGCCTGGGGTTTGCCGGGGCCCTGGAGCCCGAGCTGGATGTGGGAGATGTGGCATGGATCAGCAGGGTTCTAAAGCTTACGCAAGCAGGCACTCTACTGGAGGGGCCATCACTGGAGGGCCCCCCCCGAGGCTCGGGTTTGGCCTCAGCCACGGTTGTGTCCCTGCCGGGTTTTCTCTCCAAGGAAAAGCTCAGAGAGGCTTCGCGGGGCTGGCAGCCCCCATTGCTTGTGGATCTGGAAAGTTATGCTCTTGCGCAAGAGGCAACAAGAAGAAGGGTTGGGTTCTGGGGGATAAGGGCTGTGAGTGACGAGGCTTGCCTGGATGCCGGCCCAAGGGTGGCAGGGTGGGTGGATAAGGATTACAAGATGCAGCCTTTAAGAGTAATTGTCTCCATGATCCGAAAGCCCTCTGACTTGGCCCTGATGCTTAGGCTTTTCAGGCGCGCTAGGAAGGCTTCCAGGAGTTTGGGAAGGGAGCTTGGCAGGCTTTTTCTTCAAGGCTGAGAAGAGCTTTACACGGAATATATCCAACCCGGATTATTCTCCAAAGCGGTAAGTTTGGGGGCTAAAGCCCCCAAACCCCCGGCACACTGGGACATATTCCGACTCAACCCAGGACCAGATCTGAAACCAAAAGGAGGGTGCTTTTGAGTATGGAGCGGTTTGTTCAAATATGTCACCAGAACAGCCCGCATTATCCACTCATCGTGAATAATGGGGGTTAAGTGGGGCTGATCCATCCAAGCTTGAGCTTCCTTGACCATTCATCCCGGTTACTCAAGGTTCTTCTTGATGCCTCTCATCTTGTAGGCAGTCCAGCAGCCGGACATGAGAAGAAAGCTCCCTGAGATGAAGCTGCTGGCTATCCCCAGGCAGGTTTCTCCTATGGCAAAGGTGACTATTAGGTTGAACAAGAGAATGCTCAGATACAGGAGTGGTCCCCAAGCCATGGCTAAAGAGATCCCAAAAACTTGGATGTGGCTGGAGGCTTTGCCCCATCTGGCATCCAAAAACTGTAGGAGCCGGATCATGCAAAGCCCCACCAGGAGCCATCCCGCGAAGTTGCTCATGGGGACCCCGAAGTAAGCTCCCTGGGACCTGTAACCGTAGATCTTACCCAGGAACCACTTTTCCCCCTGAAGGGCCACGGGGTCCACCACCACATCCAGGAGCACCATGAGGAAGCTTCCCAGGACCCAGACCAGATTGCTGCGGCGCGTTGCCTCCTGGTCCCCCAGGTGCCAACCTCTTTCCCTTCGCACAAGAGGCGCCATGAGAAAGAGTGCGGTAGAGTAGCTGCAGGCAGCCAGGAACACATAGGAGAGGGAGTCCATGAAAGGGACCCCCAGGACCCATATCTCCCTGCCTCGGGTTGCCGGGATATAGTAATAATCCCCGTAAGGGAAGCCCAGGTGGATGGATGAGAGCTCGGAGAAAAAGGCGGCCAGATATCCCAAGACCAGGAAACTCCAGGCAACCCTCTGGCCGAACTGAAGCCGCGCCCCTATGAGGTACACGGCCAAGAAAGCGAAAACATAGGGCCTCAGAAGCAGCGTACCTAGGAGCAGGTGCATGGGAGTGCCTGATTCTCAGCTAAGATTCCATAGGATCATGCGCCAGAGGTCCTGGAAGCTGTGCCCCAGTTCCCTTACCACAGTGGGCTCAAATCCGCAATGCATCATGCAGTGGCGGCACCTGGGGTCCTCGCCCCTTACAAATCTATCCCACGGAGTTTTTTCCATGAGCTCTCGGAAACTGGAGTAATGGGTGTCTGTGATCAGATAGCAGGGGGACTTCCAACCTGCAGGGTTGCGGGTGGGGTTACCCCAGGGGGTGCAGCGCATCTGCCTCCGGCCCATGAGGAAATCCATGTAAAGGGGAGTGCTTATGATCCTGTACTTCTTGGCAATGGTCTCTATTTCCCTGAATTTCCGAACTATCTCCTCCCTGGTGAGAAATATGCCCTCCTCCACTGCCTGGTAGTGGTAGGCCGGGGCCAACAGCAGCCCGTCCACCCGTTCCATGGCCAGAAGATGGAACAGGAGCTCCAGCTTTTCAGGCTGGGTTTCCTTGTATATGGTGGTGTTGGTAGTGACCCTGAAGCCTTGCTTCTTGGCTGCCCGGATGCCCTCCAGAGCCTTCTCGAAGGTGCCTGGGGTGCCGATGATGGAGTCGTGTACCTCCCTGGGGCCGTCCAGATGCACGTTAAAGGTGAACCTGGGCGATGGCCTGAACAGATGCAGGGATCGCTCCAGGAGGACCCCGTTGGTGCAAAGATATATGTGCTTTTTCCTGGCCAAGACCTCCTTCACCAGTGGGCCCACTTGGCTGTAGAGAAGGGGCTCCCCCCCGGTGATGGTTACCACCGGGGCGCCGCACTCCTCTACTGCCCCCACAGATTCCTCCAAAGATAGCTCCTGCGCCAAAGTCTCCCTGTATTCCCTGATCCGGCCGCAGCCGCTGCACTGGAGGTTGCAGCGGTGGGTGGGCTCCAGCATCAAGACAAGGGGGAAGCGCTTCAGGCCCTTGAGGGCATTGCCCAAAAGGTATTTTGTCATGTCAATGTGAATGGATATGGGAAACCTCATGATGACTCCGGTGATGATGAACTGTATTGCTCCTTAGAGATCCGCTCGAAGAACTCCAGGGCTTGCCTGAACTCCTCAATGTCCACCTGGGTGTTCTTGCACGGGCCCTCGGGCCTCTTGTTGGGAATGCCTATAACAGGCACGTGCAAGGCCACGTCCTTGATGCCGCTTGCAAGGTCTCTTTCGCAGGCAAGGGCTATGATGAAGTCAGGTCGTTCCTTGCGTATTGCCTTTCTAGCCTCCTCGCCTCCTCCGGCTGTGGCCAGGGCGTGGGGCCGGCCCTCCATTATTCTGCGGATTTCCTGTCTTGTCTCCCGGCTCAGGCACCTGGGCAGGAGTACCAGAAGCCTCCTGGGGCCTCCGGGCCTGGTGTGGGACCGGCTAAGCACGTTGTTCACCTTGATGAAGGAGTTAAAAACCTGGTCCCTGGAAAACCCAAGTTTCCCCCCAAGCCACACACTCTTGGGCAAAAGCCACAATAGAAGAGTTTCGCTCCACCTGTATGGGAGAAGCCTGGAAGCCCCTGTTGCAACCTCCATGAGAAAAAGAAGGTAGACTCCCACGGACCCCACCAAGAGCACCCCGAAGGCTGCCTTCAATGGCCAACTCAAATAGGGAGACCATTCTCCCAGCCTGGGATAAACCAGGTAGGCCCCCAGCACCAGGAGCCCCAGAAATATTACAAATACAAAGCTGGCCAACCATATGAAGCGGGCTTTGGGCTCGTCTATGTCCCCCTCGGGGGTGCCGTCCCAGTCCTCCCACTCATCCCCCAGCTTTCTGTCCTGAGCTTTTTTCTCAGGGGATTCCGAGTCATTCTCTTTTTGCGTCTCGAAAGGCATCTTTTCCGCTAACCCTATTCCCCAAGACTCTTGAGTTTGGGGGCCTCGCCTTTAGGCCCCAGGCACGCCTCCGCATACTTCGACTCAACCCAGGGCCCAACTTGAAAAGCGAAAAAACAGAGTTTTTTGAATACAGGTCACTTTATCCCAAAAAATCCTCCCAATTACCAACATCTTTTACTGCCGGCCAAAAATGCTGGCTAGCCTTTTGGGGTCACATATCCCTGCTCCCTAAACCAGGCTATGGCCTCACCGAGGGCCTGCCTCACAGGGGTTTGAGGAAGCCCCAGCTCCCTTAAAGCCTTTGAAGAATCGAAAAACATCTTCTTGGCCGCCATCTTCACCCCGTCCAAGGGGATTCTGGGTTCCCTGTGGGTGATCCACTTGCTTATGGAGCATTCAACATAGGCCATGACCAAAATGGGCCATCTGGGAAGCCTGATCCTGGGGGCTGGAAGACCAGAGAGCTGGGCCAAGACCTGGAAGATTTCCTTGAGGCTCATATTCAGGTTGCCCAGGATGTATTTCTCACCTTTCTTGCCCTTCTCCAGGGCCAGGAGGTGCCCTTGGGCCACATCCTTCACATGTATCAGGTTAAGCCCGGTGTCCACATAGGCAGGCATTCGTCCCCTCAGGAAATCCAGGATGGTTCTTCCCGTGGGGGTGGGTTTTCTGTCCTTGGGGCCCACCGGGGTGCTGGGATTCACCACCACCACATCCAGACCCCTCCCGGCTGCTCTGAGGGCCTCCTGCTCTGCCAGAAACTTGGAGCGTTTGTAAGGCCCCACAAGCTCCTCCAATCTGACCGGGGTCTGTTCGTTTCCGGGGGATCCATCGGGCGGGATGCCCAGAGCCCCAACAGAGCTGGTGTGCACAACCCTTTCCACCCCGCCCGATGCCGCCGCGTTCAAAACATTCTTGGTCCCCTCCACATTGACGCAATACATGTTCTCTGGATCCGGCACCCAAAGCCTGTAATCCGCCGCTGTGTGGAACACCACTTGGCAACCTTTTGCACAGCCTAGGACCTTGTCAGGATCCCTCAGGTCCCCTTGGTAGAGCTCCACCTCATCCTCCGGAAGAATCCTACTGGCTTGCTCCCTATTGCGCACCAGGCATCGCACGCTCCAGCCTTTTTCCAGGAGCAGATCCAGGAGGTTCCCACCCACAAAACCCGTGGCGCCGGTTAGCATCGCGCGCATGCTGTCCAGAGCTGTTCAGTCCATTCCCAGTGCCCTCCGGTATCTGCCGAGGGCCATAAGGGGAAAACAGTTTCGATAATTGTGGTAACGGATCATGAAATACTTGGGGAATCCCGTGCCGGTGAAGTATTCCTCTGGCCACGTGCCGTTTTCCTCCTGCTGGGCCAGAAGATATTGGATTCCCCGAGCTGCCTCCTGGGAAAGAGCCTCACCTGCTGCCACGAGCCCCATGAGGGCCCAAGCGGTCTGGGAAGGGGTGCTGGGCCCGCTGCCCCTCAACTCAGGACGCCTGTAAGTCTCACAGGTCTCCCCCCATCCCCCGTCCCAGTTCTGGTGCTCCTTAAGCCAGCGCACTGCTTTGCGAACATAAGGCTGAGTCATGTCCTCCCCGATGGCAGCCAAGCCGCAAAGCACGCACCATGTGCCGTAGATGTAATTCACCCCCCAACGGCCCCACCAGCAGCCATCTGGCTCCTGAACTCTCTTCAGGAAACGGATGCCGGCCTTTGCAGCCGGATGCTCGGGTCCGAAACCGTAATGCCCCATGAATTCCAAGACCCTACCTGTGAGATCCGCTGTGGGAGGATCCAGATTGGCCTCCAGATCGGCCCAAGGGATGCGGTTTAGGATCTGTTTGTCGTTGTTGGTATCAAAAGCTCCCCAGCCCCCGTTTCGGCTCTGCATGCCCAGCACCCAATCAATTCCCCTTCTTATCCTCTCGTCTTGGCTGGGGTCCCCGTCCATCCACATGCGTTTGAGAGCCATGAGCACCACGGCCGAGTCGTCCACGTCGGGGTACCAGTCATTTTGGAACTCAAAAGCCCAGCCTCCTGGGGCCAAGCCAGGGTTCTTTACCTTCCAGTCCCCCTCTTTCCATATCTGACGTCCCAGGAGCCACTCAGCGGCCTTCACAAAGGCTGGATGGTCCTTGGAAAGCCCTGAATCCAAAAGAGCAATACATGTTAAAGGAGTGTCCCAGACAGGAGATATGCAGGACTGAAGCCTAAGTTGTTCTCCTTCCTCTATGCTGAAGCGCTCCAAAGCCTCAAGCCCCTTACGCACCACTGGGTGTTCCAAGGGATAACCCAGGGTCTTGAGGGCCAAGAGGGAATTCACCATGGCCGGCTGAATGCCCCCCCAGTCCCCCGTGGGCTCCTGATGCTTGAGGATCCAGTCCTCAACGCCCCTTACGGCCTTCTTGCGCAAAGGCCTGATGGGTAGCTCCTCGGTGCGCTTGAGAAGCTTGTCTGTGAGGTGGAAAACCCCCTCCCAGGTAAGCCAGCCTTTGGGATGAACTCTTGGGGTTGAGCCTCCTGGGTGGAGTTCAAAAACCCCTTGCTCTTCTGGAAGCTCCACCACGGGCTTCTTGTCCAGCAGGATGGAAATGGGAATCAGTGTGGCCCTGGCCCAGCTTGAGAAATCATAGACAGAAAAAGGCGACCAGCCAGGGAGCAATATTATTTCCACCGGCAAAGAGGGAAGCCTTTTCCAGGGGTATTGCCCGAAAAGGGCAAGAAAAATGCGTGTAAAGACCCGTGTGGCCTCAATCCCTCCGCTTTCCAGTATGAACCTTCTGGCTTTAATCATGCAGGGCTCCTCAGGGGAGACCCCTGCCATCTTGAGGGCGAAATAAGCCTCTGTGGTGGTGCTCACGCATCCAGGCCCGCCAAAGTAGATTCCCCATGTGCCGTCCTCCCGCTGTTGAGACAAGAGGTAGCGGGCCATCTTCTGCTCCCTCTGCGGGTCCTTGATTCCCAGAAACCTGAAAAGCATTAGGTACTCGGCGGTTATGGTCACGTTGGACTCAAGTTCGTACCACCACCACCCCTCGGGGGACTGCTCAGCCAGGAAACGGGCCTGGGCACGCTCAACCGCCCTTTGCAGCTCCCCCCTGCCGGGGAAGTCAGCTCCCCCCGAAACGGTTGTTATGCTCAGGACTTCGTTTGCCTTCATGAAAAAAGTCTCCCGCTTCTCCCACAGCCTGATTGGATTCCGCCAATGATAGGCCAAAAACCGCCTTCCATCAAGGCCGCCCCCCCTCAATTCTCTTTCTCCTCGTCAGCCCCTCCACCCAACACTGCGTAAAGTCTGACTCTATTGGCCAGTTCCGCCAGTTGCAGCCCAACCAGAGCCTGTTGGGCTGCATACAGGGAGCGTTGAGCATCCAGCACGCTCAGGTAGCTGTCCAGGCCGTTCATGTGCCTGAGACTTGCCAGCGCATGAGCCTTTTCTGTTGCCTGTACCAAGTCGGCTTGGGCTTGCAGCTGATCCTCCAGGGCGCCTTGCTCGGCCAAGGCGTCTGCCGTCTCCCTAAAAGCCCCCTGTATGGCCTTTTCATACTCGGCCAGGACTATCTCCTGCTGCACCTTGCTGGCCTTAAGAGCAGACCACAACCTGGCATCGAAGATGGGCATTACCAACTGAGGGATGTAGCTCCAGGCGCCTGAGCCGGCCTTGAAAAGAGCTGTGAGCTCAGAGCTGGCCGTGCCCAAGGCCGTGGTGAGGGAGATGCGGGGGAAAAAGGCCGCCCTGGCAGCCCCAATGTCTGCATTGGCTGCCCTGAGCCGGTGTTCCGCAGCCAGGATGTCTGGCCTTCTAAGTAAAACCTCGGATGACAGACCTGCTGAGACCCTCCTAGGGGGAGAGATCTCAGAGAGACCCTGGGGGAGAAGCTCCTCCCGGATCTGAGCTCCGGCCAGCAGTTCCAGCCCGTTTCGGTCTTGGGCCACCAGTTGTGTGAAACGGGCCACATCCCCCCTGGCCACCTCCACCTGCGTGCGTGCCCGGCTGAGATCCAGCTCTGAGGCCAGGCCCAGCTCGTAGCGCTTCTGGATCAGGTCGTAGGTGGACTGCTGCACCTCAAGCGTGGATATGGCCAGTCTAAGCCTTTCCTGATCGGCGGCCAAGGCCAAGAAGGTGCTTGAGAGTTGGGAGACTAGAAGGATCTGAACGCTTCTTCGAGCCTGAGCTGTGGCCAGATACTCCTGGAGAGCCCTTTCCTTCAAGCTTCGGATCCGGCCGAAGAAGTCTATCTCCCAGGCACTGATGCCCAGGTTCACGCTGTACTGCTCCAAAGTAACGGCTTTGCCCATTCCCGAAAGATCCGCAGGGACCCTCTGAGTGCTGGCAGAGGCCGAAAGGCTCAGGCTCGGGAAGAGCTCTGCTCGCTGGATCCCATAAAGGGCCCTGGCCCTCTCCACGTTTAGGGCCGCAAGCCTAAGGTCTCTATTGTTGGCAAGGGCTTGGAGGATGATCTCCTTGAGACGCCAATCTGTTACAAACTCCTCCCAGCTCATCTCCACCGCCAAAGGCCTCTCAGATGCATCCACCGGTTTGTAAGAAGGGCCCGTAGGCCAGGAGGCTGGAACCGGGGCCGGGGGCTTGATGAACTCGGGCATCAAGGAGCAACCCCAGCCCAAGGCCAGCGTCCCAAAAAGCAGAACTCGAAAAAAAGCCTTCATCTCATTTCTCCTGGGGTGGAGGGGTAGCCCTCTTGGGGGAGGCTCTGCCCGGGGTCTGTCCCTTTTCTCCTGAGCCCATATATGAGCACGTAGAACAAGGGGGCAAAGACCGTCACCAGAAGGGTTCCAGAGACCATGCCGCCCAGAACCGAGGTGCCGATGGCGTTCTGTGCCCCGGCCCCGGCCCCTTTTGTTAAGGCCAGGGGCAG
>CAYPWF010000007.1:63657-83265 GCA_964414345.1 uncultured Desulfarculaceae bacterium
ATCAAGAGCACCGAAAGCGGGATTGTCCAGCTCTCGTACAGGGCTGCCAGGCAAAGGAATATCACGAAGATGGAGAAGGAGTACAGAAGGGGCGCCTGGGAGGTGGCCATGCGCTCCTGGTAGGAAAGCCCGCTCCACTCGTAACCCACTCCCCCGGGCAGCCTGGAGACTATCTCCTCCATGGCTGCCATGGCCTCCCCGGAGCTCCTGCCTGGGGCCGCCTCCCCCCAGATGTTCATGGCAGGGAATCCGTTGAACCTCTCCAGGCGGGGGGAGCCGTAAGTCCAGTGGCCCGAGGCAAAAGAGGAGAAGGGGACCATCTTCCCGGAGCTGTTTCGCACATAGAGTTTTTCAAGGTCTTTGGGAAGCATCCGGTAAGGGGCGTCTGCCTGCACATAGACCCGCTTGACCCTTCCTCCTTGGATGAAGTCATTTACGTAAGCTCCTCCGAAGGCGGCTGAGATGGTGTTATGGATGGAGGAGATGGGCAATCCCAGAGAGCCGGCCCTCTCCCAGTCCACATCTATCCTGTACTCGGGTACGTCCTCCATGCCGTTGGGCCTTACCGCCACAAGCCTTTGGTCCTGAGAGGCCATTCCCAGGAGCTGGTTTCGGGCCTCCATCAAGGTGGCGTGCCCTAGGTTTCCCCGGTCCATCAACTGGAAATCAAAGCCCCTGGCGTTCCCGAGCTCTATGACCGGGGGAGGGGG
Source organism: uncultured Desulfarculaceae bacterium (assembly GCA_964414345.1). Taxonomy (GTDB): domain Bacteria; phylum Desulfobacterota; class Desulfocorpusculales; order Desulfocorpusculum; family Desulfocorpusculum; genus Desulfocorpusculum. The sequence goes on from CAYPWF010000007.1 coordinate 64,368, forward strand.
AAACACGAACACAATGGAGTTGCGAAGCCTCATGAGAGCGCCGGTGGCCCTGGCGGCAATGGCCTTGGCCCTCCTTGACTCATCGTGGCGAAGATCCCAGTCCTTAAGCTTGATCCAGACAATTCCGTTGGTCTGCGCCCTGCCCGAAAACCCGAAGCCTGCCACCGTGAGCAGGGATTCCACCACGGTCTTTTCGTTTTGATCAAAGTAATCCTTTATCTGATCCAGTGTGCTTTGTGTTTGCTCCAGGGTGGAGCCTGTGGGGAGCATCACCTGGGCCAGGAGGATGCCCTGGTCCTCCTCTGGCAAGTAAGCGGTGGGCATCCGAACAAAGAGGTACCCCATGGTGAGCACAACTGCCAGATACAGGAAGAGATGAGCCAGCTTCCTGGAGAGGGCCCAGCCCACCACCTTCACGTAATGGTCCCTGTTTCGGAAGAACAACCTGTCAAACCAGGAAAAAAAAGGCCGAAGCAGAAGCAAGCCCTTTCTTGCATGCCCGCCTGCGGCCTCTGCCGGCTTCAGAAGAGAGGCACAAAGCACCGGTGTCAGAACCAAGGCCACCAGCACAGATAGAAGCATGGCCGAGGCGATGGTGATCGAGAACTGGCGATAGATGACCCCGGTGGAGCCACCGAAGAAGGCCATGGGCCCGAAGACCGCCGAGAGCACAAGCCCGATGCCTATGAGGGCGCTTGTGATCTGGTCCATGGACTTGGCTGTGGCCTCTCCCGGAGAAAGCCCCTCCTCCCTCATTATGCGCTCTACGTTTTCCACCACCACGATGGCGTCATCCACCAGGAGTCCTATGGCCAATACCATGGCGAACATGGTTAGCATGTTGATGGAAAAGCCGAATAACCAAAGCACCCCGAAGGTGCCCAGGATGACCACAGGCACGGCTATGGTGGGTATGAGGGTGGCTCTGAAGCTCCCCAAGAAAAGAAACATCACCAGGAAGACCAGCAGAATCGCTTCCAGCAGGGTCTTTATAACCTCCTTGATGGCCACCCTCACAAAAGGGGTAGTGTCGTAGGGGTAGACCACCTTCATGCCAGGGGGGAAATAGCGGCTCATTTCCTTGAGCTTGGCCTTCACAGCGTCGGCCGTGCTCAGGGCATTGGCCCCGGAGGCCATCCTTATGGCCAGGCCGGCCGTGGGCTTGCCGTTGTAGAAGGCCTGGACATCGTAGAACTCGGTCCCTAGCTCGGTGCGGCCCACATCCTTTATTCTAACTATGGAGCCATCCTGGTTTACCCTCACTGGGATGGAGGCGAACTCCTCCGGGGTCTTGAGCATGCTCTGGACTATGATGGAGGCGTTCAGGCGCTGGCCCTCCACAGCAGGAGCCCCTCCGAACTGGCCTGCCGAGACCTCAACGTTGTAAGCCCTGAGCGCCAGGATCACGTCCTCCACGGTCAGTTGAAAGTCCGTGAGTCGCTCTGGGTTCAGCCAGATGCGCATTGCATACTGGGTGCCGAAGTTCTCCACCTCCCCCACACCAGGCACCCTTGCCAGGACCTTCTCCAGGTTGGACTGGGCGTAGTCCCTGAGGTCGTTGCCGTCCATGCTGCCGTCTTCGGAGATGAGGCTCACGATCATGAGGTAGTTTCTGGTGGCTTTGCCCACCATGACCCCCTGCCTCTGCACCACGTCCGGAAGGCTGGCCATGGCCAGCTGCAGCTTGTTTTGCACCTTGGCCCAGGCCAGATCAGGGTCTGTGCCGGGCTCGAAGGTTAGCTCGATGCGGGATGAACCGGCCGAGTCGCTGGTGGCCGAGAGGTAGATCATCCTGTCCAGTCCCGTCATCTTCTGCTCGATGATCTGGGTCACGCTGTTCTCCACGGTCTCGGCAGAGGCCCCGGGATAGAAAGCCTGTACATAGATGGATGGTGGGGCTATGGGGGGATACTGGGACACTGGCAGATTGTGGATGGCCAGGGCTCCTATGGCCATGATAACTATTGCTATGACCCACGCGAAGACGGGGCGCTTGAGAAAGAACCTGGAGAGCATCAGGGGCCTCCCTCAGTTGGACTTAGGGGTTGGCTGCTCCACCCCCTGGGTTATGGAAGGCTCCTTCCCGGCTGATTCCCACTCCACCGCCTTCACGGGAGTGCCTGGCCTTATCTTCTGGATTCCCTCCACTATCACCCTATCCCCCGGCCTTAGGCCCGAGGAGACAAGCCATTGGTCGCCCATGGCGCGATCCAGCGTCAAAGTAATTTGAATTGCCTTGCCTTGGGGATCTACGGTGAAGGCCACGGGGTTTCCCTTGGGGTCCCTGGAGACCGCCTGCTGGGGTATTAATATGGCCTGCTCCTGGACCCCCTCCTTCACCACGGCCCTTACAAACATGCCTGGAAGGAGCATGTGGCCGGGATTGGGGAAGACCATCCGTATGGTGACCGAACCGGTGGTGGGCTCAACCGTGACATCACGAAACTGGAAAGTGCCCTCCTGCGGGTACTGGGTGCCGTCCTCCAGGAGCAAGGAGGCCTTGTTCTGGTCCTTGCCTTGTCTTCGTATCTCACCTTCTTCGAGGCGTCTCTTGAGGCGAAGGAGCTCGGCCGTGGATTGGGCCACGTCCACGTAAATGGGATCCAGCTGCTGTATTGTTGCAAGGGGTAGGGGCTGGTAAGCAGTGACTATGGCCCCCTCGGTCACATTGGACTTCCCTATCCGCCCTGATATGGGAGCTGTGACCTTTGTATAGCCCAGATTTATGCGGGCGCTTTGCACTGTTGCTCTCCAGTATTGCACCTCTGCCTCAGCCTGTTTGAGACCTGCTAGGGCATCGTCATAGTCCTGCTGGCTCACGGCCCTTTGAGCCAGAAGCGCTCGAAACCGCTCTGCCCTGGAGCGCAGGGCCGGCAGGTTCGCCTCGGCTCTTGCCAAAGCGGCCAAGGCGTTTTCCAAGGCTGCCTGAAAGGGCGCGGGATCTATCTGGTAAAGCAGCTGGCCAGCCTTTACGTCTGAGCCTTCCGTGAAAAAACGTTTTTGGATCAAGCCGTTTACCTGGGGTCTTATCTCGGCCACGCGGTATGCGGCCGTGCGGCCGGGCAGCTCCGTGGTGAGAAGCACCTCCTGGGTCTTGACCTTCAGCACGGCTACCTCCGGAAGGGGTGGCGGCGGTGGGGCGGACTGGCCTCTGTCGCATCCGCCGGCCCCTGCCAAGGCAATGACAACAGCCGGGATAACTATGACTCGGGCCCCCATGGGGGGCCTCCTGATGGATCTCATTTCTGCCTCCGGGTGTGAGGTCGGCTCCCAGCTCATGGGGAACAACCCGACTTTTCTTGATTCATTTCTCCAAAAGCGCATGGAAAAGGATCCCCAGGATGGCATCGGGGTCCTCTGGATAGGGATGTTCTTGGGGGCTTTCCAGCCACAAAAACAGAAAAGCATTGACCACGTTTTCCAAGGCAACTGCCAGGCGGAAAGGCTCTGCTATTTTCCTGAAGCGGCCCTTGCCAATGCCCTGCTCGAAAACCCCCGAGAGCTTCTCCAGGAATTCATGGTGCCTCTTTTGGATCTCAGAGTCCAATCCGGCCATGACGTGAAACCTGGCTCCTTGGGTTTCTGACAGGTAGAGGCGGATCACAGAGACATTCTCCCTGAACACCTCTCCCTTGGCCTTCACATAATTGCGGAGCTTTTCCACCTCGTCCTGGGCCTGATCCAAAGCCGTGGTGAGAGCCCTTTGGAACTTTTCGGCCTGGTCCAGGAGCAGTTCCCGGTAAAGGTCCTCCTTGTTCTTGAAGAACTTGTACAGGGTTCCGATGGCGAACTCGGCCCTGGCTGCGATCTCGTGCATGGAGACATTGTGGTAGCCCTTCTCCGAGAAGAGCTCCAGGGCCGCCTCCAACATTTCCCGGCGCTGCCTCAACCTCTCCCTCTCCCTCCTGGGGAGTTGCGCCTGTTGCATTATCCTACCTCCGAAGTGAAAATACGTGTTTGAATGATGATTATATAAAATGACGTCGGATTATATAATTGTACGTCAGGCTAACAGACAAGCCAAAGCCTGTCAACACAGGTGCTTTGGGTAGGAGCAGTTGGGGTTTTGACGGGGCAGGAGCCCTCAGGATTTGAAATTTGGATCCAAGGCTGCCCATTGCGGCTTGGTTAGAGGTGTGATAATTTAACTGATTCAAAGCGGTTGGAGCCGATCCAGGGCAGCCTGCCCCATGCAAGGGAAGCGCAACATCAGGCTTTTGATCCAGTATGAAGGAGGGGCTTACCACGGCTGGCAGATCCAACCAGGGGCTCTGACGATTCAGGAGGTCTTGGAAGAGACACTCTCCCGCATAACACAAGAGAGGACAAGGCTCATTGGAGCCGGTAGAACGGATGCCGGAGTCCATGCCTTGGCCCAGGTGGCCAATTTGCACACGGGATCCTCGCTCCCGGCCCGGACGATTCAGAGGGCCCTAAACGCCCTTCTTCCCCATGACATAAGGGTTCTCATGGCAGAAGAGATTGACCGGGCTTTTCATGCCAGGTTTTCAGCCCTGGCAAAGCGCTACGAGTACAGGATTTGGAACCATCCAGTGGAGAGTGCATTTCAAAGAAGGTACAGTTGGTGGATTCCCAGACCCCTGGATCTTGAGGCCATGAGAGCGGCTGCTCAAAGCCTCCTGGGGGAGCATGACTTCCTGGCCTTCAAGGCCTCGGGCTCGGATGCCAAAAGCACTGTAAGGAGCATTCTGGGATGTGGATGGGAGGCCTGGGGCCCGCTGCTGGTCTTCTGGATAGAGGCCACAGGGTTTTTGAGGTACATGGTGAGAGGCTTGGTGGGTACCCTGGTGGAGATAGGCTTGGGCAAAAAGGAAACCGGTCATTTGGAGAAGCTCTTGGTAAGCGGTGAGCGTTCTCTTAGCGGGCCTACGGCTCCAGCCAGGGGGCTTTTTCTTGCAAGGGTGGTATACCCCCAGAAATGGAGCTTTGGGAAGCAATGGGAGGAAGAGCCCTGGAGGGGTTTCCCGGGCATATAAGGGGGTTGGGGCCCCAAGAAGCCGGAGGCGCAAGGGATGGGGATCTTCATGGTAACAGGAGGGGCCGGGTTCATAGGCTCCCACATAGTGGACAGGTTGGTGGAAGAGGGGCACAGGGTTAGGGTTGTGGACAACTTCTCGACCGGCCGCAGGGAGAATATAGCTCACCTGCAAGGTGATCCCCTGGTCCAGGTGGCCGAAGGGGACATATGTGACGGGGAGTTCATGGCCGAGGCCATGGAGGGGGTGGAGTACGTTTTGCATCAGGCGGCTATCCCCTCGGTGCCCAGATCCGTAAGTGACCCCCTCAGCAGCCACAGGGTTAACGTGGAGGGCACCTTGAGGGTGCTTTTGGCAGCCAAAGAGGCAGGGGTCAGGCGTGTGGTTTTTGCCTCCTCCTCTTCCGTGTACGGAGACCTAAGCCGGGACCAAAGCGGACAACTGGCCAAGAAGGAGAGTTTGGCTCCCCGTCCCCTTTCACCTTACGCCGCAACCAAGCTGGCAGGGGAGGCTTATTGCGCGGCCTTTTATAACTCCTACGGCCTGGAGACAGTCGTGCTTCGTTATTTCAATGTATTCGGCCCCAGGCAGGACCCTGCTTCCCAATACGCCTCGGTGGTCCCGCGCTTTGCAACGGCCTTGCTAAACGGGAAAAGGCCTCTCATATACGGAGACGGGCTCCAAACAAGAGACTTTACCCACGTCTCAAACGTGGTTGAGGCAAATCTCAAGGCATGTCAGGCCCCCGAGGCTCCAGGCAGGGTGTTCAACGTGGCCTGCGGCAAAAGCGTGAGCGTTTTGGAACTGCTAAGGACCATGGCTCAGGCCCTGGGTGTGAGCCCGGATCCTGAGTTCCAGCCCCCCAGGCCGGGGGATGTGAGACATTCCAGGGCAAGCATATCCTTGGCCAAGAGGCTTCTGGGATACAGGGTCAAGATGGGATTTAACCAGGGAATCCGCAATACCCTAAGAGCCTTCACACAAAACAGTCGGCAGTCATGAGAATCAAGGGGGACTTTAGCTCCTAAAGCGGGGCCGCACAAAATGCACCCGCCACTTGGAGCGGGTTTTTTAACTCGGAAAGGAGATCAAGATCCATGAATATCTGTGTGATTGGGGCAGGTTACGCTGGGCTGGTTACGGCCGCTTGTTTCGCAGAGTTCGGGCTCAAGGTCACCTGTGTGGACAAGGAGAAAAGGAAGATAGAGGCTCTTTGCCAGGGCAAGGTCCCCTTCTTCGAGCCTGGCCTCGAGGAGATGGTCCAGAGAAACATGGCCCAGGGGCGCTTGAGTTTCTCCGACGACCTGCCTCAGGCAATACAGAACGCCCTGGTCATATTCATATGTGTGGGCACCCCCTCCAAGCAGGACGGGAGCGTTGACCTAAGCGCCGTGGACGAGGTGGCAGGACAGATAGGCGAAGCCTTGAACGGTTACAAGCTGGTGGTCACCAAGAGCACGGTGCCTGTGGGGACCACCCGGAGGGTGGAGCGGATTGTAAGGGAAAGGAGCAAAGGTGCCTATCACTTTGATGTGGCCAACAACCCCGAGTTCCTAAGAGAAGGCTCTGCAGTAGAGGATTTCATGAGACCCAACCGGGTCATAGTGGGTGCAGAAAGCGATGAGGCCAGGGCAATACTGAGGGATTTGTACAGCCCCTTGTACTTGATCGAGGCTCCCTTTGTGATCACCAATATCCAGACCTCAGAGATGATCAAGTACGCGAGCAATGCCTTTTTGGCCACCAAGATTTCCTTTATCAACGAGATGGCTCTTCTTTGCGACAAGCTGGGAGCAGATGTTTACCAAGTGGCCAGGGCCATGGGGTTGGATCAAAGAATAGGAGCCAAGTTCCTGCATCCGGGCCCTGGGTTCGGAGGCTCCTGTTTTCCAAAAGACACCAGGGCCTTGGCCCACTCTGCGAGGGAGGTAGGGCTGGAGTTGGAGATCGTGGAGGCTGTCATTCGTGTGAATCAAAGGCAAAGGGAGTGGGCGGTGGCTAAGATCGAGGAGGCCTTGGGGGGCCTTCAAGAAAAGAGCGTGGCACTCCTGGGGCTTACCTTCAAACCCAACACCGATGACATAAGGGAGGCCCCGGCCTTGTATATTGCACAGGAGATACTTAGGCGCGGGGGGAGCCTGAGAGCCTACGATCCGGTGGGCATGGAGAACGCTTCCCGGGTCTTGGACGGGCAGGTGGTTTTTTGCTCGGATTCCTATGATGCTGCTCAGGGCAGCCATGCCTTGGTGATAGCCACAGAGTGGAACCAGTTTCGCAACCTGGACTTGGACAGAATGAAGCAGCTTTTGCTCCAGCCCGTGCTGGTGGATCTCAAGAACATCTACGACCCGGAGCGAGTCAAGGACAAGGGGTTTGTTTACTATGGGGTGGGGAGGAACTGATGGCCCTGATAAGGAGAGGGGAGAGACAGGCCTTGGAGGTCCGCCAAGGGAAAAAACGCAAAGGGGCCATCAGGGAGTACGCTGAGGCTATACTTATAGCCCTTGCAATAGCCTTGGTCATCCGCACCTTTGTGGTCCAAGCCTTTAAGATACCCTCTGGCTCCATGATCCCAACCCTGGAGATCGGGGATCATATCCTGGTAAACAGGTTCATATACGGGTTCAGGATACCTTATACCCGTGTGAGGCTGCTCCCTTTCACAACACCCCAAAGAGGTGATGTGATAGTGTTCGTTTACCCCGAGGACAACTCCAAAGACTTCATAAAGAGGGTGGTGGGAGTCGGGGGGGACACCGTGGAAATCAAGGATAAACGGGTTTATGTGAATGGCCGGGCATGGGAAGACCCCTTCGGTGTTTACACAGACCCCAGGGTTTTGCCCAAGAGCATGGACCCCAGGGACAATTTCGGGCCGGTGAAGGTGCCTCCAGATGAGCTCTTTGTGATGGGAGACAACAGAGACAACAGCCGAGACTCCAGGTACTGGGGATTCGTGCACGTGGGGGAGGTAAAAGGCAAGGCATTTCTTATTTATTATTCCTGGGACAGCTCCAACCACGGCATACGCTGGGGACGCATAGGAAAAATCATCCACTAGCCAGGACAGTTCTTCAAGGTCTGTGGCTTGGGGGCAGCCCCCCCCAAGCCCCTTGGCCTGAAATGGCACACTCCCACTCAAACCAGGGCCAGAGCCGAAACCGAGTACAAGGGTTGTTCTTGAGCATGGACCGGTTTGCCCTAACATATCATCAAGATAGCCTGTATTATCCACTGAAATGCGGGCTAGTCCCCGCAACTTGAGGCAGCCCCCCCCAGCTTTGGGGGTAGTTCCCAGAAACTTCTTGCTTCAGGCGGTTGGGCCGCACTTTCTGTGCTGCCATCACATTGGAATGACAAGACTTTTATCCAACCCCTTGACTCTTAGGCATCTTTCTTGCTAATTGGCCCATGCAGGAAACTTCCCAGGCCACTGGGAGCTCGAAGCATAGAAGCCACCCCAGCCCTGGGAGGTCCCCGGGTCTATAAGAAGTGAAAGACCTGGCAGCCAAAAAATATGAAGTATATCAAAAACTTAGCCTGAAAAAGGCCGGTTTTTATCGGGCGGAGCCTTGACTTTTCCCCAACAGGTTTCCAGCAGGGAGGCCGGAGCAAGCCGCGCTGGGGAAGGTCTTTTGTGTGACAGGGCGGACAGGACGAGGGCTTACTTTAGCCCAAATCATTCAGGATCAGCGGATAATTTGGGCCATCCTCAAAAATATGTCAGGGAAAAGCGATTCATGCTCAAAAGCAACCTAATTGTTGGTTTCAGGTTTTGCCCGGATTTGATTCAGAACATCTGGAAGCCTACCTTTGGGCTTGGGGGCGCAGCCCCCAAAGTCAGAGGCCTTGGAGAATTATCCGGGTTGGTCGAGAGGGATGGTTTTTTTAGAGCAGTTGACGGTTCAAGATGGCTGTGGTACTAATCTCCCAGCTTGGGCAAGTCTTGCCTCTTTTCCCTGATCAGAACAGAGAAGAAGGAGCCCCTTTAGGGGCCTGCGCTTCCCAAAGGGAGGGATCCCCACTGTGAGCAGTGATTCCTCGCAGGCCAGGCTGATACTGGATGGTTCGGGCATGAAACGTGTGCTTCGCAGGATGGCCAGCCAGATGGCCGAGAAGCACCCGGGCGCTGGAGAGCTGGCCCTTGTGGGTATACGAACCAATGGGATCTACTTGGCCAAGAGATTGGCCAAAGAGATGCAAGCCATAGAAGGTTTTCCTGTGGCAACAGGTGTCATAGACGTGACTCTGTACAGGGATGATCTTTCCAGGGGGAGGCCCAACCCCCTGGTCAAACGAACAGAGATAAGCTTCTCGGTGGATGAGAGAAAGATCGTTCTAGTGGACGATGTACTTTTTACAGGCCGGACCACCAGGGCCGCTTTGGACGCCTTGATGGACTTTGGGAGGCCTGCCATGGTGGAGCTGGCTGTGTTGGTGGACAGGGGCCACAGAGAACTTCCGATAAGGGCTGACTACGTGGGGATGGAGGTGGCCACCACAAAAGAGGAGTCCGTTGTGGTCCACATGCAGGAGGCTGGCCAAAAGGACGAGGTGCTGCTGGTGGCTCCGGGCTGGAGGGGGGAGCAGTGAGCCAGGGTGCATTTCCGGCTGTTTGGCAGAAGAAGGATCTGCTGGGCATAAAGGATCTAGCGGCCCAGGAGATCCAGCTCATCCTGGACACGGCCGAGTCCTTCAAGGAGATCTCCACCAGGGAGATAAAAAAGGTGCCCACCCTAAGGGGCAAGACCGTCATAACTCTTTTCTACGAGGCCAGCACCCGCACCAGGACTTCCTTCGAGATAGCCGCCAAGAGGCTAAGCGCCGACACAATCAACATCTCTGTTTCCACAAGCAGCGTGGTCAAGGGTGAGACCCTCTTGGACACGGCTCTCAACCTCCAGGCCATGGAGCCCGACATTCTGATACTTCGCCACAGTGCTGCAGGGGCTCCCAATATGCTGGCCAAGGCCATGAAAGCCTCGGTCATAAACGCCGGAGACGGTTTTAGGGAACATCCCACCCAGGCCCTTTTGGACATGATGACCGTTAGGGAGAGAAAGGGAGAGCTTCGTGGTTTGCTTTTGGCCATAGTCGGGGACATAGCCCACAGCCGGGTGGCTAGGTCCAACATTTACGGGTTCACCAAGTTGGGGGCCCGTGTGAGGGTGGTGGCCCCCCCCACCCTGATCCCCAGAGGCATAGAGACTCTGGGCGTGGAGGTCAGTCACGACCTCGTGGAGGGTATAAGAGGGGCGGACGTGGTGATGGCCTTAAGAATTCAGAGGGAGCGCCTGCAGGGGACCTTTTTCCCTTCCGAGCGGGAATACTCCCGTTTCTTCGGGCTCTCCAGGATGGTATTGGAAGAGGCTGCTCCCAACGCCCTCATAATGCATCCAGGGCCCATGAACCGAGGGGTGGAGATATCACCGGATGTGGCCGAGGGGCCAAGCTCGGTAATCCTGGACCAGGTAACCAACGGTGTGGCGGTGCGCATGGCTGTCCTGTACTTGCTGGCAGGAGGGAGCCGGGGTGAGGATCTGCATTAAAGGAGGCAGGTTGGTGGATCCCTCTCAGGGGATGGACGGGCCGGCCGACATCTGGATAAAGGACGGGGTGGTGGAGAGCATTTGCCGGGCCGGGAGCCCCTTGCCCGAGGCGGGGAAGGACTCTAGAGTCCTGGATGCCAAGGGCATGGTGGTGGTGCCGGGCCTTGTGGACATGCACGTGCACCTGAGGGAACCCGGGCAGGAATACAAGGAGACCATCCGAACTGGAACAATGGCGGCTGCCGCGTCGGGGGTGACCTCCCTGGCCTGTATGCCCAACACAGAGCCACCGGTGGATCACGGGGCAGTGGCGGAGTTCTTGCTGCGCAAGGCAAGAGAACAGGGGCATGTGAGGGTATACCCTGTGGGGGCCATCACAAAGGGGCTCAAGGGGGAGGCCCTCTCTGAGATAGGGGAGCTCAAATCAGCGGGAGTTGTAGCCCTCTCCGATGACGGCAAGCCTGTGAGCAACGCCCTGGTCATGAGAAGGGCCATGGAGTACGCCCGAGGCTTCGGGCTTCCGGTCATCTCCCATTGCGAGGAGCCTACCCTAGCAGGCCATGGGGCCATGAACGAGGGGGAGGTTTCCTTGGAGCTGGGGCTAAGAGGAATGCCGGCAGTGGCCGAGGAGGCTATGGTGGCCAGAGATCTTCTTCTGGCCGAGTGGACCGGCTGCCACCTGCATGTAGCCCATGTGAGCACCGCGGGCTCGGCGAGGCTCATCAGGGAGGCCAAGGCCAGGGGGGTAAGGGTCACGGCAGAGGCTACTCCGCATCACCTGATTCTGACTCACGACGCGGTGCGCCAGTGGGACCCCGACACCAAGGTGAACCCACCCTTGAGAAGCAGGCAGGATGTGGAAGCCCTCCAGGAGGCCCTGGGGGACGGCACCATAGATGTGATCGCCACGGACCACGCCCCCCATGCCAGGGTGGACAAAGAGGTGGAATATGAGCTTGCGGCCTTCGGCATATCCGGACTGGAGACACTGGTAGGCCTCACCCTGATGCTGGTGGAGCGTGGGGTCATGGACCTCAAGGAGTGGGTCAGAAAGCTCTCCTGGAACCCGGCTCGAATACTGGGGCTTAAAGCCGGGAGCCTCTCTCCTGGAAGCCCTGCAGATCTGGCCATAGTGGACCTGGGGAGAACCTGGAAGGTGGATCCAGAAGGGTTTTTCTCCAAGGGCAAAAACACTCCCTTCAAAGGCTGGACCCTAAAAGGCCGGGTAGTCCACACCATGGTGGCCGGCCGCATGGTGTATAGCTTGGAAAACAGGCCCCAACTACTCACCATCGGTGGATAATCCAGGCTGTCTTGATGATATCTCATGACAAGCCGCTCTTTGCTCAAAAACAGCTTTGTTTTAGATTCCAGATTCGGCCCTGGTCTGAGTGGATGTAGGCCAAAGGGCTTCTAGGGGCTTGGGGGCTTGAGCCCCCCCCAAGTGGCAGGTTTTTGGAGAACAATCTGGTTTGATGATCCTCAAAGAAAATCAAATGCTTGAGACATCCAACTGGAAGCACTGTCTTTTGGGCGGAAAGTGACTGAAAGTAAGCCATCAGCCCCGCGACCAACCAGGACTAACCACGACTGAAGAGCACAAAGTTTTCCTGCAATCCTTATTTGGGCCTACTCCAAGGGCAGGGAGTAGACTTTTGTGAGGATATTTGGGCCGGCCTTTTTTGATGAATTCTTCTTCGGAACAAGATAACCTCGGATCCAAACAGAGAGGGGAACCATGGCGGGATCTTTTCTAGATACCACTGATCCTGTGGATTCCCGAACAGCTTCAGAGTCCTCTCCGGCTAGAATCCTGGTTGTGGATGACGAAGAGGGTATGAGGGAGTTTCTGGGGATCCTTCTTCAAAAAGAAGGGTATCGGGTGCAGACCGCCCAGAGCGGGCAAGAGGCTCTTGTGAGATTGGGAAAGGAAAGATTCGACCTTGTGATAACAGATCTCAAGATGCCCAAGATGAGCGGCATCGAGCTGCTCAACAGGATCAAAGAGAAAGACCCGGATGTGGGGGTGGTGCTCATAACCGCTTATGCCTCCACTGAAACCGCGGTGGACGCCATGAAGGGAGGGGCCTTCGACTACATAGCCAAGCCCTTTGATGTGGAAGAGATGAAGGAGGTGGTTAGGGGGGCTCTCAAAAAGAGACTCAAAGAAGGGGCTGGAAGGCAAAGAGCAGGAGTTTTGAAAGAAAGGAGCAGGTTTGGAGAGATCTTGGGCCTCAGCCCGGCCATGCAGCGCATCTTTGAGCTGATTCCCAGGGTGGCCCCCACCCCCACCAATGTCTTGATAACGGGGGAGAGCGGAACAGGCAAGGAGCTTGTGGCCTTGGCCATACACGACCACAGCCAGCGCAAGGATGGGCCCATAGTTACCATCAACTGTGGAGGCATTCCTGATAATCTGCTGGAGAGCGAGCTTTTCGGATACCAAAAAGGGGCCTTTACAGGAGCCACGGCCAACAAGCCGGGTCTCCTGGAACTGGCCGACAAGGGCACTGTTTTCCTAGACGAGGTGGGGGAGCTGCCCCCCCACCTCCAGGTAAAGCTTCTAAGAGTGGTACAGGAGCGCTCTTTCCAGCGCATCGGAGGCACAGAGCCAATCCATGTGGATGTGCGCTTCATTTGCGCTACCAACAAGAACCTGGAAGAGGAAGTCATCCGTGGGCGTTTCCGGGAGGATCTCTACTATCGAATCAACGTGGTGCATATCCACGTGCCTCCCTTGAGGGAGAGAAAAGAGGACATTCCCCTTTTGGCCGAGCACTTCCTGGAAAAATACGCCCAAGAGATGGGAAAGCACGTGGAGGGCCTGTCCACATATGCTCTGGAGGTCTTGAAAAACTACCACTTCCCGGGAAACGTGAGGGAGCTGGAGAACATCATCCAGCGAGGGGTGGCCTTGGAGCAAACCAAGCTCATCCTACCCGAGAGCCTGAAATTGGCCAGCTTCAAAAAGAAGGGTGGGGAAGTTGAGCAAGCCTGGGAAAAGCCCAAGGAAGAGATGCTGGGTAATGGCTTCAATCTGGAGGATTGGCTCCAAGAGCAGGAGCGGGAGTTCATTCTCAAAGCCCTGGAAAGGGCCGGGGGGGTCAAGACCGAGGCAGCCAAGCTGCTGGGAATAAGTTTCCGGTCTTTCAGATACAGGCTTGAGAAACTGGGCATGGAAAACGAAAAGGCAGCCTTCTGACATTTTTTGTCACAAAGTGCCAATTTACGGCACAAGACAGCTTTTGCTTGTACAGGAATGAACTGCAGCTGGTCTGTCTGGTCTATTCCGTCTGTTTGGTCTGTTCGGTCTGTTTGGGGGTCGTCGGGGCGCATTTCATATGCGCCAGTAAAACGGGCTGAACCAAAACCCCCGGGCGGGGATAAACCCTAGATGGTCTATTCGGTCGGTTCGGGTTTGGTGGGGGCGGGGTTAATCCCCGCCCGCAAGACTCCTTCTCGGGCATGTTAATTGCTTGTTGCTGGCGTCATGAGATTGGGGCCGGGAAATGCGGGCGGCGAACGGAATCAGAATCACTCAGATCCAGTGTTTGCCTACTACCTTGGCGAGCTCGGTCCCATGGGGGAAACAACGCATGGGTGACCAAGGGCAAGGAAGGCCCATGATGCCTCACCGCAGAGGCTTCACCCTCTTGGAGCTCATGATCGTGGTTGCCATCATAGGCATCTTGGCGGCCGTGGCCATTCCCAATTTCATAAGTTTTAAGCAAAAAGCCATTTGCGCTGCGGCCATAGCCAATTTGGAGAATGCAAGGCTCTCCCTTACTAGCTACGCGGCTTCCCAGGACGACTGGTGCTTTCCTCCAAGCATAATGAGTTACGATGAGTTTCGCTCAGCCCTTACTATTTACGGGCTATATTTCCCGGACTCCATGTCAGCTGTGAAATGGGGGGCTTTCCACGGCTATATCCGCGGGAATACGGATTGCACATCTTACACCCTGCACGTCACAGCAGCCGACAACGTCACCCAGCTAAAGGCGGTCACCAAGGGAGTGTGCTGTGTGGACAGTCCCGACTGTTCGATCGCCGCCAAGAATACCCCACTGTGCACGGCTGATTTCGGCCTGTAAGAGGAAAAGGTAGCTCTGCGAGATGAACGGGAGGCCTGGGACGACGCTCTCTTTGCTTGGAGGGCCGAGCCAAACTGCCTCCCGAAAAAACTGATGCTTACCAGCGCATGTGTCATGGGTTATCCGGTAGGGTTGGAGCTGGTTCGATGCCCATCAGGGAATTCCGGCCGGAAATCCCTCAGGCGTCAGATCAGATTGGCTCAACGGAAATGCAGTGGGTCTCGGGGGAAGGGCCGGACGGGATGCGTCACCATGTATGACGCAAATGGTCACCCGGCCTATAGCCATGTCTGCACTTCAAGGAACGATTCCCGTAAGGGACAAGCTCCGGTAGAGAAGCTTTTTTCTTCAGGTCCCACCGATCATTCAAGACTCTACAGGCTCAAGGTGGTTAACCGAGTCTCATCAGCCCAAGAAAATCCGTCTGTAACCCTGGCATATGCTTTGCATGCAAAAATGTCTGTGGACGTCAGACGGAAAGGGGGGATGAAGGCTCAAGTCTTAAGACGGATAACCGAAAAGAAAAATGCGACGATGATGGTACAACTAGAATAACATCAAAGGAGGAGAAGAGATGAGAAGAGGACAGAAAGGTTTCACGCTTATCGAGCTCATGATCGTGGTGGCCATCATAGGCATCCTTGCCGCCATCGCAATCCCCAACTTCATAAGCTTCAAAAAGAAGGCAACCATCGCAGCGGCCATCTCTAACCTGGAGACAGCTAGGAGTGCTCTGACCCAGTTCGCGGCAGACAGCGACAACAGTTGTTACCCTCAAGCTATGACAGATCTAAATGCTATGAAGACAACTCTTGGAAGCTACGGATTGACCTTCCCAGACACCCTGTCAGGGATCAAGTGGAGCGCCTTTACCTATACTGGGGCAGCCTTCGATGACACCAACCCCACTGTATGTGCCCAGTTCACACTGGCCGTTACAGCAGCCGAGGGAACACAGTTCAAAGCTGTCACTATGGGAATCTGTTGCGACGATACCACCATGGGAGATCCTTCCATATGCCAGCAGTACGCCAAGAATACGCCGCTTTGCAGTGATTTTGGGATCTGACGTATGGTTCGGGGCGAGGGCGGTTAGCTGCCCTCGCCCCGAATCGGCTAACCAATTCGCACCCTTGGAAGAGCATGCCATAGATCACCGTCCTGCATTCTGTGATCCCCAGTGAAGGACTCTGAGCTTCCCTCACCTCTGGCCTCGGTGGAGTGGTTGGCCTTTGCCATGGCCGCGGGGGCTCTTGCCTTTAGCCCAACCGGGGGGGGAGGCAACGAGCCCTGGGCCGCAGCCTTGAGGCAAGGTCTTCTCACAGTGTCTCTGGGCTGCGGCCTTCTATGTGCTCGAGCCAGCAGCTCCCGCGGTGGGTCGTGGCTCGGGATGAAGATTCCTATCGCCCTTTTTATCGGCACTTGTCTTCTCTCATGGCTCACCTCCGGTTACGAGCTTTCCTCCAGGTTGGAGATTGTGGACGTGCTTCTATTCACCGGGCTGTTTTCTCTCCTGTTGATGCGCCGGGGGGAGAGGGAAATCGGGGTACTTCTCAACGCGGCTGTCTTGGTGGCATCGGTCTATGCCATCCACGCCATTTACCAGAAGGTGGCTTTGGGCCAGAGCCGCTGTGCCAGCACCTTTTTCAACCCAAACTTTGCGGCCAGCTTTTTTCTTGGTTCATTTGGCTTGGGCCTTGGGCTTTTGAGGGCGCCCAATGAACCAAGGTGGAGAAGATGGTTGTGTCTTATGGCCTTGGGAGTACTGCTTGCCGGGATCTGGTTCACAGAGTCCAGAAGCGCCTTGGGTGGAGTCGTTGTGCTGGGGGCTGCTTTTCTTTGGGCCACAGCCCGCAAGGCCCGCTGGGTTATCCCGGGGACCGCTATCGTAATAGCGGCTTTGATCCTGATCCCCAACCCAGCCAGAGACCGCCTGGCAAAAGGGGTGAGCAAGGACCCCTACGCCTTCGACAGGCTCAAAATATGGGAACAAACGCTGAGGATGATCAAAGACCACCCCATTACTGGGGTAGGAATTGGCAACTTCGAGTACAGCACCCAACGATACAGATTCCCCATAGACCGAGAGATGGGGCGCTACGGGAGGGTGTACCGAGATGCCCACAACTCCTACCTCCAGGTCGCAGCGGAAATCGGGCTTCCAGGTGCCGCGTTTCTGCTTGCATTCTTTCTGGTTCTCTTCAGAAGAATCTGGTTGCTGCTTGGAGATTCACCCTGGAAAGGCCACAAGGACATCATTTCCCAGGGACCTGAGGGAGGGGCTGCCAGGTGTCATGTTATAGGGGCTTTTTTGGCTTTGGTGGCCATCCTCTCACAGGCCTTTTTCCACGAGACAGTGGATTCCCCCCCCAGCGTTTTCCTTGCTGTGTTAGCCGCAGGCGTCGTGGGCTTCTACTGGCGTCACCTAGGGGGCGAAACACATAAAAGCCAAGCCTCGGATCAAACACCTACAGCCGGAGGATTGCGCATTTCAAAGACAGTCAGAGTCTTGACAGCCATTTTCCTGATTTTGATACTTTGGCCTCACTTTTCCCTCCGTATCTTTGTCGGAGACTTGGTCTTCAGGAAGGCTGAGGAAGCGCTTGACCAAGGAGGAGCCGAGGCTGCCGAGCAATTGGTTAGAGATGCCATCCGCATCAATCCCTCTCAGGCGTATTTTCACAAGACACTGGGGGACCTCCTGATAAAGAGGTTCGAGGAGACGGGGGAACTTGGGCTTTTGAGGGAAGCTGAGCAAGAGTTAGAGACAGCAGCCTCTCTCAATCGCCTGGACCCTCAACTTGTGTTCCAGCTGGGGCAGTTTTACAGGTATGTGAGCCTCCGTGGGATTGGTGGAGTGGAGGTGGCCGGGGCGTCGCTTGCGGCCTACAGAAAAGCTGTGGAAATGAGTCCTTTCAACGTGCATTACCTGGCCAGGCTTTCGCTGGAGGAGATGAGGAGGGGTAATCTCGAAGAAGCCTTGAAGGCATCGAAAAACGCGGTGGAATTGGAGCCTGAGTTCCTTACTGGCTTATATCTTGTGGCTTCCCTTCATTGGGTTCGGGGAGAGGTCAACCTGGCCGAACGATGGCTTGATAGAATGGGCCTTGCCCAGCAGAGGCATGCCAACCATGCTCCCATCAACGCGTACGAAAGGCTCTTGGGTTTGCTGCCGGAGCAATACTTTCCGGAAGAACGACCTCCAAGTTTACCAAAATTCTAACCTGGGGAATTCGCCATTGGCCGAGAATTAAGACCGGGTGGCTGAAATAATGAGCCAAATTAACCATTCCTTGAGGGAGGGGTCGGGGTGTAGCAGCCAAAGGCCCCATGTTTGGCGATTTTCAGGGCTGAGCGACTAACGATAGCGATGCATTTTCAGGAGTGGAGTATGCCATTGACCATGTATGTCCCGCGTGAGAAAAAGGGGAGAAATTACGCAGCGGACTGGGGGGAGGAACTCTGAGGGGAGTTGTCTTAAAACGCTGTGCTCAACAGGGTGATTCTATACTCGTAGTCCGTCCTGGCCGGGGTTTGTCAGGGCTGAACTTAAGGCAGCTTTGGGAATATAGGGAGTTGCTTTACTTTCTGGCCTGGCGGGATGTCAAGGTTCGCTATAAACAGACCTTGCTTGGCCTTCTATGGGTGTTGTTGCAGCCCTTGGTAACGGTTGCCATCTTCACCCTGATTTTCGGAAAACTTTTGAAAGTCCCTTCCGGAAGTGTACCTTACCCTGTGTTTCTTTTGTCAGCCCTCCTTCCCTGGAACTACTTCGCGAGCACTCTGAATCGGTGCTCAAACAGTTTGGTGGGAAATGCCCACCTGATTACCAAGGTGTATTTCCCGAGGCTCGTGATTCCCCTGAGTGCGGCACTTTCGGGCCTGGTTGACTTCTCCTTGACTTTTCTAGTTCTCATTGGCCTTCTCGCGTACTTTGGCATATGGCCAAGCACCGGCTTCTTGTTGCTCCCCGTTTTTTTTGCGATTGTTTTTTTTACAGCAGTAGGGTTTGGCCTTTGGCTTTCCGCCCTGAATGTGCGCTTCAGGGATGTGAATTACCTCGTGCCTTTTCTACTACAGATTTGGATGTATTCCACTCCCATTGTTTACGGAACTAGTATTATCCCAGATCGTTTCAGGTGGGTCCTCGCCTTTAATCCCATGACGGGTGTTGTGGAGGGCTTCCGGTGGGCCCTTCTGGGAGACCATTGGGCGGAGGGAGGCCCTGAGGCGGCGCTGTTCCTAGTCTCGATTGTCA
>CAYPWF010000008.1:0-79804 GCA_964414345.1 uncultured Desulfarculaceae bacterium
TGGACATCCGCATGCCCGAGATGGATGGGATCGAGGCTTTGGGAAAAGTGGTGGCACGCCACAAGAACATCCCGGTCATAATAAACACGGCTTTCAGCGCGTACCAGGAGGATTTCAGGGCCTGGGCGGCCGAGGAGTATGTGATAAAATCCTCGGATCTCACCGAGCTCAGAAAAGCCTTAAACAGAGTCCTCAAAAAATCATCGAGTTCCAGCCCATGAAAGTCTTGACGCTTATACTGGCCGGGGGCAGGGGCGAAAGGCTCTACCCCCTCACCCGAGACAGGGCAAAACCTGCAGTGCCCTTCGGGGGCATATATCGCATCATCGACTTCACTCTAACCAACTGCCTCCATTCGGGGATCAGGCAAATCCTGATCCTGACGCAATACCGCTCCTTCTCTCTCGAGAAACACGTTCAGTTGGGATGGAACATACTCTGCACCAAGCTGGGGGAGTTTCTCCACGTGGTCTCGGCTCAGCAGAGGGTGGACGAGCTATGGTACCAGGGCACGGCAGACGCTGTTTACCAGAACCTTTACATTCTTCAGCAAATCCGGCCGGAGCTGACCCTGATCCTCTCGGGGGACCACCTGTACAAGATGGACTACCGTCCCATGCTCAAGTTCCACATGGATCACGGTGCAGACCTTACTGTGGCCACTTTGCCCCAACCCAAAGAACTCTCCAGGCACCTGGGGGTCATAGAGATGGACAGGGAAAACCGGGTTGTCTCCTTCCAGGAGAAGCCCCTGGAACCCAGGTGCATGCCTGATGACCCCACCAGGATCTTGGCCTCCATGGGGATTTATGTTTTCGAGACTCGAAAGATGGTGCGGAGGCTCGTTGAGGATGCCAAAAGCGATTCCCAGCATGATTTCGGCCGCGACATCATCCCCAGAATGGTGGAAAGTGGTGACAAGGTATATTCCTATGTTTTTAGGGACCCCAGGACCCTGGAGCCCATGTACTGGAGGGATGTTGGGACCGTGGGCTCTTTTTGGCAGGCACACATGGATTTGCTGGGGGAGAAGCCCGCTTTCCACCTGCATGACCCTGAGTGGCCTATCTTGACCCACGAGATTTGGGCCCCGCCGGCCCGTATCGTGCCGGTGCGAAATGGAGGAAAAGGGGAGATCTTTGATTCCATGGTCTCCAATGGATGCGTGATAGAGGGAAGCTCTGTTGTGAGGTCAGTGCTCGCCCCAAATGTGTCTGTGGAGGCCGGGGCTGAAGTAACGGATTCGGTTCTCATGGAAGGAGTCAGGGTAGGCAGGGGGGCCAGGCTGCGAAAGGTAATAGTTGACAAGCGCTCAGTCATCCCAGCTGGCCGGTCCATAGGCTATGACCTGGAGGAGGACAAGCGGCTTTTTACAGTCTGCGAGGATGGGGTGGTTGTGATACCGGCCGACTCCATCCTGGAGTGAAACTAAAGGATTTGAGGAGGCAATCCATGAATGTGGGAGACAAACTGGACATCCCCTTTGGGAAGGGTACCAAAGAGGGTACCGTGGTGAAGGTCTGCGAGAAGAGCGTATGGGTGAAGGTGGATTTTCCCAAGCATCCTGGGAAGCTCCTTCGCAGAAGGCTAAGCGACCTTAACCGCGAAAAGAGCGCTGGAGGCAAAAAGAGGTTCTGGAGTCGCAAGGGATGATAGGAGGCGTGGCCCGGGCCAACCTCGGGTCACGCATATAAGCACATGCTTTTCACTGCTCGTAGCCCTTCACATCGATAAAAGGAACTGCCGCTGCTGTGACTCTGGGGAGGTGCCCGTCCCACTTCTCTATGGCCCTCATGGCCGCCTCGATCTGTCTGAGCTTGACCAACTCGGGCGTCACGTTCTCCTTCTGGAGCCTCAGAGCCTCTGCCTCTGCTCTTGCCTGGGCCACCTTTTGCTCGGCCTCTATCTTGACCCGCTCCAGGTCCCTCTGGGCCTTCAGGGCAAGCTGCTCTGCAGCCTGCTTGGCCTCAATGGCCTGGGTGAACTGCTTTGAGAAGGCGAAGTTCACGATGGAGAAGTCATCCACCAGGATGTTGTAGCTGCTCAACCTCTCATTGAGTAATTTCTTTATCTCGTAGCGCACATTCTCCCTTTGGGTGATTAGCTCCACTGCCGTGTATCTGGCCGTGATGGCCTTGACCACCTCCTGGACCGCGGGATCGATGATTCTTTCTTTGTATTCCTTTCCAAGATTCTGGTACACCCAGTTGGCTTTTGAGGGCGAGACATGGTAGTTCACGGCTATGGTGGAGTGGGCCTCCTGCAGGTCTTTGGAGACTGATTCGGCCCCGGTCTGGGATTTTTGAACCTTCACATCCATCTTGACCACCCGCTGCATTATGGGCACCCTCAAGTGAAGGCCTTCATCCAGCACGGTGTCTTGAACTGCACCGAAGTTCAGGACCACTCCCCTCTCCCCTGCCCCTATTATCACGAAGGGGTTCAAAAGGAGCATCGAGATGCCGATCACCACCACAATGCCAAGGATCCGGGCTATCCTGGCTCCTTTGTGCGCCACCATGACCACGCTCTCAGCAGTGTCTTTCATCGGAACACCTCCTATAGTCGCCATCATGCTCCTTGTCAGCCCGGGGCCCCTTCTGGTAGGATCCTGTGTCTGCCTGTGAAGCACAGCCCCAGGCCAGTATCCATGGGAGGAGAGACTTGGATCAGACCCTCCAGCGATTCTTCGAGCCAAAAAGCGTTGCCGTCGTTGGGGCCTCGGCCACCCCTCATAAGCCGGGCAACGACGTGGTCAAGAACATCCTGGCCAATGAATACGACGGGAAGCTCTATCTGGTCAACCCCAAAGGAGAGGAGATCCTGGGAATAAAAGCGTATCGCTCCATAGCCCAGCTTCCCCAAGGCATAGATCTTGCCGTGGTGATCCTCCCGGCCCAGGCCAATCCCCAGGCTGTGAGGGAATGCGCGGCCAGGGGGATAAGGGCAATAGTGCTGGCGGCAGGTGGCTTCTCCGAGGTCGACCAGCAAGGAGCCCAGCTCCAGGAAGAGCTCAGAAGGGCTATCAGGGACACCGGTGTGCGGGTCATAGGCCCCAACACCTCGGGCCACACCTCCACCCCCTTTAGGTTCACCTCCAGTTTCTTCCCCCTGGGACGCATCCCCCGCGGGAGGGTCTCATATCTGGCCCAAACAGGCAATTTTGCCACCCACACCATGAGGTACATCATCACCGGTGAGAACTTCGGGATCGCCAGGTTCGTGGGGCTTGGGAACAAGGTGGACGTGGATGAATGCGATGTGCTGGAGTACTACGCGCAGGACCCCGAGACCTTTGCGATCCTGGCATACCTGGAGAGCTTCCAGAGACCCAGGCGCTTCCTGGAGCTGGCCCGGGCCATGACCCCCAAAAAACCTTTGATCCTTCTTAAAGGCGGTCTCACTAACGAGGGCGCTCAGGCTGCCGTGGCCCACACAGCGGCACTGGCTTCCGATGAGCGCATCGCCCAGGGGGCCATGGCCCAGGCGGGCATAGTGCAGGTGGAGGATTACACCCACCTGGTCCTGGCAGCCAAGGCCCTTTCATGGATGGGACTCCCAAGGGGGAACCGGGTCAGTTTCATGGCCCCTTCAGGAGCCATGCTGGTTATCCTAACAGACCTTTGCCGCAGGAGATGGGCTCTAGAGGTGCCCCAGGTGGAGGAGGACACAAGGCAGAGGCTTCAAGAGATAAGCCCCTCTTACATCCGCATGAGAAACCCAGTGGACATCTGGCCGGCCGCGTACCTCCACGGGATAGAGTTTGCTTACAGGGAGGCCATGGAGGCGGTGCTCCAGGATCCCAACATAGACGCGGTGGTGCCCATCCTCATGCTCACAAAATTGATCGGTGTCCCTCCTCTGGATTTCCTGGTGGAGTTGGCCCGCAAGTACCCAGAAAAGCCCATATATGTTACCTTCAGCGGGGACAAGGATTGCATGGAGGAGGCCAAGGCCTACTTGGAGCCTCGGGGCGTGCCAGTCTTTTTTTTCATAGAAGAGCCCTTTGAGGTGCTCTCCATTCTATGGAGGTGCCGGAAGGCTATGGAGAGGGGATGAGCCTTCAAGCCCCGGCAGGACTATTTACGGCCGAGGGGGTAAACCCCGCCCCTGCGGAATCACACCCCAACCAATTGAAATTTTTGGGGTTGGGTTGGGGATGCGTTTGGTTGGACCTTTGGTTTTACGGGCGGGGGTAAAACCCGCCCCAACGAAATCAGACATCCAACTCATTGCAATTGTTGAAGTCCTCAGTGGTGGGTCATTCCAGATGAGGTTCAAGGTGGATCACGCTTTAACCCAAGAGACCTGGCCATGAGGTCAAAGATGTCGCACTCTTCAACCCTGTATTGCACTCTCCCGCATGCTTTATTGGTGCCTATCTTACTCGGTTGTCATCTTCGAAAAGCGAATAAAGACAAGGTTCAGCCGCGCTCGGGCCGGTAAATCATTCCCTTATGATGACGCTTGAGCCAAGCCTTGGCCTGGTGTACCCTAGTGTACCTGGTTATGGCCAAATTCAGGCTAATTTACCACTCCCCTCTGGAAGCTGGTCTGTACAGCAGTGGTTGGACGGCATGGGATGGCCGGGGCCAGAGGGCTTTGTATCTCCTGGCCATAGCGGCCGCTCAAAAGGTCCCCGCCAATGAGCCTGCGTATCCTGTGAGCTCCGCGTAGCCCTCAGAGGTTACCTGCCTGCCCCGAGAGCGCCCCCTTCCCTCCACCGCCCCTTCCCAGTAAATGACGCCTGTGGAGGACTCCGCAAGCAACTCCTGTTCGGGCATGAGAGGGGCCAACTCCACCTCCAGTTCCAAAGACGGGACTCGGATCCTCCACCCGCTGGGGTAGACTCCACCGCTCCTGGGGCTGCGCCAGTGCCTCGTTACCTCCACCGAGAAGTCCTGGAGTGCTAGATGAAGCCAAACCCCGTCCGGCTCCACTAGGGTGCCGGAGGAGGCCGGATCCAAGGAGCCGTCCTCTCTGCGAAGATGGTAGATCATGAGGTCTCGACCATCAGAGAGATGCAGCCCGAACCAATCCCACCCTCTTTGGTCCGGCCCGAGCTGGTTGGAGCCGAACTCATGATCGAACCAGCTCTTGCCCCGGACCTCAACAGGCCGCGAGTCTCTCCCGCTCCTGATGAGACCGGTGGTCTCCAAGGCCGTGAGAGAGGCGTAGTAGGAGGCCTGTCCCTCTCTTTCCCCTTTCCTGCTGAGTCCTCCTTCCCCATGCAGGACCACCGGCTTGGTGGGCCTTAGCCTCAAGCTCAACCCCTTCTCCTCGTCCGCTGCGTCGAGGAGGATCTGCTCCCCCTCCATCCTAGCCCTCCAGTTCAAGACCCAGACATCCATCCTGGAACTCTCCGCCCCAGCCAGGCCAGGGCCTGTCCTGGAGGCCCTCTCCGTCCAGCGGAAGGTCTTCGAGGATAGGTCGGTCAAGGCGAAATGGGCCAAAAACACGTCCCGCACGGACCAGGGAGTTGACTGGACGGGCAGCTCCTTTCGGATCCCCTGACGGAAGAAGGTGAGCTGATACCCGTATCTGTTGCCGTAGGCGTCCAGGAGGCAACCTGTGAAGTACCACCACTCGGTGCGATATTCAGGGTGAGCCCCATGGTCCCTGGGAAAGGACCAGGGCCTAGGCTCAACGGCCCGGAGCCACTCGGAGGCTCCTGTCTCGTTCCCACCGTATGGCCACAGCATGGCCGCGACAGCCAGAGAAACTATCTTCCAGATGTCACGCGTGCGTTCGAACACAGGTTGACCCCTACTTTTTAATGTTGACCCTCGGCTGCCACCAACTTCTTTCCGGGCATGCGCAGTCTTCAATTTCTCCTCTGGGGCCTGTGCCATTCCAGGCAGCATGAAGAAAGAGAAAACCCCTTTCACTCCTCCCTGATCTGCATCTGGGGATAAGTTCTCCAGACCCTCCAGATGGGATACACTGCCGCGGCGAGACTACCTATGGTCGCCGTTGCCCATGTTATCAGGTAGGGGCCCCAGTTGAAGTGAAAGAAGACGGTCCAGTTGAAGCTTCGCAAATTGATCACGTAGATGAGGACCCATGCCAGGGCGGTCCCTACCGCTGCGCTCAGCGCGTAGCTCACCAGACCCATTCCTAGGCCCTCCATCAGGGTCATGGATGCCACACGGGAGGTTGAAAATCCCAGGGCCCTGTAGATTCCGAAGTCTCGTTGTCGCTCCATGAAGAGGGTCAGCAGTGCCCCTGCGATCCCCAGGAAGGCCACTACCACGGCTATTATCCGCATGGAGCGTGTCACAGCAAAGGTGGAATCAAAAAACTCCAGGATTTGGGCGTGAAACTCCCCCTGGGTCGCCACAGGGAGTCCCCAAACCTGGGCCCTTCGAACCACATCCTGGAGGATCTCCCGGCCTCCGGGCAGGTCTGGATCCAAAAATACCACTAGGGAGTCTATGGTACGGTCTCCGAAGAGTTCGAGGTATTTGGAGCGATCCATCATGATGAGCCCGTGCTCGGTAGTGTAATCGAAAAAGATCGCCGCCACACGCAGGCGGCTCGGACCGCGAATCCCATCCAGGAGGATCTCTTGCCCCGCCCTGACCTTGAACCGCCGGGAAAAGCTCTCTGACACTATCACCTCTCCCTGTCTCACCAGGTCCCAGTTCTCGTTCCCACCCTGGAGCCACCCGAACCTGGTGTAGCGCTGGAGCACCTTCGCGTCCACGGAAGACACATAGACCGGGGTCCCGCGATAGAGGAGCTGTGTGTTACGGTAAGGGTCCAGGCCTCCGATCCCTGGGAGGGATAGAAGCTCTTCGTAAAAATCCTCCGGGACCTGGATCTCCCGGCTCGGGGCTATGTACAGGTCCCCCTTGAGCTGGCTGTCCATCCACCACACCAGGGTCTCCCTAAAGCTCCCGATCATGGATCCAAGTCCTATGCTCATAGAAAGGGCCACCATAAAAGCGGCTACAGCCACAGCAGTGCGCCCCAGATTCCGGCAGATCGTCCCGGCGGCCAGCTTCCCAGCGACTCCTCCCAAGGATCGCAGAAAAAGATTCAACCATGGTTCCAGCCAGATCAACACCTGGCCGCTCAGGAGGCTGGCACCCAGCAGCAATGCGAAGGCGCCGGCAAAACCCAGGTACACGTGAACCTCGGCAGCGACCACGAAGACCAGGCTCGCTGCCAGCATCCCTGAGCCCCAAAGCGCTGCCCTGCGGGCCTGTTTCCCCTGAAAGCGACTGGCGCCCCTGCCTTGCAGGATGCGCACCGGATCCACGCGGGCCAATTCTTTGAGGGGAAGCGCCCCTCCCAGGAGGCTGGCCCCCATGCCCATCATTGCCCCGTAAAGGCACACCCACCAAGACCAGTCAGGGGGAACGGGCCGAACGAAGAAATAGAGTTTGCTTATGGTCTCTCCCACGAGGCCTGTGAGGAAGCAGCCCAAGAGATATCCGATGAGGCCCCCCAGGAGGCCGCCCGCGGCACCCAACAACAGGATCTCTGCCAGGAATGCCAAGAGGACCTCCCGCCGGCTCGCCCCGAGGCTCAAGAGTATGCCGGCCTCTTTTCTGCGGCTCACCACAGAGAACATGGCCGTGTTGTAAACCAGGAAGACCCCCACGAACAGGGCCAGGAGGGAGAGCGCCTCCAAGTTGAGCCTGAAGGCCCGAAGCATATCGCTAAGTGCCGCCCTTTGCTGGTCCGCCGACTCAAGGACGAACCCCGTATTCCACCTGCTGCGAAAACCTTCTGGATCCGACAGGATCAACTCCACCCGATCCACCATCCCCCTGAGGCCGAAGCGCAGCTGGGCGTTGGATATGTCAGAGAGGATCAATGGTTCGCCCGAAGGAGATGGAAAGGTGCCTTTGAGCAGCAGCCCACCATGGGAGGTTTGAAACATCTCCCCCGGTCTGACCCCGAGCCGGGCGGCCAGTTCATCGTCGGTGAAAACGGCAGCCTCCTCCAGCAGGAAGGAAAGGGCCTCCTCCCTGGTGGATCCATTCGACATGGAAGCACGCGAGGTGACGAGCTCGGGGCGGATGGCCTGATCTAGAAATGGATCCACTCCCAGGAAACGGGCGGTCCCCCCATCCTGGAGTATCACTGTCCTGTCGATCACAGGGGAAAATGCCTTGACACCAGGGTCCTGCATCAGCCCCAAGACCACCGTCTCTTCCACTGGGCCTGCCGGCCTTGTAAGCCTGTGTGTGGCCCGTCCCTTGAGGAACTCCACGGCCCTCTCGAAACTGGAAAGCGCGGTCTGAGCAGAAAGAACCATCCCAACGGTAGCGGCCACACCACAGGCGATACCCAACAGCTGAAGGGTGCTTAGCCCCCGCCTGCGAGGCAGATATCTGAGAAAGGCCTTGGTGACGATTCTCAATGTCCGGTGCCTAAGATGGATTCTTCAGCCAGGATGAGCCCGTCCTCCATGCAAAGGACACGGTCAGCCACAGAAGAGGCCCGTGGGCTGTGGGTGGCCATTACGAGTGTGGTTCCCGACTCCCGGCAGCGCGTCGCCAAAATCCCCAGGACCTGGTCCGCCGTTTGCGTGTCCAGGTTGCCGGTGGGCTCGTCCGCCAGGATGATGGAAGGCCCCTTGACCACGGCCCTGGCTATGGCCACCCGCTGTTGTTCCCCGCCCGAAAGCTCATGTGGATAACGATCTCCCTTGCCATCAAGTCCCACTGAGCGCAGGGCCTCTCGGGCCAGGCCCGGAACGGGTCTCCCAGCAAGCTCCAGGGAGAGATACACGTTCTCGAAAGCGGTCAGGGTTGGAAGGAGGTTGAAAAACTGAAAGATGAACCCAAGGCGAAGCCTCCTGAACTCGGCCCGCCCCTTATCCCCCAAGGAGTCAAGCTCCCGGCCCTCGACCCAGACTAGACCCCTGGTGGGCCGATCAAGTCCGGCCAGGATGTTAAGAAGGGTGGTCTTGCCCGATCCGCTCCTTCCGTAGATAGCCACTATCTCCCCGGCCCGGATCTCCATGTAGGTCCCTCTGAGGGCCGCCGCTCCCTGCTCCCCATCCTCGCGGCCGTCGTATCGCTTCCAGAGGTCCTCTACCCGTATGATACTGGTCACCTCCGCCCCTCTGTTTATCCCCGTGAGAGTAATGAATCCCAACGCTTTCGGGCTTCCAGATTTGGCCACACGGTCTAACACCTATAGAATATCTTGTCCGAGGCCGTTACGTGCGTCAACAAACCAGGGACAAGGCGGACCTTGCCTATAGCCGCAGCAGACGGGAATCAAATTCCACCCGGGCAGAAGGCCATAACGAAAGAGTCAGGAGCTAGGGGCGACAGGATCTACCATTTGTACGGGTGTACGGGCCGGCCTTCATAGAGCGGCTGGCAGCGAACCTCCATCCATCACGGCAGTGGAAGTTTAGCTCCCCAAAAACGCCCCCCATTGCCCCATGGAGTAGTTAGGGCTTCTATGACATACTGGAATAAGAGTGGCGTTGAGGAATTCTGTTCCCAAAGGGGGCTTTGCAAGTCAAATCCCCCCTTTGTGAGGGCTGGAGGCCAGGATATGAGAGCAACGGGACCGGATGCAGTGCGTTTGGCGGTTGTTGCTTGGGTACTTTGGGTGCTTCTTGCAGCTTCGGCCCAGGCCCAGGAAGTACCCCGCATTAGCCCTGCTGAGCTGGCTGCCAAACTGGGTGGGACAGATCTCCTTGTGCTGGATGTTCGGGCCGAGGCCGACTGGAAAGCGAGCGACAAGAGGATCCAGGGGGCTTTGCGCGAGGACCCAAGAGGCGTGGGCAATTGGGCATCCAAATACCCAAAGGACAAGACCGTAGTGCTTTACTGCGCCTGACCCAGCGAGGGAACCAGTGCCAGTGTGGCACGGCAGATGACTCAAATGGGCTTCACAAGGGTCTATGCCCTAAAAGGGGGATGGCGCGCCTGGCTGGAAGCCGGCCATCCAGTGGAACCCAAATGAACCCTGAAAGGGCTCAGAAGTCGGCCGCCATCTTCCTGGCTAGGCCAATGGCCTCCTGCCTGGCCTTATCAGCCGTTTGGGGGCCCCCCTGCAGGGTGGGCTCCACCAGTATTGCCCTTATCTCCTTAAAACCTATGAAGCCCAGTATCAGCTCCATGTAGGGGCGCTGGAAATCCATGGCACCGGCCTGTGTCTCTGTGCCATAAGCGCCTCCCCTTGCACAGATAAGGAGTGCAGGCTTGCCTGACACCAGCCCTTGGTAACCCTTCTGCGGGGAATAGGAAAACGTGTATCCCGGTTGCACCAGGATATCCAGATAGTGCTTGAGCCGGTAGGGAATCCCGAAGTTCCACATGGGAAGGGACCAGAGGTACTTGTCCGCGGACTTGAAATCCTCTATGAGCTCCTCCACCCTTCTCCAGGCTTGCAGCTCCTCGGGGCTGTGGCCTTGGCCGTGGAGAATGTTGTACTTGGCCTGGAGAATAAGACCATCAAAGGCAGGCAGCTGTGCAGTAAAAAGATCCAGGGTCCTGACCGAATCTTGTGGGTTCTTTGCTTGGTAGGCTTCCAGGAAAGCTCTTGCCACGGCCCTAGAGTGGGACCTCTCTCTGGGAGAGGCCTGGATGTGAAGCAATAAAGCCATTTCAAGCACCTCCTTTTGGTCTGTGTTCCACAAAAGCCTTTTCAACAGTATACAGGAACCAAATGCCGCCGTTCAGTGGTGGTCCCGATGCCCGCCGTGGTATTATGTAGCGGTTTTTTAGGCCCGATCCCTTACTGATAGAAGCTTCCGGGGAAACGGGAAAAGCGCACCCCTAGCACGAGGTGGGCCAATGGAGCTTAGAAGCAAGGCGTTCCAGGACGGCAGGGACATCCCCAAGAAATATACCTGCGACGGCCCTGATCTCTCCCCGCCTCTGGAGTGGTCGGAGGTGCCTCCAGGCACCCACTCCTTTGCTCTGGTGGTGGAGGATCCGGATGCCCCATCGGGCACTTGGATCCACTGGGTGGTCTACGATCTGCCCGGAGAGGCCAGGTCTTTACCTGAAGGGGTCACCTCCACAGAGACCCTTCCCAGGGGTGGAGCCCAGGGTAGAAATGATTTCGGCAGGATAGGTTACGGGGGCCCTTGTCCGCCCCCAGGGAGACCTCACCGCTATTTCTTCCGTCTCTACGCCCTGGACTCCAAGGTCAACCTTTCCCCAGGGGCATCCAAAGAACAGCTTCTCAGGGCAATGGCAGGCCACGTGAAGTCAGAAGCCCAGCTCATGGGCCTTTACGGCCGTTAAGAAGAGGAGCCGATGGAAATCACCTTTCTTGGCACCGGGGCCGCGTGGGGCCTTCCGGAGATAGCCTGCAGGTGTATGGTGTGTGAGACCATGAGAAGGCTCGGGGAGCAAAGAAACCGAACCTGCCTCCTGGTCAGGACCAAGGAGACACTCCTTGTGGACTGTGGGCCCGACATACGCCTCCAGCTGGCCGGCCGGCTGGATCAACCGCCCCATGCAGTTCTGCTTACCCATTCCCACGGGGACCACTGTCTGGGTCTGGACGAACTGGTGGCCTTCCGCAGGGTGGCGGAGCGGGGAGCCTGGAGACCCATCCCGGTTTATGCCACGGACCAGACATGGGAAAGGGTAGAAACACTATTCGGTTATCTGCTGAAGGATCTTCTGGAGAAAAGACTGGCCCACCCAGGAGAGCCCCTTGAGGGGCTCGAGACAAGGGTAGTGCCTTTTGCCACAGAACACGGCCCTGTGGCCAGGGGTTCGGTAGGGTATCTCCTGGAAGGGGGAGAAGAGCCGGGAGAGCTCACCCGCATTCTTTACACAAGCGATTTCATGGCCCTCAAGACCAAGCCTCTATGGGAAGGACCGTTGCACGCAGCAGTGATCCAGTCACACTGGCTCCACGAGCCTGAGGTGAACCGCCCCCACCACATGAGCTTCCAGAGGGCCCTGAATTTCATCCTGGAGTGGAATCCAGTTGCAGTCTATCTGGTTCATTTCTCTGACGAGTATCAGGTGGAGGGTGACCCCTTCCCCAAGGGGCTCAAGGCGGTAAAGTCTTTGGAACCCATGCTTGACCCTTCCACGGGCCTGCCCTATCCCCAACCCCTCTGCCATTCTGATTGGCAGAATTTGGTGGAGCGCATATGCAGTGACAGGGGGATGCCCCAAAGGCCGGTTGTAACAAGAGACGGGCTCACGGTAAGACTCAAGGGAGACGGTGGGGATGCCTGACCTGCAAGAGCCTCCCACACCAAGAGCAACCTGCTCCGCAACGATTCAGGAGGAAGCTGGGAAGGCCCAAAAAGAGGGTCTTCTATACGCCATGGCCGCCTTCGGATTCTGGGGCCTGGTGGCCGTCTATTTCAAAGCTCTCCAACACGTGCCTGCCATGGAGGTCTTGGCCCACAGGGTGTTCTGGTCTGTGCCTGTTACGGGAATTCTCCTGTGGGCAGGCCACGGCTGGGCAAGGCTTAGGGCCTCTTTAAGATCCGGCAAGGTACTCTTGACTTTGCTGCTTAGCGCCTCACTGGTGCTGGTCAACTGGTTCGTATTCATCTACGCCATCCAGACAGGCAGGGTGGTGGAGGCAAGTCTAGGCTACTATATAAATCCTCTTGTGAACGTGCTCTTGGGCACTCTCTTCCTAAGGGAAAGGCTTAGACGTACCCAGGCTGCGGCTGTAGCCCTGGCGGCTTTAGGAACCCTCAATTTGCTCATCTTCCAAGGCACGCTTCCATGGATAGCGCTTGTCTTGGCCTTCAGCTTTGGCTTCTATGGGCTTCTTAGAAAGACCGTGGCCATAGAGCCCGTAGACGGGCTTTTTGTGGAAACGGTGCTAATGGCGCCCTTGGCCCTGGGATATCTGGTTTTTCTCGGGATTCGCACAGAGATCTGCTTCGGGCTTGTGGACGGGGCTACCACGGCTCTCCTGGGGGCAGCCGGAGCAGTGACCGCCTTTCCCCTGGTATGGTTCACCCATGCTGCCAGGAGACTCGAGCTTAGCACCCTGGGCCTGATCCAATACCTGGCCCCGACTCTTCAGTTTTTCCTAGGGGTATTCGCATATGGGGAACCCTTCGGCTGGGCCCATCTGGTAACCTTTTCATGCATATGGGGAGGGGTGGGTATCTTTGCTGCCGAGACCTGGGTTTCCAGCCGTTCCAAGAAAGGTAAGACATCTTGAAGGTGCTCTTCAGGCAAACCAAGGCCAACCGCTATACCCTGCCCTTGCTGCTGAATCTGGTGGAGAAGTGGGATCAAAAAGGAGTCTTGGAGCTGGATGTGGCCCGTTCCCCCCAAGAACTGGCTCACAAGATGGCCTGTGCCGACGGCTCCCTGGTGGGCTACTCCTTTATGACCCCGCACCTGGGGGAGGTCATGGAGGAGTTGAAGATGCTCCGTCCCCTCCTTGGGCAGAGGGACCTTCTGGTGGCAGGAGGGCCTCACGCCTCGGCGGATCCAGAGGGAACCCTGGGTTTGGGCTTCCAGGTGGTCGTGGCAGGGGAGGCAGAGGAGCTAGTCCCTAGGTTGTTGCAAGCCTGGATAGAGGCCAAAGGCTCCAGGGATCTTCATGGGATCTGGAGAGCGGCTCACCCCTGTAGCTTGGAAGAGGCCCTGCCCGTGTCCCGCAGGGCCAATTTCATGGCACCCCTCGAGATCACCAGGGGATGCCCGCATGGATGCACGTACTGTTTCACACCCAGGTTGCACCCCAGGCCCGTCAGGCACAGATCCTTGAGCTCTGTGAGGGAATACCTCGCTGCCTCGTTGGAAATGGGCAGGCGCACGGCCCGCTTCATAGCCCCGGATGCTTTCTCTTACAGAGCGCCCGGGCTGGAGGATGAAATAGAATCCCTGGAGAGCCTTCTCAGGTTGTGCCGTGATATGGGCTTAAAGCAAACACATCTCGGGGACTTCCCCTCTGAGGTGAGGCCTGATCGGGTGCGACCCCAACTGCTGGAACTCTTACTCCGTTATTGCAAGAACCGTAAACTGGTCATAGGGGCCCAGTCAGGAAGCAACCGGGTCCTGAGCCTCATAAGAAGAGGACACACGGTTGAGCAGGTGTTTGAAGCCGTAAAACAGGTTGTGGCCTCAGGGCTCATGGCCCATGTGGATGTGCTGTTCGGGCTTCCGGGAGAGACGACCCAGGATAGGATCGCAACACTGAAGTTCATGGAAAAGCTTATACGTGTGGGTCGGGTTCGCATCCATGCCCACATGTATCTGCCCCTGCCCCGAACCCCCCTGTTTGGACTGGAACCGGCCAAGGTGGAGACCTGGTTCATGGACAAGATAGCGGCCCTGCAGAACCATGGGGTTCTGGATGGAGATTGGGAGGCACAGTTGATTTTGCAGAAAAAGATCCTCAGCTGGCGCCAAAAAGGCCTCATCCGGGCAACATGAGAAGCTGGGCGGCTGCCTGTGCTTTGCACCCAGACAGGCGACAGCCAGGCAAGCTGCTCCCAGAAATGGGATCACCCTGTGATAGATTACTCTTTAACAATGCGGGTTGGCCGGATCAGGCTCTCACCCTGTCCGCCTCTATGACCTCTTCTATGCGACGAATGGCCCTCAAGGCCCCCTCCAGGTGCTTCAGATCAGTCACCTCCACGTCGAAGAGGCCCACGGCTTTTTTGTCAGGAGAGGTTTGCACCCGGGCGTGGGTTATGTTGATGTCCGCCTGGCTCAAGGTCTGGGCTATTGCTGCCAGTATCCCTTTGCGGTCTGTGCAGACCACTCTAACCCTCACGGGATGGCTTCCTTGATGCTCCTTGTTCCACTCCACAGGGATCAAACGGTCGGCCTCCGCTGCCTGGATATTTGAGCAGTCTGCCGCATGAACCGTAACACCCCTGCCCCTGGTGATGAAACCCATGACCCTGTCCCCGGGAAGCGGCTGGCAGCACCTGGCAAAATGAACCATCACATCCTCCACTCCACGGACCCGCACACCTCCCCTGACGGAGCGCGTCTTGCCGCGGCGCGTTTTGAGAGGCGGCAGTTGCTCAGGCTCTTCCTCAGGCTCCTGGGGTTCCTCTGGTAGGAAATGAGTGGCCAAAGACTTGGGAGAGACCTTCCCGTACCCTACCGCTGCCATCAAATCATCCACATCCAGGAAACTCAGCCTGCTCAAAAGATCCTGCATCTCCTGTGACTTAACCAGCCTGGAGAAGTTCAGGCCGTGGCGGCGGAATTCTTTTTCGCAAAGATCCCTCCCCAGGGCCAGGGATCTGTTGCGTTCCTCTGTCTTGAACCATTGCCGGATCTTGGCTCGAGCCCTGGAGGTCTTCACGAACTTGAGCCAGTCCCTGGAGGGTCTGTGGTCAGGATGGGTCACGATCTCCACCACATCCCCACTTTGGAGCTCATAGCGCAGGGGCACGATCTTGTCGTTTACCCTGGCCCCCACGCACTGGTGTCCCACTTCGGTGTGGATGGAGTACGCGAAATCTACGGGTGTGGAACCCTTGGGAAGCTGCTTCACAGCCCCCTTGGGGGTCAGCACATAGACCTCGTCCGGGAAGAGTTCCACCTTCACCATGTCCAGGAACTCCCTGGGATCCTCCAGCTCCTGCTGCCAGTCCAGGATCTGGCGGACCCAGGCCAGACGCTCGTCCTCCTTGTCCTGAACTATTCGGCCTTCCTTGTAACGCCAATGAGCGGCTATGCCTTCTTCGGCTATGCGGTGCATGAGCTCCGTGCGGATCTGGACCTCCATGCGTTTCTTGTGGGGCCCGAAAACCGTTGTATGCAAGGACTGATAGCCATTGGGCTTAGGTCTTCCGATATAGTCGTTGAACTTCCCCGGGATGGGAGGCCACATGGCGTGGACGTAACCTAGGGCTTCATAGCACTCTGCTTTGTTGCGAAGGATCACCCGAAAAGCCAGCAAATCGTAAAGTTCCTCAAATGGCAACTGCTGGCTCTGCATCTTCTTGTAAATGCTGTAGTAGTGCTTGAAACGCCCTTGAACCGATGGTTTCAGACCGTGGGATTCCAGCTCGGATTTCAAGAGTCCTTCCACTTCCCTGATATAGTCTTCCCTCTCCACCCTGGCCTGTGCCACCTTCTCAACGATATCCTGGTAAGCTTCGGGCTCCAGGAAACGGAAAGCCTGATCCTCCAGCTCCCTTCTCATCCAGGTTATCCCAAGCCTGTGGGCAATGGGCGCGTAGATCTCCAGAGTCTCCCTGGCTATCCGGATCCTGTTTTCACGGTTGTGGAACTGAAGAGTCCTGATGTTGTGGAGCCTGTCGGCCAGCTTTATCAAGATCACCCTTATATCCCTGGACATGGCCAAGATCATCTTTCGGAAGTTCTCCGCTTGCTGCTCTTCCCTGGAACTGAAGCTCATTCTGGAGAGTTTGGTCACTGCATCCACCAGCTCAGCTATCTCCCCACCGAAAAGATCCCTGATCTCTTCCAAGGTGGTGCGGGTGTCTTCCACCACGTCGTGGAGGAGTCCGGTTGCCACCGTGCCAGCATCCAGTCTCAGCTCCGCCAAAAGCCCGGCCACGGCCAAGGGGTGAATCAGATAGGGCTCCCCCGAAAGGCGCACCTGCCCCTGGTGCACCTTGGCAGAGAATACGTAGGCCTTTTCTATGAGATCCAGGTCAGCGTTGGGATCGTATTCAGCCACACGATCCAGGATCTCGTTCAATCTGATCACGAACTATCTCCTTCACCCGTTCACAAACAGAGTCCAGTTCTAGTGTCTCCACCCGGCCTGTGGCCCTGTGGCGCAACTCTGCCACGCCTTTGGCCAAAGATCTTGCCCCCACGTTTATGCGCAGGGGAATGCCTATGAGGTCTGCATCCTTGAACTTGCTCCCGGGCCGATCCTCCCTGTCATCCAGGAGCACCTCGAGGCCCTCCTCCTGGAGCCTCAAGTAAAGCTTTTCAGCAGCCTCACGCACCTCTTGGATTTCCTGTTGCAGGCAAAGCACTATTACCTGGAAAGGGGCTATGGCCATGGGAAAGACTATGCCGTCCTGGTCGTGGTTTTGCTCTATGGCGGCGGCCACAGTGCGCTCTATACCGATTCCGTAACAACCCATGACCATGGGCCATTCCCGGCCTCGCTCATCTTGGAAGGTGGCCCCCATGGCCTTGCTGTACTTGGTGCCCAACTTAAAGATATGGCCTACCTCTATTCCCCTCCAGATCTCCAGTTTCCCCCCAGTGCATCTTGGGCATGCATCCCCGGCGACCGCCATCCTCAAGTCCTCCATACGATCCACCTTAAAATCCCTGCCTGGCAGCACATGCACAAAATGGGCGTCGGCTTGGTTGGCTCCCGTGACCCCGTCCACAACCAGCATCACTTCCCGGTCGGCCAAAATCGGGAAACCCGCCTCCTTGCCTCCAAGCCCCACAGGCCCGGCAAAGCCCACCGGAGCTCCTGTGAATCTAAGTACCGTCTCCTCATCTGCCAGGCTAAGCTCTTCACATCCAAGGACTCTTTTGAGCTTGGCCTCGTTTACCTCCCGATCCCCCCTCACCAGCACTCCCACCGGCTTCCCATCTGCAAGAAAAAGCAGAGTCTTTATCAAGCTTGAGGGCTGCCTTCCCAGAAATCCGCAGACCTCCTCCACTGTGCGCATGCCCGGGGTGGCAACCTTCTCTAAGGCAACACATCGCGTGTTTGTTCCATCATTGAGCACAGGAGGGGCAACTTCGGCTCTTTCCACATTGGCTGCATATTGGCAGGTGTCGCAGCTGACTATGGCGTCCTCTCCCGAGTCCGCCAGAACCATGAACTCGTGGCTGAAGCTCCCTCCTATGGCTCCTGTTTCCGCCTCAACAGCTCTGAAACGAAGACCGCTTCTTTGAAAAATCCTGCTGTAAGCTTGATACATCTTACCGTAGCTCACCTCTGCGCCCCGGTCATCGCAGTCAAAGCTGTAGGCATCCTTCATGGTGAACTCCCGCGCCCTCATCACCCCGAACCTAGGCCTTCTCTCATCCCTGAACTTGGTCTGAATCTGGTAAAGGATCAAGGGAAGCTGCCTGTATGAACGCACCTCCCTGCGAACCAGATCAGTGATCACCTCCTCGTGGGTGGGCCCCAGGCAAAACTCCCTTTCGTTGCGGTCCCGAAGTCGGACCAGTTCGGGTCCGAAGTGATCCCATCGACCGCTTTCTTTCCAAAGGTCGGCTGGTTGAAGGGCCGGCAGCAGTACCTCCTGGGCTCCTGCCCTGTCCATTTCCTCCCGCACGATCTGAGCCATCTTACGCACTGCCCTTAGGCCCAAAGGAAGGTAAGAGTAAACCCCGGCTGTAAGTTGTCTGATCATCCCGGCCCTGATCATGAGGCGGTGACTGGCCACCACCGCCTCTGAACGATCCTCTTTCTCGGTCGGGAGAAAAAACTGGGAAAGCCGCATGGTGCCTCCTGCTCATTCCAAATGGTCTCAATCAACCCAAACCCTACTTTGGGGAAAAATCTCTTTGTACGGCTCTGCTCCTGAATCCAACCCAAATCTATACGGGCCTTGCAGCTCATTCTCTCTTGCGTGCCAAGGCTTCCTCTTCCACCTCTTTGACAAGAACCTCAACAGCTTCCTGGGGCTTCAGCTTGCGTATCACCTGCCCCTTCCGAAAAAGAAGCCAGTGGGTCTTGCCCCCGCAGATGCCCAGATCCGCCTCTCTGGCCTCTCCTGGGCCGTTTACAGCGCAGCCCATTACAGCCACCTGCAGGGGCACATCCACGTGCAACAATCTTCTCTCCACTTCCTCGGCAACAGGGATCAGATCCACCTGGGTGCGGCCACATGTGGGGCAGGAGATGAGCTCGACCCCCCTTCGCCTCAGGCCCAGAGCACCCAGGATCCCCCAGGCCACCCTGACCTCCTCCACAGGATCTCCCGTCAGGGAGACTCTGATGGTGTCACCGATACCCTCGTTGAGGAGGATTCCGAGGCCCACAGAGGACTTCACGGCCCCGGACAACAAGGTCCCGGCCTCGGTGATACCCAGGTGCAAAGGGTAATCCACGGCCTCGGCCATGAGCCTGTAGGCCTCGCAGGTTCGCCCCACGTCCGGTGCCTTGAGAGATATCTTTATCTCCTGGTAACCCATATCTTCCAGGATCCTGACGTGACGAAGCCCGCTTTCCACCATGCCTTGGGCAGTGACCCCGCCGTGGGCCTCTAATATGTCCTTCTCCAGGGAACCGGAGTTGACTCCAATGCGTATGGGGACCCTCCGCTGCCTGGCCGCATCCACCACTTCCCTGACCTTGGCGGGGCCTCCGATGTTCCCTGGATTGATGCGAAGTCCGTCCACCCCCTGCCTGAGGGCTTCCAAGGCAAGCCTATGATCGAAGTGGATATCCGCCACAAGAGGAATGGAAATCTGTTTTCTGATTTCCCCCAGCGCCAGGGCCGCCTCCATGTCCGGCACCGCCACCCGCACCACCTCGCAGCCTGCTGCTTCCAGCCTCTTTACCTGGGCCACTGTGGAGGCCACATTTCTAGTGTCCGTGTTGGTCATAGACTGCACCACCACGGGTGCTCCGCCACCCACTACCACATTTCCCAAACGCACAGCTCTTGTGAGCCTTCTTTTGCTCATTCGCGGGGTTCCTCTCGGGGAAGCAAACCGTTCTTGAGGGGCAGGACCTTCAGTACAGCCTCTTAAAAAAGGTGGACTCTTGGCCTGAGTATAGGAGAGGAAAGCGCGGGGCGTCAAGAAGCGGGCGCCTTGCCCCGTTGGTTCCATGTGCTGTCCGCCCGCACTCAAAACCCTTGGGAAGAGCGGGCTCCAGGCCCGCTGGTTGACAGGACACAACCCTTCCATATACTTTCGTTGGGTCCGAGGAATTGCCACATCCCCACCACAGGAGGTAATGGAAATGAAGAGAACAGCCACACTGCTGTTGGCCATGCTAGTGGCCGCCACTGCCGCAGCATCCGAGCCGGGTGTCTTGGAGAAGGCCAAGTTGGAGAAAAAAGTGACCTTTTACGCCAACATAACGGCAGTGGAACCCATTGTGGAGGCCTTCAGCAAGAGCTACGGTATCCAGGCCCATTACACGCGGGTGTCCACCTCCAAGTTCGTCTCAACGGTGCTTACCGAGCACCAGGCAGGAAAGCTCATGGCCGACGTGCTTCAGGCCCCCATGCCCATTCTCCAGCTCTTGAAGGAGAAAGGCGTGCTTGCCCCGTACAGGTCCCCTGCCCTGTCAGGATACCCGGCGTGGGCCCAGAAAGACGACACCATCATCATATTCGGCATAGAGTATGTGGGACTCATATACAACAAGGAGCTGGTCAGGCCGGAGGATGTGCCCAAAAAGTACCAGGACCTGGCGGACCCCAAGTGGAAGGACAAGATAGTCATGGCCGACCCCTCCTCCCACGCCACCACCATATCGTGGCTGGTCGGCCTCAAGGAAACCGTGTTTTCATCGGAGCAAGCATGGATGGATTTCATAAAGGGGCTCGCGGCCAACCGCCCCATGTTCGTGGCCTCTTTCGGCCCCACGCCGGCCCCGGTGGAAAGCGGCCAGAAGCTTATCGCCATCTCCATGCCCAAATACGTTATAACCAAGGCACCGGCCCCTCTGGACTGGGCCAGGCTCCAGCAACCTCTTCTGGGAACCCCGAGGGCCATGGCCTTGACCGCCAAGGCTCCCCACCCAAATGCCGCCAGGATCTTCGTGGATTACTGGCTGTCCGAGGAGGCCATGAAGACCATGGCTGAGAAGGTAGGCGAATACGTGTTGCTAAGAGATGTGTACCCTCCCCTGGAGGGGATTCAGAAGGTGAAGGTGGAGGCCATACGGGAGCTCTCCGACGAGGAGATTAGCCGCTGGGGGGCCGAGTTTCGAAGGCTCTTCGCCATGCCCTGAGGGAGCGCAGCGTATGATTCCTGAGCTCCTCACGAAGGCGTCCCATGGAGATCTATGTTCGAGACCTGAGCAAGTCTTACAGATCCGGAGGCAGGCAGATCCAGGCCCTCTCGGGGGTTAGCCTGGAGATCCAGCAGCCCGAGATCTTCACCCTACTGGGACCAAGCGGTTGTGGCAAGACCACTCTTCTCCGCTGTCTGGTGGGTCTGGAGACACCGGATACAGGGGAGATCTCCATAGGGGACAGGATCGTGTTCTCAGCGCAGAGGGGGATCCTGGTGCAACCCGAGAAGAGAGGTCTCGGAATGGTTTTTCAAAGCTATGCCATATGGCCCCACATGACCGTGCAGGAGAACGTGGCATATCCTTTGAAAGTCAGAGGAGAACCCAGGCATAAGGTCCGGGAAAAGGTGGCCAGAGCCCTCAGCATGGTGAAGCTGGAAGGCATGGAGGACAGGCCGGCCACCCAGCTCAGCGGTGGCCAGCAACAGAGGGTGGCCTTGGCCAGGGCATTGGTTGCCGAGCCCAGGGTGATTCTCTTTGACGAGCCTTTGAGCAATTTGGACGCAAAGCTAAGGGATGAGACACGCAAGGAGCTCAGGGGCTTCTTGGCGGGGCTCAAGATCACGGCCGTGTACGTCACCCACGACAGGATGGAGGCACTGTCCCTTTCCGACCGAGTGGCGGTCATGAAGGACGGCAGCATCCTGGAGACCGGGAGCCCCGAACAGGTCTACTTCCACCCCAGGAACTCCTTTGTGGCCGAGTTCATCGGCAAGGCCAACATGATCCAGGCCAGGGTCCTCGGGGAGGAAGGCCCTTACACCCTCGTGCATTCCCGGTTGGGCCGGATCCTGTGCAGAAGCACTCCAGGGCTTCATGCCGGTGAGCCTGTCACGGTGTGCATCAGGCCGGAATTTCTCAGGGCCTCCGGATCTACGCAAGGGGATGCGGCCAATCTGTTCAGGGGAAAGGTGCTCTCAGTGCTATTTCTGGGCGATAGTTGCGAGGTGGAGGTACAGGTGGCTGGGCAGAATCTCCTCAGCAGGCTGGATGCCTCCTCCAGGCTCAAAGAGGGGGAGCAGGTCACCTTGGCTGTGAGTCCTGAGCAGTGCTTCACCCTGGCAGGGCAGGTGGGCGGTTGATGCCGAAGAGTGGGCTGCGGCCGACATCCTCCCTTCTCATACTGCTGGTGGCCTTCCTCACCGTGTGCCCTGTCATCATGCTGGTTTTGGGGAGCGTCTCCAGTGGGCTGGGGAGCCTGGGCGGTCTCACGGCCCAGAAGTACTTGAGGGCCTACTCTGACCCGGCATTTGGGGAAATTCTTCTAAACACCATTGCCTTCACCGGGGGCTCGGCATTTCTCTGCACGGCTCTGGCTTTGTTTCTCTCGTATCTAAACACCAGGACCAACATTCCCTTCAAGGGTGTATTCCGCGTCTTCTCCATTGTGCCCATGATGATCCCGCACATCCTCTTCTGCGCCAGTTGGGTGCTGCTGCTGAACCCATCCAACGGGCTGATCAATCTGTGCCTGAAGGAGCTCTTTGGGTTGAGGGCCTCCCCTTTTAACATCTACACCTTGGAGGGGATGATCCTGGTGGAGGCGCTCCTGGATCTGCCCATAGCTTACCTGATCATGGCTCCGGCCATGTCCGGTTTCGATGCGTCTCTGGAGGAGTCCTCCCGGGTGTGCGGGGCCTCACAGGTAGGGACCCTTCTCAGGATCACTCTGCCGGTGCTTCGGCCGGCCATATTGGCCTCCTTCATCCTCGTGGTGGTGAGAAGCCTGGCCTCCTTCGCCGTTCCCTCGGTGATCGGGATGCCGGGCAGGATCTACGTACTGGCCTCACACATCTACAGGATAATATCCACGGGCTTCGCGCCTGATTATGGGAAGGCAGCGGCAGTGGGAGTGAGCGCCCTTGTGGCCTCGGTGGTGCTCATCTTGGTGTACCGGCGCCTCACATCCGCCACCGAGCGATACGTCACGGTGAGCGGGAAAGGGTACAGGCCCTCCCTGGTGGACCTCAAGGGGGCTAGGTGGCCTCTGTTTTCGGTGGTGGGATCCTTTTGTCTGCTCCTGGTGGCCCTTCCAGTGGGGGTGCTCCTGTACGTGTCTGTGCTCCCTTATTCCGTGGTGCCGGGAGCCAAGGCCCTCTCCCTGGTGAGTCTGAAGAACTGGGAGCAGATCTGGAGAGATCCCCTCTGCTGGCTATCGGTTAAAAACAGTTTGATTCTGGGTGTGGGTGGGGCAAGCCTTGGAGTTGTGGTCTCCCTGTTCGTGTCCCATGCAATCGTGAGGGGACGCTCTGCCGCATCCACCATTCTGGAGTCCTTGAGTTTCCTCTCCTTTTCCTTTCCAGGGATCGTCATAGGAGTAGGATTCATGTGGTTCTTCGTGCATACCCCGTTGTACGCTACATTGTGGGCCCTGCTTGTGGCGTATATCGCCACCTACCTTCCCTACGGGCTTCGGCCCCTCACAAGTGCCCTTGTTCAGATCCACCCACACCTGGAGGAGTCCTCCAGGGTTTGCGGAGCCGGCCCCCTGTACACCCTGCGCAGGATCCTGGTGCCTCTCATGGCACCCGCACTGGTCTCGGGCTGGATCCTGATGGCCACCATGTTCTTGCGGGAACTCACGGTCTCGGTGGTGCTCTCGAGGCCGGGAACGGAGGTCCTGTCGGTTCAGATTCTGCGCTTCGCCGAAGACGGCCTGTGGGGCAAACTCTCTGCACTGGGCATGGTGATGATCTTCATCTCAACGATCCTGGTGCTCATGGCCTCCAAAGTGGGCGGTAGGTTCTCCAACGTGGGGCAGACCTTGGGCTCGTAGCCCACCCGAGAGGGCTCTTTGCTTGAGTTCCTTGACGGCCGCTTCCGGCCAACCCTACCATGGTACCCGTGGAATCATCCCCATCTTGTGAGCGAGATTGAGCCCTGGCATGGCTACTAGAGCGACCCCATTTCTCCCAACAAGCCGTGAGGAGATGAACGCTCTCGGCTGGAAGACCCTGGACGTGCTTCTGGTGAGCGGGGACGCTTACGTGGACCACCCCTCTTTCGGGGCTGCCCTCATTGGCCGCCACCTGGAGTCGCTGGGATATAGGGTGGGCATCTTGCCCCAGCCGGACTGGAGAAACCCGGAGGCCTTCCTGGGAATGGGTGTGCCCAGGCTCTTTGTGGGAGTCACCTCCGGGGCCATGGACTCCATGGTCAACCACTACACATCGCTGGGCAAGCCCAGGCAGGAGGACCACTATAGCGAAGGAGGTCTTCCAAAGGCCAGGCCGGACAGGGCTGTGCTGGTGTATGTCAACAGGATCAGGGAGGCCATGCCCGGGGTGCCTGTGGTGATAGGCGGTGTGGAGGCAAGTCTAAGAAGGGTCAGCCACTACGATTTCTGGAGCGACCGGATTCGCAAGTCCGTGCTCTTGGACTCCAAGGCCACCATTTTGGTGTACGGGATGGGAGAGAGGGCTGTGGCTGAAATCGCCCGCCGACTGGAGGCAGGGCAGGATCTGGAGGGAATCCCGGGCACGGCTTTGTACAGGGGTCAGACGGACTTCCAGATTTCCCGGTACCCGGAGGCTCTTTGGCTTCCTGATCACGAGGAGCTGGAAGCCGAAGCGGAGAAACTTCTGCAACTAACCGGGCTCATGGAGCAACAAAGCCAGCCTTGGATGCAAAGGGTGCTGCTGCAGCGGGCCGACAGCCGAGTCCTGATCCTGTTTCCCCCAGCCCGGCCCTTAACAAGCCAGGAGCTGGACCGGCTACACGCTCTTCCTTTTTCCCGAAGGCCCCACCCCCGCTACAAGGGGGAAATACCGGCCTTCACAATGGTAAGAGATTCTGTGACAGTTGTGAGAGGCTGCGCAGGGGGCTGCAGCTTTTGCTCCATAGCCCTGCACCAAGGAAGAGTGCTCCAAAGCAGATCCAAAGAATCCGTGCTTGAAGAGATAAAGAGGCTGGCGAGGGAGAAGGCCTTCTCAGGCACTATAAGTGACCTTGGGGGACCCTCGGCAAACATGTACGGCCTTGGCTGCACTTCCGGATTCAAAAATGGGAAATGTTTGAGGCCCTCCTGCCTGTTCCCTGAGATCTGCGCCCACCTATCCGTGAGTCAAGAGGCTTACATGGAGCTTCTTAATTGCGCAAGAGCGCTCCCAGGGGTCAAACACCTTTTCGTATCAAGCGGCATCCGCCATGACCTGGCCCTGAGGGAGCCTGAATTCCTGGAGCTCCTGGTCAGACATCATGTCTCTGGGCATCTCAAAGTGGCCCCGGAGCATGCAAGCAGTCCTGTCTTGGCAAGGATGCGGAAGCCCTCTTGGTCTCTGTACAGAGTTTTTCAGGATCGTTTCCGAGCCACGGCCAGAAGGGCGGGCAAAGAGCTC
This sequence comes from uncultured Desulfarculaceae bacterium, assembly GCA_964414345.1. GTDB lineage: Bacteria > Desulfobacterota > Desulfocorpusculales > Desulfocorpusculum > Desulfocorpusculum > Desulfocorpusculum. The sequence continues at coordinate 25,209 of CAYPWF010000008.1, forward strand.
TATCTTGTTCCATACCTGATGGCCGGATTTCCAGGCTGCAGCATGAAAGATATGGATGTCTTGGAAAGAAGGCTTAGAGAATCAGGACTCAGGCCCAGACAAGTGCAGCTTTTTCTCCCCACCCCCATGACCATGGCCACGGCCATGTACTGGAGCGGCATGGACCCTTCCTGCGGGGAAGCCATATACGTGCCCAGGACTCACAGGCAAAGGAAGGGGCAGTTGGACAAACTGCTTTACTGGCGCACCGCTAGATCCAGGGGGACCCCAGGATCCCCCACCAGGGATCATGATTTGAGCTGAGCTCTTACCCAGCCCGAGTGTTTTTGATATAGTTGGATGGAGCAGATGGAAACCGACCACGAACAACACCACCCCCTGGATCCTGGCTACCGCTTCTGCCCCAAGTGCGGCCATCTCCTGGAGGGCCGGCTCATCAAGCCCGGCGAGCCCGAGCGGCTGGTCTGCACGGCCTGCGGGTTCATCTTCTACCTGGACTCCAAGGTGGCTGTGGGGACTCTTCCCATACTGGACGGCCGCTTGGTGTTACTTAGGCGGGCCATAGAGCCAGGCTACGGGAAATGGGTCTTCCCAGGGGGGTTTGTGGACCGCGGGGAAACAGTAGAGGCTGCGGCGATGCGAGAGACTATGGAGGAAGTCAACTTGAAGGTTCACCCCGTGGGGCTTTTAAATGTCTATTCTTACCCCGGAAGGCCGGTGATAGTGATTGTTTACCGCGTGCAGGTACTGGGAGGGGATCTGAGGGCCGGGGAGGAGGCCCTGGAAGTGGCTACCTTTGCTCCAGGGGAGATCCCTTGGAAAGAGCTTGCCTTCCCCAGCACCAGGGATGCTCTTAGGGATCTCCTGAAAGAGATGGAAATCCGAGATATTTACGGTGGTGCAGGACCGGAGGCATGAAAGGATGTCCAAAGACGAGGACTTCTATCAAACCCTTCGCCTGCGAATGCTCAGGTGGGCAGAGGGCCACGGCGCCTCCCACAGGTGGATAGATTACCTCATGTGGGCGCCGGATCTCTTTCACCTGTTGTGGCGCCTCTCCTTGGACCCTGAAGTGCCTGCCCGCATCAAGGGCAAGCTCCTGGCAGCCATGGTCTACTTTATTTCCCCTTGGGACCTGATCCCTGAGGCGGTTTTCGGCCCCGCAGCCTACGCGGACGATGTAGCCTTGGCAGCCTATGTCCTTGGATCCGTCTTGGAAGAAGTGGGTCCGGAAGTGTTGCGCCGTCACTGGGCAGGCAGCCAAGATGTGCTGCAGGTCATCCGGGCTGTACTGAAGGTTGCCCAAAAAATGGTTGGAGCAGGGATCTGGTCCAGACTCAGGCAACGCCTTTAAATCTCGGCTCCAAGCCACAGCTCCCGAGGGCTCATAGAGGCTTGCGCCTTCTATTCCACTATCTCCAAGACAACTCTTTTTTTAAGCTTGGCAGCAACTCCGTTTAAAATAGTGCGGATGGCATTGGCCGTATGGCCTTGCCGGCCGATTATCTTTCCAACATCTTCCTTGGCCACCCTTAGCTCTATGACAGAGGTGGTCCCGCCTGTGACCTCGACCACTTCCACTTGATCTGGGCGATCCACAAGCGCACAGGCCACGACTCGCACCAATTCCTTCATGGAGACGTCTCCCTCATATCGCTCCAACTCCCGACCCTCCTCCCAAGAAAATTCTAAAAACTCCCCATCTTCCACTTCACAGGCCCTTCAGCCATCTTGACCAGGCTACAGCTTCCGCATGCCCGGGTATTGCTCAAAGTTGCATCTGCTCTGCGTCTGAGCAAAGCTTCTCTATTGTGACCGACTCCAGGTAGTCGTTGAGTTTCCTCCCGGCCTCCTCCCAAACCTGCCGCACCACGCACTTGGGAGCCCTATGGCATTGTACGTCCTTGCGGCCGGTCTCCTTGCACTTGACCAAGTGCAAAGGCCCGTCTGTAGCCCTAACAACATCTGCAACCGTTATCTGAGAAGGATTTCTCCCCAGGAAATATCCTCCCTTGGGTCCCCTAAGGGTACGCACTATACCCGCCCTTCTCAGTCGGTTCAAGATCTGCTCCAGGTACCTGACCGGAATCTCCTGGCGCTCCGCAATTGTTCGAATCTGAGCTGGCCGCCCCTTTCCATAACAGGCCATGTCGAAAACAGCCCTCACCCCGTAGCGTCCCCTGGTGGAAAGCTTCATGGTCCCACCCCCTTTTAGGCCTTAAAGGCAAAAGTCGGTCTCAACCAACAAACAAAGGGCCACGCGCTATGGAACCAAAGCTGAAGCCGTTTGTCAATCTACAAGTTAAACGGTGTCTATTGCTCACACATCTCCTTCCGGAAAGAAGGCCCTTGGGGACTCCTGGCCCTCACCTGCTTCACACGATGAGCTTTACAACTAACCTTTCATTGCGTCTGTGAGCCTCATGAGTTAAGATCCAACTTACCGCTGAAACAAGTGCTGAATCTCCCGCTTGGGGCAGCTTGGATTTTGTTTTGAGGAGTTCAGATAAGCCGATTTGAAAAGTGGGAAGGAGAAGAGGATGGGTAAAAACTTTTTTTTTGTGGGGCTTCTGGGCTGTATTGTGTTGACGGGATGCTACGGCACCCTCAAGGACTACTCCCCAAGAAGCGATGCGGAGAGCCAGGTTCGCCAGGTACTTCTGAACTTTGAGCAGGCCTACAATACTAAAGATCAGGCTGGATTAACAGGGTGTTTTCATGAAAAACCCATAATGGTGGCAGAGGTAGGAGGGGTCTTCGCTCCTGGAGAGAGGCTGGACGGGCAGGTTTCCCAAGCCTTTTTCTCGGCCATGGAGAGGTTCCCCAAAATGGGCCTGGGGGAGCCCACCATATTTTTGACTTTGGATTCAGGGGAAAAGGCTGTCTTGGAGGTAATATCTACCTTCGGTCAGGAAAGGCTTCCCACCAAGTTTTCCATGATCAAAGACGGAGGGAAATGGGTGATCAAGAAGGTGCTATATTACTGAGCCGCAGGGCTGGGGCTGCTCTTTTGAGGGTTGACCGGAAGGAACGCAAAGTGACTGCGCGAGCCTGGAAGACTCTATGGGCCGGATCGTGACCGATTGGAGAGCCCTGCTTGGATGAGGCAGATGAGATTCCCGGAAGAGCTCTCAATATGCAAAATGCTTTTGGACCCATTAAGGCTTGGCCGGTTGTAAGGAGAAGGTTGACCGGGGGATAAGTACTTGATGCACTACGAGTGGTGGCTTAGCTTACGTTTTCTCAGAGCCAAGAAGAGACAGACGGCCATTTCTGTGGTTACATCCCTTTCCATTCTGGGGGTGGCGGTTGGCGTTACGGCTCTGATAGTGGTTTTGTCGGCCATGAACGGCTTCAATCAGGATTTGAGGGACAAAATACTCGGACTCACAGCCCATGTAACGGTTTTGGAACGGGGCCAGGAGATGATGGATTACGATGAGGTCCGACAGCAACTCCTTCAGGTACAGGGAGTAGCCGGGGCCACCCCTTTTATTCTGCGGGAGGTGCTGTTGCAGGTCCCTGCCAGGAGCGTTCAGGCAGTCATAAGGGCTGTGGACCCAGCTACTGTAGAGAGCACTATTCCCCTGAGGAATATCTTGAGAGAAGGACGGCTGGAAGACCTCTCCCAGCAGGTTCGAGGAGAACCCCCAGGAATAATAGTGGGCAGGGGATTATTGAGGGATCTTAAGGTGCGAGTAGGTGACTCAGTGGTACTGGTATCCCCTGAAGGAACTCTTACACCATGGGGAAACCTACCCAAGTGGAGGAAAGTGAGAGTCAAAGGATTTTTCGACGCTGGTTACTGGGACTTTGACTCCAGGGTAGCCTTTATCTCCATTTCAGCTGCCCAGCAGATCTTCGAAATTCCAGGCCGCGTGACAGGAATTGAACTCAGGACCAGCCACCCTTACAAAGCTCCACAAGTCAGAAGACTCATACAGGAGTCTCCCTTGGGTCTCAAGTATGTGGCCCAGGACTGGACTCAACTCAACAGGAGTCTGATGACAGCTCTGGCCATGCAAAAAAGGGTGATTTTCGTTATTCTGCTTTGCATTGTAGGGGTAGCGGCCCTGCTCGTAATAAGCATACTGGTCATGATGGTCATGGAAAAACAAAGGGACATAGCCATGCTAAAGGCCATGGGAGCCCGATCTACCCAAGTTATGAGGATATTCGTCTTTCATGGGCTCATGGTCTCTTCCTTGGGCACACTGTTGGGCTGCGCCGGGGGTTTGCTGCTCTCATGGAATCTGGAGCGAATAGTTGGATTGGTTGAAAAGACTTTCCAGGTGCGATTTTTGCCGGAAGAGGTCTATTACATAGGCCAGTTAACCTCCAAGTCTGATCCTTTTGATTTGGCGATGATACTGGGCTCCACTCTCCTGATAACCGTGGTGGCAAGCCTTTATCCCTCTTGGAGAGCTGCCCGTTTGGACCCAGTGGAGATTCTCAGGTACGAGTGAAGACTAATGAGCCTGTCTGGGGAACCAATGTTGCGGCCTTAGAACTGAAGAAAGTCCTTATGGAAAGCTCACTCCAGGCTTCCGGCCCGCTGGAGTGCTCCCAAGGAGTTAGTGCAATGGCTGCAGAGAGGCGCAAGGAGCAGCGGAGGGAATCGGATCGTATACTTGTGAAAATCTTGGAGATTCTGCAAGTGGTGGAAAAGCTCTCCCAGGGTGAGAAGGTTGATTTCACCGAGGCTTATGCCGATCTGGTAGGCCTCAAGGACCAGTTGGGGAGGCGCAAAGAGGACAGAGACCTGGGCGAAGCCCTTTGCGCCACTGTGGGAGCCATAGCCTGCAATGTGGCTCAGAAGGGAACTCAAGGACAAGAGATAGGACGTCGCAGGGTGCGCCTTACCCGCCTGGGCGGAGGCAAAGGCGAGACTCACAGGGTGATAGAAGGCTGGGAAAACAGGGAACCTCAGCTTGGGAAAAGCTACCTCATTTTTCAGGAAAGCGGGCGGGTTGTTCGTACCTCACCCCTGACTAGGATCTCAGGGGCCTTCCTTCAGACACGCAATTCTCTATATCAGCTTGAGATCATTGGAGACTCGACTCCTACCAAGATACACTTGCCCCCCAAAAGGCAGGATGAGGGCTGAAAGGATTTACTGATCTGGATGCTCAGGATCAGGTCACCAAAACTGAGACTCATTCAGGATCAACCATTTCTTGTTTCCTCTGCTTTTTCCCCAGTATTGCTTGGTAAAGGATTTTCCTTGGAAGACCTGTTTCCTCCTTTAGGACCCTGAGAGCGCATTTCGGCTCCAAAGAACAGCGCTCAAGCAGGAATTTTATTCTTTCCCCCAATAGATCAGAGGGCACAATCTTTTTCCCGCAGCCCTCCACAACCAGGGTGATCTCTCCCCTGATCTGGGCCTCTTTGGCCCACTCAAGAAGCTCCTTTAAGCTTCCCCTTCTTACCTCCTCAAACACTTTGGTAATCTCCCTTACCACCGCCCCCTTTCGATCCCCCCAGAGCCTCTCCATGTCCTGGAGAGTGGAGGAGAGTCTGGCCGGAGCTTCAAAAAAAACCAATGTCCTGCTCTCCCAACGCAGGGACTCCAGCATCCTGAGGCGATATTCCTTTTTCTTGGGCAGGAAGCCCTCGAAAGCAAAGCGCTGGGCTGGCAAACCGCTTGCCACAACAGCGGCCACCACGGCCGAAGGCCCTGGCACTACTCGGATTGGGATGTTTTTCTCAAGGCAGAGGCTCACAAGCCCGTAGCCCGGATCCGAAAGCCCTGGCGTTCCAGCCTCGCTCACCAAGGCCAAGTCCTTCCCCTCCAGGAGCATCTCCACGAGTCTCGCGGCTTTTTGCCTCCAGACATTCCCCTGCTCATGGTAGCTCATCAGAGAGGCTCTGATGGAGTGCGCCGAGAGCAGCTTCCTGGTTCTTCGGGTGTCCTCGCTGGCCACCAGATCAACTTGAGCCAAGACTCTCAAGGCTCTAAGGGTTATGTCCTCCAGGTTTCCTATGGGAGTGCCTACCAAGAAAAGAGTGCCGGTTTTGTTTGAGGATTTGCTTTTCAACACCACAAATGCCTCCTTGAGGCCCCTTGACCTGTCTTGAACCAATACCTTAAAGTGGCTAACGGAGAAGCGAGGGGGAAAATCAAGCTCAGATGATATCAGACAACCAGAGAGCCATCTACAGGCTTCTCCGGGTTGCTGGATTCCTCTGGGGCCGGCCTGGGGAGGCCGTTTCTGGGTACCAAACACGAGCTCCCGCGGTTTCTCTCCAACCCCCCCAAGATCCCATGGGCTCAGGGGATTCCCCTCGCAAAATCCCACTGAGGCGGATCACCGGGCTTGGGCAGAGCCGAAGGGCCTTGAGTCCTCATGAAATGAAGTCCCAACAGACGAATCAAAGGGCCCCCTTGATCCTTGCTTTGCTATTGCTTAGCACTCAGGCACTGCCTGTTTTGAGCCAGGCCGGCATGGTGGACACGGTTCAATACGGTCAGATCCAGTTGGGCATGAAAGAAAAGGAGATACTTGAGCGCCTAGGGCCTCCTGATCGGATACAGGAAAAAGAGAAGCGCTCGGCCCGCAACACATCCCCCAAGAAACCAAGCCGCTTGGTCCGATCAAAAAGACTGATTTACACCGGAACCAATCCTGCTTCCGGTCAGAAGATCACTACGACCATTATTTTGGAAAACGGAAAAGTCGTGGACAAGAGAAGATCTTATGATTGAGCAAACACCCAACTCCTTGCAATCATCTTTTCCCAGAGGCCACCGGACCTCCCCAGCAAGCAAGGGAAAACCACTTGCGATCCTAGTTTTTCCCCCTGTCTGGCTGCCCATTGTGCCACATCTGGCAGTGCCTGTTTTGACGGCCTATTTAAGGGAGAAAGGCTTTAAAGTAGTGCCTGTGGACGCGAATCTTGAGTTTTTTACAAGATATCTCCTTACCAGAAAGACCCTAGCCCGGTTGCTGGATCAGCTCAGTTTCAGACTGAATCAAGACCCCCAGAGCCTCCCGGAAGAACTCAGGGAAAGGGCTGTGAAAAGGTTCGGACTCTGGGAACAAGCAGCCCACAGAGTGGAGTATCTTCAATCTGTGCTCAGGCTGGAGGAGTCTTTTTTTGATCCTGACAAGGCACTCCCGGCCATAGAAGATCTTTATCAACTGATGGAGATGGCCAGCTTGTCCGGTTGGCCAGGCAGGATCTCCTTCAATTATTACAGGCGGGGAGATATTTGGAGCAGAGAGGACCTGGCCCAGCTTTGCACAAATCCGCTGCACAATGTTTTCCTTCCATTCTGGAAGGATCTAATGAATCAACGCTTCAAGAAAATCAAACCCTCCCTGGTTGGGATATCCATCTCAAGCGTGCACCAGTTCATTGCAGCCATGACCCTGGCTAGGTTGCTCAGAGAAGAAATGCCCGAAATCCACGTGGTGGTGGGAGGCAAACATCTGCTCAGAATCCAGGAGAAGCTTACCCAGCATTCTTTTTTCTTCCAAGACTACTTCCACAGCGCTGTTCTTCATGAAGGGGAGGAACCCCTGGCCATGCTTATGGGGCATCTTGAATCAGGGGGAGAATTGGAATCCATACCCGGTTTAGTTTACATGGCAAACAACAGGCCCCGCCTGAACCCTCCCAAACCTCCCCCGGCCCTGGGGGAACTGCCTCCTCCGGATTTTTCCGACGTACAGTGGCAGGATTACCTGGTTCCAAGGCCCTATGCCCCTTTGCGCATGTCCCGGGGCTGCTATTGGGGAAAGTGCACTTTCTGCATCAGATATGGGACCGAAAGGGTGGATTTCATGGAACCCCATCAGGTGGTGGGGGAGATGGAAAGGCTGGGGGAGCTTTACGGGGTGAGGGATTTCACCGTTAACGACGACTGCATGCCCCCCGAATATTGGGAGGAGCTTTGCCAAGAGATCCTGAGCAGGAAACTGAAGGTCTCCATGCTTATCTGGGCTAAACCGGTGGCAGGTTTCACGGCCAAGAGGCTCAAGAAGATGGCACAGGCCGGGGTGCGCCAGATCAGATGGGGAGTGGAATCAGCTCACCCTCGGGTGCTTAGGCTCATGAGAAAAGGTACAACTGTCTCACAAATGAGAGAGGTCTTGGAGCGTTCAAGGCATGCAGGCATATGGAATCATGCATGCTTCATCCTGGGATTCCCCACAGAGACCAGAGAAGAGGCTGAGACCACTCTTGATTTCCTGAGGTCCCATAGGGATAGGATCCATTCCTTCATCCTCTACCCCTTTGTGCTTTATGAGAACACACACGTCTTTGCCAATCCTCGGGAGTTCTCTTTAGAGAAGATTACACGGAAATCCACCCCTTTTTTTGATATCCTGGAATACCGCACCAAGGCGGGCATGGCTCCCAGGGAAGCTGCGGCTTTGGCCCGCAAGGCCAAAGAGACTCTTCTGGAGGGCCCTGAAGGGAAGCCTTTTTGGTATTACTTGAAACTTCGTGAGTACCTGCAGCTTTACTTGGACCGTTTTGGATCAGGTAGGACCAAAGCCATGAGCTTTGACAGAAGGGGGCTGGAAGGCTCTTGGGAGGGACTGGAGCCGTGAAGAAAAAAGGGGTGCGGATAGCCATACTTAGCACCCGGGACAGAAGGTACCACCCCAATGGCAGACTCTTGGAAAGCGCCCATGAGATGGGATATGAGGCTGTGCTGCTTCATCCTCGAAATGTTTTGCCCGGAATCGGATTGGCTCCTGGGAAAGAAAGAATCTTCCATGTCGTGGTACCTCGAATAGGCTCCACTATTGAGGAGCATGAGCTGGCTGTGCTCTTTCACCTGGAGCAAGAGGGCCTCCCGTGTCTAAACGGTTTTAGAGCCTTGGTTGTGGCCAGAGACAAGTTCCTGTCTCTGAGGCGACTCCAGGCGCACAACATTCCGGTGCCCAAGAGCCTGATGATTCAGGAACCGGCTCAGATACCAAGGGCCGTAAAATCCCTGGGAGGTTTTCCTGTGGTGGCCAAAGGCTTGAGGGGAAGGCAGGGCACCACAGTAGAGAAGATCCAGGATCAGGACTTCGCCAAGTATTTTGCAGCCCATCCGCCCTATCCCATCCAGGCGGTATTGCTTCAGGAGTTCCTCCCAGCAGCTTGTCTGGGAGACATCCGAATAGTTGTGGTGGGAGGCAGGGTGGCGGCCTACATGAGAAGGATGCCCAGGAAAGGGGAATTCAGGTCCAACGTGCACTTGCGCGGAAGGGGCATGTTGTGGGATCCTCCGGGAGAATGGTTGGATTTGGCTGTAAGGGCGGCCGGGGTCCTAGAACTCCAGGTGGCAGGTGTGGATATGCTGGAGGGACCCAGAGGGCCTTTGGTCATGGAAGTGAACACCACCCCAGGCTTCAGGGAGCTGGAGCGAGTCACCGGGGTTGATGTTGCATCTCAGATAATAAAGGCTGCCGCGGAATTGGCCCAAGGGGGATGAACTTGCGCATTGCTTTCCTCATGGATCCCTTGGATGAACTGGATCCCCTCAAGGATACAACGGCACACTTGATGTACGAGTGCGTGCAGAGGGGTCATGAGATCCATTTTCTGGAGCCTCATGACCTTTACATAAAGAGCAACAGGATCCGGGCACGCATGAAAGAGCTCACCGCCCCGCCGGGCCTTTCCAGGGAAGAGACTTGGAAAATTTTCATCCAGGATGTCATGCAGGAAAGAAGAGTTTTCGAGGATATTACCGAGCTTGATGCCCTCTTCTTAAGGAAAAACCCTCCGGTTAACTTTAGGACAATAGATTTCCTTCAGTTCGTAAAAGACGACGTGTTTATCATCAACGACATCCAGGGCCAGATAAAAGCTTCCAGCAAACTTTATACTTTGAATTTCCCAGACATCATCCCTGAAACTCACGTCTCAAGGGATCCCGCCCGTTTGAGAAAGATCATAGATGAGTTCGGCGGGGATGTGATTATGAAGCCCACCATTGGGTTTCGCGGAACCGGGGTCATAAAACTCAGCAATAAAGACCCGGAAAATCTAAACTCCCTTCTCAATTTCTATGTGGACAGCACCAAGAAATACGAGGACAGGAATCCTGTCATTGTCCAGGAGTTCCTGGAGGAAGTCAGAGGCGGGGATGTCAGGATAATGATGCTCAACGGAGAGGTGCTGGGGGCCATGCGGCGTATTCCCTGCCCAGGGGAGTTCCGCACAAATCTCTTTGCTGGGGCCAAGGCCGAACCCCATTGCCTCACAAGTTCCGACCTGCACATCTGTAACAGGGTCAGGGAGAGACTTTTACAGGACGGACTTTACTTCGTTGCCATAGACGTGATCGGTGATAAACTAATAGAAATAAACTCCATAAGTCCAGGCGGCATAGCTTATCTGGACCGATTGTACGGGATCCAGGCAGAAAGAAAAGTAATAGACTTCGTGGAACAGGAAGTGCTCAGGAGAAAGGGCTTGGTCTTATTCCAAACCGAAAAGGAGAAAGCCGGGTGAATTTCAAGCTCAACTCAAAGGGCGTTTTTTGGCGCCTCTTGCTGGTGGGTCTTGCCGTTCTTCTAGGGGAAGCTGCCTGGGCGGCCGGTGCAGGATTGCTGAAAGTAGGCTTGATGGAAGAGCCCAAAACCCTCAACGTGTTCGGTGCCAAGGATGTCTGGGCCGCCAAGGTTCTTCTTCTATCCTACCAAAGGCTTTACTATCGAGATCCTTCAGGACATGAGCTGATACCGTGGCTGGCAGCGGAGAAAGCGGTTTGGGATCCCCAGTCCAGGAGCGTTACTTTTCGGCTCAGGGATGCCCAATGGGATGATGGAACAGCTTTTACATCAGAAGACGTGGTCTTCACGGCGGAACTAATTGGCAGGTTTAGAATCCCGGCTTACTGGAACAACTGGGAGTTCGTGGAGCGGGTTGAGGCTCCGGATCCCAAGACAGTTCGTCTGACCTTGAAAAGACCCATGGCCATCCTCTGGGAGCGTACCCTTACTTCCATAGTTGTGCAAAAAAAGCGTTGGAAACCGCTTTTGGAAAAAGCGGAGCAAATGCTCCAAGAAGGGGTAAGGGCCCAGGAGGCTTTGGGGAAGTCCAAGGAGGAGGCCTATCGAGTAGCCCTTGCCAAGCCCTTGGAGTTTTTGACCACCCATCCAGTGACCAAGCCTGAAAGTCTGGGGCCCTTTACGCTTCAACAGTGGCAAAAAGGGGCCTACATTCACCTGTCTCGAAATGAGAGGTTCTTTGCTCGAGGCAAACAGATAGACGGGCAGGATGTGGGCCCTTTCGTGGAAGGGATAATCTTCAAGATTTACGGCAACACCGACACAGCTGTTTTGGCCCTGAAGAAAGGTGATATTGATTACCTTTGGTGGGGCATAGAATCAGGCTATTTGGAGGACTTGAAAGGCAACCCCAACATCCGAATGTTTTCAGCCCTCAAAGGCGGTTATCGTTACATGGGTTTCAATCTGCGCAAGCCCCCCATGTCAGATCTTGCTTTCAGACATGCGGTGGCTTTTCTGGTGGACAAGGATTTCGTTATTCAAAGGATTCTTCACGACCAGGGCTGCAGGTTGGACACTTTGATCCAGCCTGACAACGTGCAGTATTGCCTTCGCAACCCGCCCAAATACGGACAAGACGTAAGTTGGAAAGAAAGGGTCGAAAAGGCCAAGAGTATTCTGAAAGAGGCCGGGTACAGTTGGGAGGTAGAGCCTGTGGGCGGGAATTTCCCGGGGCAATTCGCCGTGCAGGGGAAAGGGCTTAGGCTTCCCGGCGAACAGCCTGTGGGGCCATTGAATCTTCTTACTCCGCCTGCAGATTACGACGCCCAGCGAGCCCAGACCGGGAACCTCATCCAGCAGTGGTTGAGGGATTTTGGAGTGCCGGTTCAGTGGCGGCCCATGGCATTTGCAGCCCTCACCAAGAAGGTGGAATCAGATAGGGATTTCGACATGTTCGTCTCCGGTTGGGGGGCATTGGGACAGGATCCGGACTACCTGCGCTCTTTTTTCCACTCAAAGGCCGATGTGGCGGGTGGGAAGAATTTTTGCGGTTACAGAAATCCGGAATTCGACCGCTTGGCAGACCTGCAGGCCGAGACCATGGACCTGGAGAAAAGGCGGGAGCTGGTCATGCAACTCCAACAGCTCCTTATGCGGGATCTGCCCTACATACCTCTTTACGTGCCCATGAACCTGGAGGCAGTGAGGACGGATAAGTTCTCAGGTTGGGTTGAAATGCCAGGGGGAATAGGCAATCTGTGGACATTCCTCAAGGTAAGGCCGATAAAGAAGTGATGACCGATTAAGGGGGAGTTGGGCCCGGATGAATCTGCGCAAGTTTCTCTTGGTTCGCTCTTGGCAGATACTGCTTACCTTTTTCATAGTTTTGACCCTGCTTTTCATTCTTTTCCGCATGGCCCCGGGCGACCCGCTTTCCACCATCGCAGACCCCTTGATGACCCAGGAGGAGGTGGAGATCTTAAAGGCTCAGTTTGGGTTGGATCAGCCTCTTCACCGGCAATATGTGCTCTACCTTTGGAATTTCATAAAGGGTGAGTTCGGAACATCTTTTCACTATAGACAGCCTGTTGTCCAAATCCTTGCAGACAGGCTCCCCAAGACCGCCCTTTTATTTACCACGGTGACCATCCTTTATGCCCTGGCTGGAATTTCCTTGGGGAAGATACTGGCTTGGAAAAGGGGAAGCTTTCTGGACACTGGAATGAGCTTCCTGGGTTTGCTGACACATACCTTCTTCCTGCCCTGGTTGGCTCTTCTTCTGATCTGGATTTTCGGGTACCAGTTGGGTTGGTTTCCCCTAAACGGTATTGTCTCACCGGAGATTTGGCTGGATCCGGAATCGGGCTTGTTCCTGAAAGTCTTGGATGTGCTTCACCACATGGCATTGCCCATGGCAGTTCTGTTCTTGACGCATTTCGGTGGCTACACCCTTGTCATGAGAAGCACCATGCTGGAAACCCTTCGCGAGGATTACATCTTGACAGCAAGGGCAAAAGGTCTTCCAGAACGGGTGATACGCAATCGCCATGCTGCACCCAATGCCTCCCTGCCCGTTGTGACCAGCTTGGGTTTGAGCCTGGCCTTTTCCATAAACGGGGGGGCCTTGACAGAGACCATATTCTCCTGGCCTGGACTTGGAAGAGAGCTGGTCTCCTCCGTGGCCCACGGGGATTATCCCTTGGCTCAGGCGGCCTTTCTGCTCATAGCGGCCTTTGTTCTGGTCTCCAATCTCTTGGTGGACATCATTTACGCTTATTTGGATCCCAGGATTCGATATTAGGGTGGTCTGCGAGAAATGAGTGGTCCTGCAACCCATTCCTTCAAAAAAAAGGACAGCCACGGTGAATATCACAAGCCCGGCATACACTGGCTTCGTCATCTGGGGGAGAACTGGGCTATTTATAGAAGAAATCCCATGGGCATGGCCGGCCTGGGCCTCTTGGTGATGTTCGCTTTGATGGCCTTGGCCAGCTTTATCCCTCCCTTGATAGACCCCATGTATCATCCCATGAGCGGGGTAGACCCTGAGATAGACAGGTCCCTTGCACCTACGGCCAGACATTGGCTTGGAACGGATTTCATGGGGAGGGATATCCTCTCCCAACTTCTCACAGGGGCCAGGGTGGCCTTCTTGATCGGCGTCTCGGCAGCCTTCATGGCAGTGGCCATAGGCACCCTCGTGGGTATGGTTGCAGGGTACTTCGGAAGAGCTGTAGACACTCTTTTGATGCGCCTGGCCGATATTGTGATGGTGCTCCCAGGACTCCTAGTAATACTGATCCTTTCCTCGGTGTTTGGACAGCTTTCGGTGTGGAACCTGGTCATCATAGTCGGGCTGCTTAAATGGGCGGGGGTCTCCAGGGTGATAAGATCCCAGACTCTTTCCCTGAAGGTAAGACCCTATGTGGAAGCGGCAAAAGTGGCGGGGGCCTCTCACAGCAGAATACTTCTGCGTCACATTCTTCCAAATGTGTTGCCTCTTTCATTTCTTTACATGACTTTTGGCGTGACCTCGGCCATATTGATTGAGGCTGCTTTGTCCTTCCTAGGCTTCGGGGATCCCTCCACGGTTTCCTGGGGTATGATGCTTCAGTGGATATGGAAGACAGGGCACATGTTTAGGGCCCCCTATTGGCTTCTTCCCCCTGGCATCTGCATATCCCTCATCACCCTTTCCTTCTACTTGGTAGGCCGCGCCATGGACGAGGTTCTTAATCCCAGGCTCCGCAAGGAGGTCCTGGAGCAATGAAGCCCCTGGTAGTGGAAGATCTCACGGTGCACTATCTCACGGCTAGAGGTGCCGTGAGAGCCCTGGAAAAGGTTTTCTTGGAACTCAGATCCGGTGAGGCCTTGGGGCTTGTGGGGGAATCGGGTTGCGGGAAAACCACTGTGGCCATGGCAGTGTTGGGACTTCTTGCTCCCAATGCCAGGGTCTTGGGAGGCAAGATCCTGCTGGAGGGCCGGGATTTGCTTCCCCTGGGACCTGAGGAAATGAGATCTATCAGATGGAAGAAGATTGCCATGGTTTTCCAGGCCGCCATGAATGCCTTGAATCCCGTGCACAGAGTTGGTGAACAAATCCTGGAGGCCATACGTATCCACGACGGTCAGATGACAGACCAGAAAGCCGCTCAAAGGCTTGAGGAGCTTTGTGCCATGGTGGGGCTGGATCCGGCCAGGATGAAGGATTACCCTCATCAGTTCAGTGGGGGCATGCGCCAACGGGCCGTCATAGCTATGGCATTGTCCTGCAACCCTTCCATCCTCATTGCAGATGAACCCACAACAGCCTTGGACGTTATGGTGGCCGACCAGATCCTGGGACAGCTAAGGCGTCTCCAGGTGGAAATGGGCCTTTCCATCTTATACATATCTCACGACATCTCGGTCATTGCACGCTCCTGCGACAGAATGGGAGTGATGTACGCCGGGCAGCTCGTGGAATTCGGGCCCACCGATGAAGTGCTGCAACGCCCCTTGCACCCTTACACCCAGGGCTTGATGAGGTCTTACCCCCAAATCCAAGGCCCCAGGAAGAGGCTTGAGCCTATCCCTGGAGAACCACCCAATCTCCTGGATCCACCCCAGGGCTGTAGGTTCTGTCCTAGATGCCCTCAGAACGGTAGAGCGTGCCCCTCAGAGAGGCCACAATGGATCGAATACCACAAAGACCACTTTGCCCTGTGTCACAGGATCCGGGTTTGAGGAGACAGAAGTGAACAGCCCAGGCTCTCAACCCCTGGTGATTTTCAGCGAAGTAACCAAGCTTTACAAACGACGCCAATCCCTGCTCAGACGAGCTGGGGTGGACGTGAAAGCCCTGGACAGGGTCTCTTTCCAGATACAGCCCGGGGAGATCTTCTCCCTGGTGGGGGAAAGCGGTAGCGGGAAGACCACCTGTGGGAGGCTGCTTGTGCGTCTGGAAGAACCCACCTCAGGCCAAGTGATCTTTGACGGGAATGAGGTGAGTTCCCTCAAGAGCGGTGGAATCAGGGAGTTCAGGCGCAGGGTGCAGATGATCTTCCAAGATCCGTACCAATCCCTCAACCCCCAGCTCACCGTTTTCCAGACCGTTGTGGAGCCGCTTCTGGTCCAAAGATACGGATCCCACAAGCATCGGGAAGAGCGGGTGGAACAGATGCTGGAAGAGGTAGGCTTGCGGCCTGCCCAGGATTTTCTTTTCAGGTACCCTCATCAGCTAAGCGGAGGGCAAAGGCAGAGGGTGGCAATAGCCAGAGCCATGATCCTGGAGCCGACCTTTGTGGTGGCGGATGAGCCCGTATCCATGCTGGATGCCTCAATACAAGCCCAGCTTCTGAACATGCTTTTGGATCTCAAGGAGAGGCACAACCTAACCCTCCTTTTCATAACCCACGATCTGGCCACGGCCAGATACCTGTCTGACCGTATCTGCGTCATATTCAAAGGCAGGGTATTGGAGTTGGGCCCTGCAGAATCTGTAATCCAGAACCCAAGGCACCCCTACACCCAAGCCCTTCTCAAAGCCGTCCCTACGGTCAATCGCCGCAAGGAGGCATTACCTCCGCCGGCGTGCCCTGTGGATTTGCTTGCTGCTCCAAGCAAAGGGGGCTGCCCTTTTTATGCGCGATGCCCCGACTGCAGCGGAAGATGCCAGGAACAGGAGGCTCCTCTGCAGGAGGTGGAACAGGGACACTATTCAGCCTGTTTTCTGCATTACGGTTAGCCCATGGGAAGCCTCGGCAGCCCGGAAATCCCGGAAGCACTAGCAGTGCACCTGCGCAATACCCCTGGGCTGGTGGGTGTGGGAGAAAGGGCATATCCCCGCCTGGGTCCGGCCTTATTGTGCGCCCATTACAGGATAATCTGCAGTATCGCTACCCTGGATCTGGATGCTATTCGCCATTGGGCCCAGGTGGAGTGCTTTCAGGAAACCTTTCCCCACTTGGAACTCCCCTCTGATACCTATTCCATTTTGAGCCGAATGGACTCCCTGGCAAACACCCGGATATTGGAACCGGGCAGTCGTCTGGTTCTGTACAGGCAGACCTCTCAGATCAGGGACATGGCACGCCGGAGGGGATGGGCGGTATTGGCCAACCCGCCCGAGATAAGGCTTAACTGGGATCACAAGTGTAGGTTCAGAGAAATACTTCTGAGCATGGGGCTTCCGGCCTTGCAGTTTGAAAGCCTGGAGGTAAGATCCCTGGGTCCTGAGAAGTGCTGTGAACTAATGGATCGATGGGGTGCGCCTTTGGTTGTGCAGATCCCCTGCTTTCCCCAGGGGGGAGGTAGATCCAGCTTTCTGGTAAGGGAGCCAGGTGAGATACTTGAGCTCAGGGGCTCGTGGGGAAACGGTACACACCGGGGCCATAGTTTTGGGAGTGTCATGCTCTCACCTTTTCTAGAGGGAATCTCCCTTAGCATGGAAGGTTGTGTGACACCATGGGGGATTGCCGTTTCTCCTTTGCAAGTGCAGCTTGTGGACATCCCGGAGGTGCTTCCCCCAGGAGGTTTTGGAAGGTTCTGCGGACACCAATGGGGAGACGGCATAGCCGGGGCAGGATGGGTGGAGGAAACAGCCCGGATCATAACAATGCAAGTGGGCCGGGCCATGGCCAGAGATGGGTACAGGGGGATCTTTGGTTTGGACTTCTTGCTGGAAAGAGGGGGCGGGACTCTTCGCGTCTTGGAGTGCAACCCCAGGTACACCGGGGCGTTTCCAACCCTTACACTTCTTCAGTTGGCCCAAGGTGTACCTCCATTGGAACTCTTTCACCTGCTCTCCTGGCTGGAAGAACCTTGTCTCAAAGAGGACCCTGATATCTTGGAAAAGACTCATATGAGCTTGAGCCCTGCAGCCCAGGTCCTGCTTTTCCATAGAAGCCAGGAAAGAGCCAAGATTACTAGGGAACTCCACTCGGGGCTATACAGTTGGATTGAGGAGGAAGCCAGGGCCAAGAGGATCGGACCCGCTATCCCCTTCCCTGTATTCCCCGTCCCCCCCAGCCAGTTCCTTGTGCTGGACGGACCTCCTCCTCCTGGGCATACACTTCGCCAAGGCTCTGAACTGGAAAGGGTCACCCGGGTTATATTTTTTAGGAACATCCTGGGCCCGCAATCTGGAACCCTCTCCAGGGATGCCCTAAAGGTGATAAAGTGGGTGTATGAAAACATGGGACTGGAAGCCTCTTAGCAGGCATATGTTCAATTTCCAAGGGACCGGGAAAGCAGTCTCCACACGCCTCTGGGGATGATCTGAGCTGCTCGTGGGGAAAAGGGACCAAATACCCATAGTGCTCTTTACAGGAGCCCAAAGGTTGGCCAGAGGGCTCAGGGCCATGGGGCTTGCCAGCGCCTGCCTCATGGAACCTGGGGAGAAGATCTCAAGCCCTTGGGAAGTGGACTATTGGATTGAGTATGACCCATGGGATCTTGCTGCCCTGGATCGCTGGGCTGCCAGATGGCCGGAAAAACAAAGGGTTGCTGCAGTGCTGAACCGCAGGGAACGCAGGGTCATGGAACATGCCGTGCTCAACCAGGCCCTGCAAATGCCGGGAATTAGACCTTGGCAAGCTCGAATCTTCAGGGACAAATTGCTTCTGAGGGAACTCCTGGAGCAAAAGGCGGCCCACCTAAATCCCCCTTTCAGAGAGGTGCAACTGAAAAAGAGCGGTCCTCCACCGCTACCCTTCCCCTTTTTGCTCAAGCCGCGTAACCTCTTCAAGAGCCAGTTGATCACAGCCTGTCGGACCAGGCGGGATTGGGAACCGGCTTTGGAGAAAATACGCAGCAGTTGGGAGGCTGCCCAGAAACGCCACGGGGTCAGGCTGGAGCCCTCTTTGTTGGCCGAGGAAGAGTTGGAAGGCAGCCACTTTTCCCTGGATGGTTTTGTCACCTCACAAGGAAACATGGTGTTTAGTCCCCCTGTCCCGCTCACAACGGCTGCCCAGTGGGGTCTTGAGGACTTCCACATCTCGGTGAGGTGGGTGGATCCTGATGTTAAGCCTTGTACGGCCAGGCTCCTGGAGGGGGCGGCCAGGGATTTGGTGGAGGCCCTGGAGTTAAGGGCAACTCCCTTCCACATAGATCTCGTAAGCCTGGGGGAAAGGGTATGGATCTTGGATGCAGCTCCAAGGGTGGGAGGGTACAGATCGGAAATGATGGAGCTGGCCTGGGGTTGCTCCCTTGATCTCATGAGCCTCAAGGTGGCCATGGGCGAGTCTGTGGAATGGGAACCTAGATGGGAGAAATCTGTGGCCGTGGTGGAGCTTTTCCCAGGGGAGGAGGGTGTTCTGCAAACCATAGAGGGCCTGGAGGAAATTCGCAAGTTGGGCTCTTTTTATCGCCTCAAACAACGTGTCCCGGCCGGAGAGAGAGTGGGATGGGCAAAGGAGGGCTTTAGGTGCCCGGTTTTCGTGATCCTGGTGAATCCAGACATGAAGCTTTTGCAAAGGGACGTACACAGGCTGAGGGAGTTTGTCCGGATAAGGGTGTCCCCTTCATGAATTCTTGGCCTGGGAAAGCTCTCCAGAAATATCAGGAGACTGAGCAAATAATCCTCCGCATGAGGAGCCTGCTCCTTCAGGAGGAGAATTTCCGTTTCCTAGACAGCCCGGCCCAGGAGATTTACCCCTTTTGCACCCCCCTGATAATCTCAAGGAAAACCCATGAGGAAATAACCCGTCTCGTAGAACTTTTTTCCTCGGCCCTGGAGCAGATAGGAGCTCAGCTGGCTGCAAACAGAAAGCTGGCAAGGCGGGTGCTTCAATTCTCATCGGCTCTGGAAGAGGAGTTCTTCTTCCTGGATCACGGCTTTGGGAAGAGACTTCCCATCCGCCGCCTGGACATGGCCATGGACTCAAAGGGGGAGAGCCTCTTGATGGAGATCAACTGCGGCTGCCCCGGAGGGGAGTTGGATCCTGCTTTGGTGGCAAAAGCTTACTGGGGTGCTGCAAACTGCTTGGAGCAGCAAGGGCTTTTTCTGGACCCGAGGGATGAATCCTTGAAGATCCTTTTGGAGTGCTACAGAGATTTCAGCAGAACCCGACCATGGATGCCCCAGAAGCCCACCATAGCCCTTTTGAGCTCGCAGGCCCAAGCACGTTTCATGCTTCCAGAATGCAGGGGTATAGCCGCACACTACCGCAGCAAGGGATATCGTGTACTGGTGGGCAACCTGGAAGACTTGGAGGCAAACAGCAGCTCTCTTCTCCTTGGAGGCGAACCCGTGCACTTGGTGTTTCGCAAGTTCTCCACCCAGAGTTTGAGACTGAGGTTGGAAAAACAATCCGGTTACAATTCCCGCGAGATCTTCGGGGCTAAGCAACTCTGGGAGGCGCTGTGCGCCCAACGGGTATGCCTGGTGAATCCCTTGGGCTCCACCTTGTTGCAGGACAAAGGACTCTTGGGACTGATTTGGGAAACTCAGCCCCACCTGAGAAGACATCTCCCCGAGAGCTTTGTTCTAGGGCCTGGGTTGAAAGCCAAAGATCCTGATCTTTTTCAATGCATCTTGACTGGGGAGTCCTTTGTACTCAAAAAAAGGGCTTCTTATGGAGGCAGACACGTGATCCTGGATCCTGACGCCATAAAGAGGGAGGCTGTTCGACTGGTGGAGGAGGAACCCGATAAATGGGTGGCTCAAAAAAGGGTTGTACCCACAAGGAAAAAGTTCCTTGCGTGGGATGGCAGAAATGTGCGCAAAGGCAGGTTCCCTTTTGTGCTTAGTCCCTTCGGCCGCTCTGCCTTTGTGAGAGTTGGTCTGGAGGCTGCCGGGGCCTGCCCCATCAATGCCCACGGGGGTTCGGCCACAACCTTTGTGATGTTGGAGTCCTAACCCGGCTTAGAGCCTACCCCAAGACCGCTGATATGAGGGTCTTCGCGCACCGCTGCGCCGGCCCCCTTCATCTTCAAGTCAGGACAGGACTGGGAAAAGAAAACCAGGGGGTCTTCTCCATGAATTGGGTTATCTTAAGATGTCTCTAACCCTAGCTGCATCCCTGAAGTGCATCTTCTCGGAAATGTGCGGGCTGGGAATCCTCTTTTAAAGCCTGCCCATAGGCAAAGGGGGCTAAATGCAAGACTCAAAGCAACTTCTTAAGCCTGAAGAGGTAATCCCAAAAGGACTCTATACCTTTCATCCAGGTCTGGCCTCACGGGGCAGTGGGGCTCGTCTTTTTTCTTCTGATGGAAGAGAGTTTCTGGATCTGACAAGCGGCTTGGGGGTGATGATCCTGGGCTATGGAGAGAAACGTCTCCTGGAGGCCATAGAGACCCAAGCAAGGAAACTGGTGCACCAGTGCGCCCATGTGATGATGCACGAGGCATACCTGGAGCTGGCAACAAGCCTGTGCCGACTTGCGCCATTTGAGGGGGCCAAGGTGTTTCTTTGCAACTCTGGAGCCGAAGCTGTGGAGTGGGCAGTGAAGGTTGCCCGTTTGGCCACGGGCAGAACCGCTGTAGTGGCCTTTGACGGGGGTTACCATGGAAGAACCCTCTTGGCCGCAAGCCTCACCAGCAGAGCCAAGCCTTACAGAAAGGGTTACGGCTCAATGGCCCCGGAGGTTTATCACGTGCCTTACCCCTATTGCTACAGATGCGCTTGGGGCAAGAAACAGGAGAGCTGCTCTTTGGAGTGTTTGGGTGGGCTTGAGCGCTTCTTTTTTCTGGAAAGGCCCCCGGAGGAGGTGGCTGCGGTTGTGGTAGAGCCCATTCAGGGTGAGGGAGGAGTTGTTGTGCCTCCCGAGGGCTTTTTGCAGGCCCTCTCGGCTCTTTGTTCCAAGCACGGAATCCTGCTTGCGGCCGACGAAGTGCAAACCGGCCTGGGCAGGACAGGAAGGCTTTTTTGCGTGCAGCACCAGAATCTGAATCCGGACCTTCTGGTTTTAGGCAAGGCCCTAGGAGGAGGGCTCCCCTTGGCGGCATTAGTGGGGAAAGCGCAGCTCATGGACCGTGTGCCTGCCAGTGGCTTTGGGAGCACCTTCGGAGGGAATCCCTTGGCTTGTGCCGCAGCATGTTGTGTACTGCAGCTCCTGGTGGAGGAGGAAATGCCGCAAAGGGCCTTGCGGTTGGAGGCTTTTTTCAGAAAGAGGGCTCAGGCCTGGATGGATGAGATGCCTTCTCTGGGCCAAGTCAGGGCTTCTGGGGCCATGTGGGGTCTGGAACTGATAAAAGGCAAGCAACAGCCTGAACCAGCCCCGAAATTGGCTAGAGAAGTTGTGAGGAAATGCAGGGAAAAGGGGCTCTTGCTTCTCTCAGGGGGTCTTTACAGAAATGTTTTGAGGCTTCTGCCCCCCTTGAACATCTCAGAGCAGGACCTAGAGAAATGTTTTGGGGTGTTGGAAGAAGTCATGAGGGAGCTATCCAATGAGAGGGATGCTTCTTAGGGCGCAGCTTTCCTGCCCTGCTGCAACTCCTGAGAGCTCCCCGGGGAATCAGCCCGAAGCAGCTCAGGTGGAGACCCGAGGGCCCCAAGGCCTCCGTTGGTGGGCCTGGCTGGCCACAGAATTCATCTGCTTGGGCCCGGTCTGGAAGATTGGCTCTCAACTACTGGCATGGGATGGTGGCTTGGGAACAGCCGGCGCAGGAAGGCCTCCAGAGGATTCAGGAGAAGAAATAAAGCAGGTAAGGGTCCTCCTGGAGGGGCTTGGGGGGAAAGGATGGAGATTTCTTAAGGGTGCCTGGGGACCCTTTAGGCTTGTGTGGGTTGACCTCTCTAGCGGGGATTGGATCTTGGCCAGGGCTCCCCAAGGGCTAAAGCCCCTCTTCTGGTCCAAGTCCTCAAAGGGTGTTTTTTTTGCCCAGGACATTCCCTCGTTGCTGGATCTCATGCCCGAGTGCCCGCAGCCAGACTGGCAAAGAATCCCTGAGTACTTGGTTTTCCAACATGTGGCGGCAGGAAACACCCTTTACCAGGGGGTGCGTGAGCTGCTTCCAGGAGAGGTGATCCTGGGGAATCTGAGATCGGATAAGACAAGTTCTCAAAGTCTCTGGCCGAATTGGCTGGGATCTCACCGGGAGGAAACCTCCTCAGATGCAACTGAACTGAAAGAGATTTTGTGGAAAGCCATCAAAAAAAGCCTTGTTAGAGAGCCTCAGTCCCCAAGAGGGCTCTTCCTCTCAGGAGGTGTGGACTCGGCTCTGCTGGCATGGGGGCTAAGAGAGCTGGAGGCTTCCACCTCCTTGAGATGCTTTACAGTTGTCTGCCCAGGGTATCGTTATGACGAAGGTCCCTTTGCCCGCACGGTGGCTAAAGATCTTGAACTTCCATGGGAGCCCATTGAGCTTACTCCCTCGCTCTTTGCAAATGCCTGGGGGGAGGCCGTTGAGAGCCTGGGGCTTCCCTTGACCAGCACCAATCAGCTGGTCTGGTGGATCCTATCCAAGGCTGCCTCAAGCTCAGGCCTAAAGAGAATTTTCTCTGGGGAGGGAGCCGATGGATGGTTTACAGGGGGGCTTTGTGAAGAAGAAAAGGAGGCCCTCTTGATGGCCGGAAATGAGTTTGAGAAAACCAGCCAGGTGGTGGTCAACTGCAGGACCCATACCCTCAATGAGCCCCTTTTGGTTGGAAGGGTGCTTGATCAACCCCTGGATCTGGGGCCCAGAAGAGAGCTTTGGGCTCACTGCATACGTAGCCTCCCCAAAGAGCATCCCATGGAGAAAGCGGTTCTTTACCATGTGCGCACAGTAGGCCAAAGACTTCTGACCAGGGCCGACCTGACCTCCACAATCCATGGAGTGAATCTGGAGCTGCCCTTTCTGGATGAGTGTTTCCTGCTCTGGTCCAAGAGCTTGGGCTGGGAAACAAGAAATCCTTCAGGGCTTAACAAGGCGCCTCTAAAAAGCCTTTGTGCCCAAAGATTCGGTTCAGAATTAGCCTATAGAAAAAAAATAGGCTTCCCCTTCCCCATCAGGACCTGGATCCGGGATTCGGTGGAGAAGCGCCTAGAGAATTACAGAGAGATGCTTCTGGAGGCTCACACCATGAGCCGTCCCATCTATTCACGGGTGAACTTGGAAAAAGAGGTCAGAGCCCGCCTGAATGGAACCTTGCGGCCTGCAGACTGGTTACTTTGGAGCCTGATTAATCTCGAGCTTTGGCTTCGCTGGCTGGAGCAACGCAGCGCTAACCAGCGTTCTGTTGATTATCCTCCTTCAATTTCCCCAGCTTCTCCTGGAGTTCCCTGAGCCGGCGGGTGAAAACCTGGCAGGCATGAATGGCTATGGCTGGGAACTCCCTCATGATCTCTTCGAACTCAAAGCGGCCCACCTCCAATAGCTGCGTGTCCTCAGCAGCCACCACAGAGGCTGACCTGGGCTGTCTGTCAAACAAAGCCATCTCCCCAAACCACTCATCTGCCCCTATCTCCGCTAGCCTTATGGGATTGGGGGAGTCCATGTCCTTGATGACTTCCACCCTTCCGATCAAGACCAGGAAGAGTGAATCTCCCGGGCTTCCTTCCCGGATGATCAGTCCGCCGGCCGCAAAAGCGCGCTCCCTGACTATGGAGCCTATGGCTGCCAGCTCCCTGGCCTGCAGGTTTGAAAATATAGGAATCTTTTTGAGCTGGATCAC
The DNA here is from genome assembly GCA_964414345.1 of uncultured Desulfarculaceae bacterium. Classification (GTDB taxonomy): domain Bacteria; phylum Desulfobacterota; class Desulfocorpusculales; order Desulfocorpusculum; family Desulfocorpusculum; genus Desulfocorpusculum. Next base: position 49,248 of record CAYPWF010000008.1, read on the forward strand.
CCGCTCCATAGAGCTCAGCATCCCGCACCTCCGGTTCCTGAAAGCATGTGCTATGCTTGTATTTCGCTCCCATGATATGAATAGGTCTCATGCCGGTCAATTCTCGAGCTTTCCCTGGGGGCTTAACCCGCATAATTCAGGATCAATGGGAAATGCGGGCTGTCTCGATGATTTGTTAGGATGAACCGGTTTATGCCTAAAAAAAACCTGATCTTCGGTTCCAGATTTCTACCTGGTTTGAGCCGGAATGTGCCAAGGTTAACCGGGGTTTGGGGGCTTGAGCCCCCAAGCTCACAGGCTTTGAAGAACAATCCGGGTCAAGCCTATGGGTTTCAAGAGGTGACAGGGAATGCTTGGGCTTGAATCCTGCAAGGCAGATTACCTTTACTGGGACTTGGAGGAAGTGGCGAAGGCCATGGAAGCACCAAGGCCCCATTCACATGAAAGGCAAGGAGAAGTTGCTCTTTGTTGGAATCGTTGGGATTCCTTGGTAAGACAGGGGGCCTTCTTCAAAGCCCTGGGAAGGGTTAATTGGAGGGTAGTCCCGGATGCCCCTAAGCTCCCTGTTTCCCTCCTGGATGAGATTGCCCGCTTGGGTGCTTTGCTGGAAAAATTCCTAATGGGTGTGGAGAAGACCCTGGCTGGTTCTCCTTTTCTAAGGCAAGAACTTGGGTTTCCGGCGTGTCCCCAAGAGGAAAGACTCTGGGAGTTGGAACATGGTAGAGCTCTGGATATGATGAGGCTGGATTTGGCCTTGGAAAAGGGAGAGCATCCCAGGCTCTTGGAGATACAAGTGGTGATGGGAGGGCTCGGTATCACCCATGCCCTCAGACAAGCCTATGGCCGCCACCCATCTCTGCCCGGGATCCTGCCTCTGTATGAGGCCTGTCTTGAAAGGGTGAGGGAGGCTATTGGAGGGTATGAATCGGGTGTAACAGTAGTCTTTGGGGCCAAAAGATCCTCATATCGCCACGAGCATCTGCTTCTTTCTAGAAGCCTTAAGAGTGGAGGCTTGGTAGTGGCCCCTCTCTCTGCTATGAGCCCGAGCCCTGGGGGCGGCCTGGCTCTCCCGGATGGAAGAAAAGTGACGGTGATACACAGGCTCTTTCGAAGCCCTGGGATTTTCAAGAGGGCTGAGGCCAAGGCTCAAATGGTCTTGGAGGCTCTCTCGGAAAACAGAATCAGGCTCTTGAACCCCTGGAAGGATGTGCTGGAGGACAAGAGGATCTTGGCTCTTGTGCACCATCCTGAGGCAGAAGAACAATTGAAGGGCTTCCTGGATCCAAAGCAGCTTCAGGAGCTGCGGGGCTATATCCCTTGCACCTGGAGAGCCACACCCGAGCGCATAACCACCGTTTCTGACCTTTCCGCCTCCAAGAGGAGCTTCTATCTCAAGAAGGGACGCTCCTTTGAGAGCCGGGCCTTGTTCCACGGCCGAAGGCTCAGCCTGAAGCAATGGGAGGCCGCATGCCTCAAAGCAAAAACCGATGGAGACTGGGTCATACAAAAAGAAGTGGACTCCAGGCCCTGGGACTGGAGGTACCTGGAGCCTTCTTCTGGAATAATTCGCTCAATGAAGGGATATGTGAGGCTTTGCCCTTTCTTCTTCAGGGATTCGCAAGGAAGAATGAGTCTGGCCGATCTTCTCATCACCGCAAGGCAGGAATCCAGCCGAGTGCACGGGGCCTCGGATGCGGTGCTGGTTGTGCCGGGCCCCTGATGTGGAGGGCCTTTCAACCTGAGCTTGCAATGGCTTCTTGTGGAAAGGCCCACGAGAATGACGTGGTTTCCCAGGAGGAAAGCTTTTGCTCTCCCAAGCCTGGCTTTCAAAGCCGAGTTTCTGAGCCCGAATGAACTCAAGAGCTTATGCCTACTCCAAGGCCCAAGGGCTTAGGCGACTCATCCCTTACGTTAGGGAACACCTAAGATGGATCATGCTTGGGCTTTTTTGCCTTGCAGCGGCGGACGCATTGGCCCTGCTGCCTCCATGGATCCTAAAAAAGGCCATAGACGGGCTAGGCAAGATGTCGGGGAGTGAGGAACTCCTGGGATATGCGGCCCTTATTCTCCTTGTGGCCTTCCTCCAAGCCTGTTTCCGCTATGGGTGGAGGACCTCTCTTTTCGGGGTAGCGCGGCATGTGGAATACAAAATGCGAAAGGAGCTTTTCGGGGCTCTTCAAAGGCTGGAAAGAGCTTTTTACTTGGAACGTTCAATCGGGGACGTCATGTCCAGGTGCACCAATGACCTGGTGGCCGTTCAGGAGCTCATAGCCTTTCTGGGACTGCTGGTGGTCGACAGCTCCCTGACCATTCTCAGCTGCGTGGTTTTGATGGCCTGGATAGATCCTGAGCTCACCCTGGCGGCCCTCTTGCCGCTTCCTCTGCTTTCAGTGTGCTTCATGTATTTCGGAAGGCGCGTCAAGGACAGAGCCCTTCAGGTGCAGGCACAGCTGGCCGAGCTCACCCAGGGCGTGCAAGAGATTCTAAGCGGCATTAGGGTAATCCAGGCCTACACCATGGAAAAGGCCAAGAGCCTAGGTTACCAAGAAGCTTGCACCGAGTACCTGGACAAGCAGATGGAGCTGGCCCGTTTGAGAGGAGTCTTCTATGGACTGCTCGGCTTTTTGGCAGGTGGGTCTTTTGTCATAGTGCTGGGATTTGGGGGAAAAAGCGTGGCTCAAGGACGGCTCACCCTAGGGAGTTTTGTAGCCTTCAACTCCTACTTGTTGATGCTCTCATGGCCCATGATGTCTTTGGGGTTCATGGTGAACCTTTTGCAGAGAGCCAGGGCTTCCCTTCAAAGAATAGGGGAGGTCTTGGAGGCCCGGCCTGCTGTGGCCAGCCCCAGCAGGCCGGCCCCCCTGGAGGATCCCCTCCAGGAAATACGCTTTGAGGAGGTGGGAGTAAAATATGCAGGCTCGGATGTCTGGGCCTTAAAAGGGATCAACCTGAGACTGCCTGCAGGGATGAAGGTGGGGGTGACAGGACCTGTGGGAAGTGGAAAAACAACCCTTCTGGAACTCCTGCCGCGCATTCAGGACCCCACAGAGGGAAGAGTTCTGATCAACGGACTGAACATAAAGCATCTCAGTTTGGAGGATTTGAGAAGCAAAGTTGTGCTGGTGGCCCAAGAGCCTTTTCTTTTTTCCGAATCCCTGGCCTCCAACGTCTGGATGGGGAAGCCAGGCCAGGATCCCTCAATGCTGGATCGCCTGGCCCGCATTGCATGTTTGGAAAGGGATATCAGCCTTCTCCCCCAAGGATGGGACACTTTGGTGGGGGAGCGGGGAGTAATGCTTTCGGGAGGACAACGGCAAAGGGTGGCTCTGGCTCGCGCCTTGGCCCTTTGCCCCTGGGTTTTGCTTCTGGATGATGCCTTTGCTCATCTGGATGCCCAGACCGAGCTGGAGATACTCCAGAATCTTCTTAGCAACTTTCCGGACATGACCCAGATCTTTGTTTCCCACAGGCTTTCCACCCTCATGAAAGCCGACTGGGTGATCGTATTGGGGCAAGGCAGCATTTTGGAGCAGGGTTCACCCGTGAACCTATTGGAAGGGAGGGGTTACTTCCAGAGGTTGGCCCGCCAACAGGAGATCCTTAAGGAGTTGGAAGCCTGGCCCGAAGGGGAGCCAAGATGAGAAGCACAGCCCAGTCATGGGCTCCTGCCGAAGAGGAGATGGAGGCCAGAGAATACGACCTTCGCCTGACAGGACGCCTTTTCTTGTATTTGCGTCCGCACATGGGGCTGGCCTTGGTTTCTTTGGGGGTCTTGCTCTTGGACGGGTTCCTGGACATAGTAGGACCCTACCTTACAAAGGTGGCCATAGACGAGCACATGAGCAAAGGGGATGTGGCAGGCTTGACCTGGGTGGCTTTGCTCTATCTGACGGCCTTAACAGCCGGGGCCTTGACCCAATATTTTCGACTTTGGCTGCTACAACTTACGGGACAAAGAGCTGTTTTTCGGCTCAGGGTAGAGCTTTTGGAGAAACTTCTCGGACTCCCTCAGAGCTTCTATGACCGAACACCAATAGGAAGACTGGTCAGCAGGGCGGTGCAGGATGTGGAAGTGATCCAGGAGCTTTTCACCCAGGGGGTTGTTGTCATCTTCGGAGACATGGTGAGCCTCCTGGCCATAGCCGCGGCATTGCTTTGGCTGGATTGGAGGTTGGCACTGGTGACTCTCTGCTTGACTCCGCCCCTTGCTCTGGCTACGGTCTTTTACAGATCAAGGGCCAGGGACGCGTACCGGAAGCTTAGGCGCAAGGTGGCCCAGCTAAACGGTTTCCTGCAGGAAAGCTTAAGCGGTATGGTCACTATTCAGCTTTTTGGAAAACAGCAAAGAAATGAGGAGGCCTTTGAGGAACTGAACACGCATACCAGGGAACAGCATCTGCGCGCCATCCGGTATAGCTCTCTTTTCTTCCCTTTTGTGGAGGTCATGGCCGCCACAGCCCTGGGATTGATTCTCTGGTACGGAGGCGGCAGGGTCATACAGGAACAGATGTTGCCAGGGGTCCTGGTGGCCTTCATCCAGTACATGAGAAGGTTTTTCCAGCCTGTAAGGGATCTTGCCGAGAAATACAACTTGGTTCAGGCAGCCATGGCCTCCTCTGAAAGGGTCTTTGCGCTATTGGATACCCCTTCCAACATCATTTCTTCTGAAAGCTCCGGCAAACCGCAACTGCTCAGAGGAGAAATAGAGGTAAAGGATCTTTGGTTTTCTTACAGGCCCCAGGAGTGGGTGTTGCGTAAAGTGAGCTTCCATGTGCCTGCTGGCCAGAGTCTGGCCATAGTGGGAGCTACAGGCGCTGGGAAGAGTTCCCTTATAGGTCTGTTCAACCGTTCCTATGACCCCCAGGCAGGGGAGATCCTGGTGGAGGGCCTGGAGATCCGCAAGTGGCCCTTGAGGGAGCTCAGAAAACATGTGGGTATAATTCCCCAGGAGGTGTTTCTTTTTAGAGGTTCTCTGCTGGAGAATCTGCGTCTTTGGAACAAGCACATCCCCCTGGAAAGAATACAGGAAGTGGCTGCAAGAATAGGGCTTGAGCAATGGATCCAATCTCTTCCGGGCGGTTACCAGATGCAGATCCAGGAGAGGGGCCAAAATCTCTCCCTAGGCCAGAGACAGCTTGTGGCTTTTTTGAGGGCTTTGCTTTATGACCCTGGAATATTGGTTCTTGACGAGGCTACATCCAGTGTGGATCCGCCCACCGAGATTTTGATACAAAAGGCCCTGGGCCTGCTGGCCCAGGGCAGGACCTGCATTTTCATAGCTCACCGGCTTTCGACCGTGCAGGCAGCTCATCGCATATTGGTGCTGCATCGGGGGAAGATCCTCGAGCAAGGCACCCATCAGGAGCTCCTTGCTCAAAGGGGCCTTTACGAACGTCTTTACCGCTTGCATCTTGACCGGAACTTTCTCCAAGAGCCGGCCCGGGAGGTCTCCAGGCCGCTTCGTTCCTAAGCTCCCTTTCCCACCAAACCCCATGTCTTTGCCTGGCATAATCAGCATCCACTTTTCCGGTTAGAATAGCCCTGATTAAGGGACGATTGGGCTTGATGAGAAGGGCCCCAAAATGGGCCATCACACCCAATAGGAAGAAGATGGTCCCAAAGGTGTGCACAAGGGTCACCCCCGTCACAAAAGCCGGTGGGAGAAAGAAATTGTCTAGGTTTTTTAACACCTTCAGAAGACCCGTCACCACCAGGATTGCACCCACGATTGCCATATAAGCATACGCATAGCGTTGCTCGGGCAGGAACTTATCCGCCTGAGGCTCTTTTCCCATCCCGAACATGGCCAGCACCGTTCGGATGGAGCCACCCAGATCCCCCTTTCTTGGGAGCAACCCCCTGTGTCCTGCAAGACCGTGGTAAAGAAAATGAAATAGCATGACGCTCACGAAAAGGATGGCCGCCATGTAGTGGATCTTGAGCTGGATGTGGAAATCCCCTGCCCAGCCCAGCAAGGGGAGTTTTGTCACCATGTACCGCTTGTACATGGGCAATTCACCGAACCCCGAAAAGATCAGAACCAACCCAGAGAGGGCCAAGAGCCAATGCTCGGCCAAATCCACCGCGGAATGCCTTTTCACCAAAGATCTGGGCATTTGTTTCTCCTGCATCGCTCAATCCTCCCTTTTACCTTTTCCTCTTTGAAACATTATGAGACCCAAGGCCCCCAGACCTGCAGCCACAGGCCCCCAGAGGAATCCTTTGGCCCAACTGTTCACCTCCCCGAGTTTTGCTTTTACAGGTCCCATGTGAGGCCCTTTCTTGGAGGAGAGGATTTCCTGATTGATCTTTTCAAAAGGTATCTTGCTCACGTACAAGGTGGCTGTGCCCCCGTTTTCCTTCTCGCCGTAAATCACTCCCCCAATGTCTTGAGCCCTCTTATGAGCCATTTCCCTGATCTCTTGCCTTGGTCCAAAAGCAAGGGGAGCTTCCACACCCTTACGGGCTCTGCAGGCCTCCACGCAGGCCGGCACACCCCCTTTGCTGAGAATGTCATGGCAAAGATCGCATTTGTACATGACTCCACCGCCTGCCGGCATAGGCTGGAGCTTTAGGTATAGGCCCACCCCGCTTTGTCTTTGAGGGATCTGCCAAGGGCACACAGCCTTGCACTTGGCACCCCCCAGGCAAATCCCGGGGTTTATAACCACAGAGCCGTCCTCGAACTTGTTCAGGGCCCCGAAGGGGCAGAGATTGGCGCAAGGTGGATTATCGCAGTGCATGCACCTTCGGGGGATGAAGATGTCTTTCCCCTGCACTTGAACCTTTTGCACGGTTATCCAGTTGTAGGGGGTGAGGGTGTCTATGACATCTCTTTTTTCTGACCAATCATCATGGATCTTCTGAGGCCAGAGATCCTTTATGGGTTTCTTGGGCTCTGGGAAACGAGAGCTGTTTTTTCTCCTGCAGGCCTCCACACACCTGGGGATGGGCTCCCCCACGCACCCGTCGCAGAGGCTTAAGTCCACTAAGGTGGCAAAACGACCGGCCAGGCCGGCCCTTGCTGGGCTTGGGATCCCTGCACTGACGGCAACCCCTGCGGCGGCTGCCACAGCGCCCCTTTTTAGAAAACCTCTTCTGCTCATACCTGCTTTGTAAGACATCCCCTTTCCCTCCATAAGCCTGGACCAGGACACAGCCGAAAACCCCCTTCTTGCTGTGCATCTCAAGCCCAGTTGATGTAGCGGGAGACCGCCTTTTGAAACTCCCTGAGGCTCTCCCTGTTTCCCCTTTCCCCTGAGCTATCCCTCTCCAAACACTCCTCCAGGTATGCCTGGAGAACCACTGCCCCCACCTTCTTCATGGCAGCTGTCACGGCCGCAACCTGTGTCAAAACATCAGAGCAGAGGGCCTCCCTCTCGATCATGCCTGCAAGCCCCCTCACCTGCCCCTCGATCCTCTTGAGCCTCATTAGGATTTCCCGTCTCTCTTTTTCCATACCATACCCCCCTATGGTATATAAATTAACAAACAAGCCTTTTGTGGTCAAGTGATTTTGTTTTTGTAAAATTTTTCTATCTATGGGGTATCCAGGCAAATTTTGAGCTGCTGGTTTGGATGGCTGCTCTCAGATTGAAGATTTTCCAAAACTGCTCCAGGCCTGAAAAGCTTCTAGCCCCCATAATTCATGATGAGAGGGCAATGCGGGCTATCTGAATGACATGTTAGGAAAAACGGGGCCATGCTCAAATGCACCCTGACTCCCCATTTCAGATTTTATTCTGCTTTTACTCGGAATATGTCGAAGCGTATCGGGGGTTTGGGGGCTTGAGCCCCCAAAGTCACGGGCTTTAAAGAATGATCCGGGCCAAAAGGGGGGGGAGACATCCCCCTGAGGCCAAATCTTCCGCAAAATCGAGCCCCTAAGTATCTAAGTGAAGAGAAATGCCATCACCCCCGTGACCAACTACAGGTGATAATAGATCACCTGCACTCACCGGTTCAAAGGGCCAGCACCCGATTGGCCTCCAGTATCAACTCCACAGCACCCCTGTAATCCACAACCCCGGCTTCTTGAGCTTTGACACCCCTGGCCTCCAAATCCGCCTCCAAGGCCCAAAGCCTTCCTCTCAAAGAGGCAAGGTTTTCTGATAGACCTGAGCAGACACTCCTTAGGGCCAGAACAGCATCTTGGATCAGAAGCACTTGGTCCTGCTCCCTCACCCTTGGAAGCCACGTCTCCATGTCTCTCCTGGCCCAAGGGGACTTGCTGAAAACAAAAAGGGTCTCCATCAAGATCTCCTCTGTTAAAAAGCCAAAAGCACCGAGGCCCCCCTCAAGAGGCTTGGAAGCTCATCTTCTTCAAGCCACCCATCGTGCTGCACAAGTTCCTCTTCTTTGATTCCCCTTTCCAGCAAAGAGGGCTTGTGAACCAGAAGCCTGGCCTCGTAATCAGAGCTCTGGGCAAAGACTTTGTAAAGGCTCTCTCTCCAGCCCAACCGTGTGCCATCCCCTCCCTTAACCAAACAGAACACCCCGTCTTCCAGGGCCACCACGGTTGTGCCCAGGCCCATAGCCGGCAAAGTCATTATCACTCTAAAGCCTTCTGCTGCAGAGGCCTCTCCGTAAGGCCCACTGCGAATCAGGACCACCGCTTCCTTCATTTCCTTACTCTCCTCAGGGCCCCAAAGAGAAAAACCTGTCGCATGTGGCCACCATCTGGCCCAGTTGGCCCATCCCGGCCCTCTTAACTCCCGGCACCAAGTGCTCCTTCTGCAATCCTCTGTAATTTGCGCACTGCCCGCAGATGGCCACCTCAGCTCCCCTGGCAACCAGCTCCTGCACCTGGTGCCCAATGTTTCGGTCCCCCGTGGGCTTCATGAGCCCGCTGGCGTTTATCACCCCGTCCTCGAAAAGGAAAAGGGCCGCTTGGTGTCCCATATCCAAGGCCGCATTCAGGAGGCTCAAGGCAGTGTCTATGTTCTGCTGAGCGTAAGGGCCTGTGCGCACCATGATGCCTATCTTCATAGCAGGGCTCTCCAAAGCAGTCTCAAGACCCTTCAAGAGGTCAGATAAAAAGGTTGATCTGGGACTTACCTGCCTCGTTCAAGAAGCTGGCGACCCCCCCCACTTCGCAGGGCACTGCCAAATCCTCCCTGGTGACTCCCATGACATCCATGGACATTTGGCAGGCCACAAACTGCACACCCAGCTCCAGGGCTGTATCCAGAAGCTCCCTCAGGCTTGCCACCTTCTTGTCCTTCATCATTTTTTTTAGCAACCTGGGGCCTATCCCCAACATGTTCATCCTGGAAAGAGGCATGTGCTCAAAGCCTCCCTTGTTCATAAAGCCCATCATGCGCTCTAGGACTCCACCGTGAGCCATGGCCTCGGATTTCTTGATCAGGTTCAGTCCCCAAAAAGTGCAGAAAACCGTAACCTGATAACCCATGCTGGCTGCCCCGGTGGCCAAAACAAGGGCCGCCATGGCCTTATCCATGTCCCCTGAGAAAAGAATCATGGACATGCGCCTTTCCTCGGTCATGCTCACCTCCTTTTTTTGGCCCCACCGCTTAAGACTTGGCTATGTAAGCGGTTCGGATTTCCCCTTCTGATTCCAAAGCCTTGAGCTGGTTGCCGGTGGTCTCGCACCAAGCCCTCACATCCGCCTCGAAGCCTGGGTCATCCGCACTTACGGCCAGGATCTGTCCCTGGGACATCTCCTTAATGGCTTTGCTGAGCTTCACGATGGGCATGGGACAGGCCATGCCCCTGCAGTCCAAACTCCTGTCAGCCTGCATGGCGCATTTCCTCCTTATCCAAAAGATCGCCGTGACTCTAAGCTAACCCACGGCCATCATCAATAGTTGAGCACAGCTTTGGCTGTGAGGATCTCGCTCGTGAGGGTGGCTGCCGCCACCACCTGAGCCTGTGGGACAAGAAGTTGGGGATCCATTTTGCGGTGTTGGATGCAAGGGGAACAAACCAGGAGCCTCCCTCCCAGCTCCAGAAACCCGTCCAGCAAATCTTGCAAAGGAGGCAGACCCCCTGCAAACACATGGGATGCTGTCCCCTTAACCCCCAGCCACACAGCGTCCCCCTGAAGGGCCACCACAGCCTCGACCCCCATGGATAGGGCCGCGTTGGCCAGCACAAAAGGAAGAGTCGCCCGTTCGGGGTCTCCTGGTCCGTGTGTGGCAATGTACAGGATCTTCTGCTTCTCCTGTGCCTGGCTCATAAGCCTTTCCTCCATTAGCCTCGTAGTATATCTACAGGTACGAGTTTTATTTTATCCCCCCTTTACCATAAGTCAAACCACCCTTTCTCCAGGCTTTTTCATTTGCGACCACCTCCTCAAGCATTCTGCGGCGGCAAGGGCCGCAAGCCCCAAGCTCTCCTGAAATTGCTTTGATTTGAAACCCCTGTGCCACCTAAGGGTGCCAAGCTCGTCGCTCACCACCATGACCGAAGCAAAAGCCACACCACGGAAACCTGCCGCGCTCATGAGGGCCGAGCTCTCCATGTCCACGGCCAAAACCCCTTCCTTTTGATACAAGACCACCTTTTCTCTGGTTTCCCTGAAGACCGCATCTGTGGTCCAAACCCGACCCGCGTTAGGCTCCAGCCCTTCTTTCATCAAGCTCTCCTGCAGGAGCCTGAAGAGCTCCTGGTGAGGAATTGTCTTCATATGAGGAGCCAGATAGTGAGGGGAAGTCCCCTCCTCCACCAACGCGGAATCAGGAAGCACCACAGAGCCCACAGGCAGCCATGGTTGCAAGGAACCGCAAGAGCCCAGCCCCACCAAAGCCCCAGCCCCAAGGGCCACCAGTCTCTCCATGAGGACCACCGCTGCCGGAGCCCCAAAGGCAGGGCCTGCCACACCTATGGGACAGTCCCCCACTCCCAATGTCCAAAGCTTCCAAAAATCCAATTTTCTGCAAGGGGCTTGGGAGGCTCCCAGCTTTTCCAAAAGCAGCTTCAGATCAGGTGGGGTAAATCCCAGTATGATTCCCTCAGGAACTTCCTTCTCCCTCTTTCCCCTCCTGGGTTCCACCAAACACTCCTGAGGTCTCCAAAACACCTTATCCTCACAATCTCTCATTTCCCCAGAGCCCTCCCATTAGAAATCAAGAAAAGGTGAAGGCCCGTTCTTTGATGATGACTCCAGCCCGGGATACTCCAAGTCCATGTAACCGCACTGCGGGCACTCCACGGTGACTCGCAAGAGCCCTTCCGTGAAAACACGAAGTTGCCTTTCCCTGAGCATGATCCTCTCAGGCTCCATATCTTGCCTTGTGAGCTCCCAAAGTGGAAGAATGGGAGCCTTGGCCCTGGGGAAATCCATGATGAGCCTGCGCACTCGTATGGTTTTGGAGAAGCAGCGAGGACAAGCTCCAACTCTCCTCCAGGCCTCTAAAAAGGCTTTGAGCTCCCCTTCTCCTCTTGCGGGAAGAGTAGCCCCGCCCACCAATATCCAACGCCCCAAAGTGGGTAGATTCCTTATTTCATTTACCAGACACCTGGTGCAGTAGCCCCTTTTCCCCCAAAAAAAGACCCCCTCTAGGCCACACTTGGGGCACCTCCCGGAAGTATTCATTCCGCCCACCTGGGATGCAAGAAGTTCCTCCCAATAGTAAGGAAGATGCTCCCAGCATATTGACTGCCCATCAAGGCTCACTACCCCATGATTCCCCTTCCCGTTGCACACAACACATCTGCCGCTCGGGACCGGGAGGGTTTTTCTCTTAGGACCTGGGAACCACTCCCAGACAAGATCCTGCAAGGCCTCAACCGGAGCCCATCTGCCGCTACCTATCCACAGACCTCTCACACCGAAGCCCAAACAACCAGCCTCTTCTCTGAAGGCAAAAAGTACTCGGGAAGGAACAACTCTTCCCTCTTGCTCCAAGAGCCCCACCAGCTGGATGGCTTGGGAAAGTTCACTGGAAAGAATCTCTATCATGGCTCCCCGTTCAAATCATAGCTTCTTCTGGATCCGATTGTGAAGAAGAGCTCTTTCATCCCAAAAATAGCCATAGTTCTCCCTTTCAAACAAGCTTGCTCCATGAGGAGCAGGAAGCTTCTTGAAACACACAATGGGGCAAGTTATGATTCAGAAGATTTGGTTTTTTTCCAGCCCCTGAGGGCTTAAGAGGAATGGACACTGTAGGCTGACTTGGCGATATTATAGGCAAATCTGCTCTATAATCAAAGATACCCTCTTTTTCCGCCCCCCTCCAAGGTGGGACTGAATGTGGGAAAAGATGCAGGAGGCCTAAAGGGGGGAAGCCACCCAAGAAACGGGTTTTGAGGAACAGCCTGGATCAGGAGAGATCTAGTATAGAAAAGCTTCAAGGGGGAGGCAATGGAAATTTTCTGCAAGGTGGTAAGCAAGCTTTCTTGCTTGGTTTTTGTGGGCTTCCTTTTGTTTGGTTGCGCGGCAGAGACCTACTACTACCCACCGCCGCCTGCCCCCCCACCCCCTAGACTTTTCCCAGGGGATCTACGGGTAACAGACCTGGACATGCGGCCTGATCCCATAGTCTCCGGGGAAAGGCCCAGATTCTCGGTTAGCCTCTTTAATAGGTCCCCTGTCTCAGGCTACGTCAGGGTGCTGGTCCTGGACAGGGATGAGCTTGTAGCCGAGGCAGTTGGGGTCCTGGTGCGGCCCGGGGCCAACAGGGTTGAGTTCCCAAGGAGCTCTTACCGCTTCCACCGCTCAGACCATTGTTTCACAGTAGAGGTGGACATAGAGGGGACTCGCCATCCGGTGGACCTTGCCCGCAGGTTTTGCGCACGAAGGACTCCGGCGGGATGGATCCTGGCCCCTTGAGCCAGGCCTGAGGAACAGGACGCGTTTCTAGGAAGTTCTCCCCCCAAAACTTTGCAGCCGGGCCCCATCTCGGGGCCCGGCTGCCTTTGCAAAGCGAGCCTTAAGAACAAATCACCTCATGAATGGAGAAAGGGCACACCCACCAGCAGCAGAAATCCGTTGAGGCTCAGGAGAGCCCCAATGGCGGCCAGAAGAATGGAAAACCCGTACATGGGGGCCGAGGAAGCCAGGATGGCCACCGTAGCCATGACAATGGCTATCTGAAGGAGCACTTCCGCATAGTCGAAATAGGGATCCCGGTCCCGGTTTATGTCCCTTTCGTGCTCAAGTTTTCGGGCCTCTGCCTCTATCTCCTTTTTCTCCGAGTTATACCTTTTTTCCTCTGACTCCATTTTCTTGCGAAGCTCCTCGTAGTGCTTCCTGACCTCCTCGCTCACCCCCTGCCCCCGCTCCAGTAGGCCTGCTTCCAGGCGCAGCTTTTCCACCCGGTACAGATGTTCCCTGATCACTTTGGCCTGGTAGTACGCCCATTGGTCCGAGGCCTGCTGCTGGGCCAAAAGCATCTCCTTCATGGCATTGTTTCCGCCTAGAGAGGTCACTGCCAACACCACGGCGTAAATGGCGGTGGTTAGGGCCACCCGCCTGGTAAAGGCCTTCTCCTTTATCTCCTCCATCTCCTCCGGATTCGGAAGTTCCACCTCAGCCATCCTGCCCTCCTCATGCACTTTTTTTACCGGTTTTTCTCCCTGAACCCCCCGGCACCCATCTGATCAAAGGCTCCCTGCTTAGCCTGGAGTGCCCGCCAAAACCACCTGTCCGGCTTTCCAGGGCTTTTAAAAGCTTCTCATCCCCTCCGCTCCACCGGCCACTCCAGCTTTGGCCAGGGCAAAATGATATAATGCTTCTAAGGAGGCGTCCAGAAAACATCCTCTAAGGCTCTTTCCCCAAGGTACGAAAACCGCTCACCCATGGGCCGGCTTCTTGTTTCCGGGGAATGCTCGTGCAAAAGCCAAGCAGCCCGACAGGCTGCAAGGGGATGCTTCTGGAAGGCTTCTCACCTTAGGCAGGACTTGGGACAGCTCTGATTTCTTCTTTGGAGTAAAGCACAGGGTTGAGTTGACTCTAGGAGTCAGGGAATCTCCCAAAGTGCCCAAGAGCATGGTTCATTTGATCCTGGAGGAGCAGGGGTGGAGGTTAAGAATATCGGGGTAATAAGGCTGGCCAATGTGCGCCAGCACAATCTCAAGGGGCTTTATCTAGAGCTGCCTGTAGGAAGATGGATAACGGTCACAGGGGTTTCAGGCTCAGGCAAGTCCACGCTGGCCATGGACGTTCTCTATGCCGAGGGCCAGCGCCGGTACGTGGAGACCTTCTCACCCTATGCGCGCCAGTTCCTGGAGCGCATGGACCGGCCCCAGGTGGACGAGATCACTGGCATTCCCCCGTCCCTGGCCATAGAGGGAAGCCATCCTGTGCGCACCTCCCGCTCCACTGTGGGCACCATGACCGAGCTTACGGATTTCTTGAAGCTTCTTTTCGCCAGGATGGCCTTGCCCGTGTGCCCCAACTGCGGCCTGGAGATAAGAAGGAGCACTCCTGACAGCGTGTGGGAGGAGTCCAGGAATTGGCCGCAGCAAGGATCCTGGATCATCCTGTTCCAGCTCCCGGTTAAGGATAGGGAGCCTGAGGAGCTACGTGGCGGTTTGCTGCGAATGGGCTTCCTGAGGCTCTTTCGAAATGGGGGAATCCTGCCCGTGGAGAACTGGAAGCCTGAGCCCCATGAAGCTGAAATACATGTGGTGGTGGACCGCTTCCCTGCCTCTTCTTCTGACAGGGGCAGGTTCATAGACTCCATGGAGAGCGCCTTCCGCTATGGGAAAGGCTGGGCCACAGTACTCCTTCCCGAGGGCAGGATGCTAAGTTGGAGCAATCAGTGGGAGTGTTCTGGTTGCGGCCTCCAGGTCAAAGAGCCTGTGCCCAATCTTTTTTCCTTCAACAGCCCTGTGGGAGCTTGTCCCACATGCAAGGGCTTCGGCCGAATCATAGACATAGACCCCGAGCTGGTGGTCCCCGAACCCTGGCGATCCATACGGCAAGGGGCCGTAAAGCCCTTTTCCATGCCTGCTGCGCGCCATGAGTTCCAGGACCTGCTAAGATTCTGTGGGCGCCGCAAGATCCCTCTGGATGTCCCCTGGAGCGAGCTCCCAGAGGAGGCCAGGACCGCAATCCTGGAGGGCTTGGATGGTTATTACGGGGTCAGGGGCTTTTTCAAGTGGCTGGAGGAGAAGAGCTACCGCATGCACGTGCGTGTCTTCCTTTCCCGCTTCAGGGCCTACACCCCCTGCCCTGAGTGCAAGGGGGCCAGGCTGAGGCCAGAGGCTCTCCAATGGCGAATCTCGGGGAGGACCCTTCCTGAGATCTGCTCCATGCCAGTGGATATTCTGGCCCAGTTCTTCTCAGAGCTGGAGACAAACTTCCGCTCACATCCCATCTCCCAGATGCTGATCTCTGAGATCAGAAGCCGTCTGGGGTACCTCCAGGAGGTGGGGCTGGGCTACCTGACCCTGGAGAGGCCCTCCCGGAGCCTCTCAGGGGGGGAAGTGGAAAGGGTGCTTCTCACCAGGGCTTTGGGTTCCAGGCTGGTCAACACCCTGTTCGTGCTGGACGAGCCAAGCATAGGGCTTCATCCCAGGGACACGGAGCGACTGGCAAGGGCAATCAGGCGCCTTGTGGAACAGGGCAACACCGCCGTAGTGGTGGAGCACGACCCCAGCCTGATCAGAAGAGCGGACCTGGTCCTGGATCTGGGTCCAGGGGCAGGGGCCCGAGGTGGAAACCTGCTTTACCTGGGACCCCCATCGGGCTTAACCCGCCAGGAAGATTCCCCAACAGCCCTGTACCTCACAGGAAGGCGCAGCATACCGCTTCCGGCCAGGAGGAGGGATTGTTCTGGGGGGAAGTCCATTCTCTTGAGGAAGGTGGAGGAGAACAACCTCAAGGGCATAGATGTGAGGATCCCTCTGCAGGCCTTGGTTTGCATCACCGGGCCTTCAGGCTCCGGCAAGAGCACCCTGCTGCTGGATGTTCTGTACAAGGCACTGCTTCGGGCTAAAAATCTCCCCGGGGAGAGGCCGGGGCGTCATGCAGGCCTGGAGGGAGCCCAGTGGATACACAAGGTGGAGCTGGTGGACCAAAGCGGCCTGGGCAGAACTTCCAGGGCCAACCCAGCCACATACAGCGGCGCCTGGGAGCACATCAGAAAACGCTTCGCCATGGAGCCATTGGCTCGTGCCAGGAGATGGGGACCTGGGATGTTTTCCTTCAATGTTCCTGGGGGCCGATGCGAAAGCTGCAAGGGCGAGGGGTTCCAAAGGGTGGAGATGCAGTTCCTCTCGGATGTGCTTCTGAGATGTCCCGACTGTGGAGGCCGCCGCTTCCTTGGACCTGTCCTGGAGGTGCTCTGGCAAGGCAAGTCCATCGCCGACGTGTTGGAAAGCACGGTGGAAGAGGCCTGTGAATTGTTTAAGGAGCAGGAGCAGGTCCTGAGGGCTTTGGATCCCCTAAAAAGGATGGGGCTGGGTTACCTCACTCTGGGCCAGCCCCTAAGCACCCTCTCAGGGGGTGAGGCCCAGAGGCTTCGTTTGGCCAGATTCTTGACAGCCTGGCAGGCCACTACCCTCTTTCTCTTGGACGAGCCCACAACCGGCCTCCACCTCCAGGATGTAGAGAAGCTCCTGGAGGTGCTGCAGGAATTGGTGGAGAAGGGCCACACCGTTGTGGTGGTGGAGCACCACCTGGATGTGATCAAGTCAGCCGACTACGTCATAGACCTAGGGCCTGAGGGGGGGGAAGGGGGCGGCTGGATAGTGGCACAAGGGCCCCCTGAGGCCATAGCCTCCTGCCTTGACTCCCACACAGGCAAGTATCTGAAAGCTTTACTGGAGGGGCACTCTTGGCCAGAGGCCACAGGAGTGAGGGAAACCGTTTCAGGATGGCAGAAGGGGCTCACATGGCCCCTAAACGGATCCATCCAGGTGCGGGGGGCCAGGCAGCACAACTTAAAAGAGATCTCCCTGGACATCCCCAGGGACCGAATAGTTGTCATAACCGGGGTCTCGGGCTCCGGCAAATCCACCTTGGCCTTCGACATTCTCTTCAACGAGGGGCAAAGGCGCTATCTTGAAAGCCTCCCGGCTTACGTGCGCCAGTATCTCAAGGTCCTGGATCGTCCGGACGTGGATCTGGTGGCAGGAATCCCCCCCACGGTGGCCATAGAGCAGAGAACCGCCAGAGCGGGACGCAGGTCCACCGTGGCCACCCTGACGGAGATATACCACTTCATAAGGCTCCTGTTCGCCAAGCTGGGTGTCCAGTACTGCCCCTCCTGCAACATCCCCATCTCCAGCGGGAGGCTTGGCTCGGTGCTGGAAGCCATGCTGGAACGCTTCAGGGGCAAAGCAGTAACCCTTCTGGCTCCGCGGGTGGTGGGAAGAAAGGGCACACACAAGTCCGTGATGCTGCAGGCTGCCAGGTTGGGGCTTGCGGGGGTGCGCGTGGACGGGAGGATCTTTTCAGGGGGCAGACTCCCCCAACTGGATAGATACAAGGAGCACTGGATAGAGTGGGTGGTGGCCAGGGATCTTGTGGTGGATCCCGGGGATCTCGCCGGGCTTCAGGCCTTGGTGGAAAAGGCAGTGGGGTACGGGGAGGGGACCCTGCTGGTGCTTCCCCAAGAGGGTGTTCAGGAGACCTTCAGCAATCGGCGCCAGTGCCCCAGGTGTCTGAAAGGCTTCGGAGAACTGGACCCTCGTCACTTCTCCTTCAACAGCCCCATGGGGGCTTGTCCCAAGTGCGAAGGCCTGGGAATCTTGCAAGAGGCTGGGGAGCGAACCTGTCCCCAGTGCGGGGGGGAGCGTCTCACGGCCAATGCCAGGGCAGTCAAGGTTCTGGGCCTGAGCATAGGGGATGTGGTCTCCATGAACATCGCGGAAGCAGCCCGTTTCTGGAAAGAGGTGCGCTTCAGACAAGCCGCCCAGCAGGTGGGGGACCCTCTGGTGAGGGAGATAAGAAATAGGCTGGAGACCCTGATCCGTTTGGGGGTGGGATACTTGAGGCTGGACCGCTCGGCTGAAACCCTCTCAGGCGGGGAGGCCCAAAGGATCCGCTTGGCGGCCCAGTTGGGCTCCAACCTGAGGGGGGTCTGCTATGTACTGGATGAGCCCACCATAGGGCTACACCCCAGGGACCACTCCCTTCTGGTGGAGAGCTTGAGGCAGCTTCGGGACCGAGGCAACTCCGTCATACTGGTTGAGCACGATGAGGAGACCATCCGGGAAGCAGACTGGATAGTGGATCTGGGACCGGGGGCGGGCAGGTACGGGGGAGAGGTTCTGGCCCAGGGCACATGGGAAGAGCTGCTAAACAAGGGAAATTCTCTCACGGTTCGGATCCTGGAGGAAAGAAAAACCAAAGGCCTCCCCTCTAGGGCCAGAAAGGCAAGGGAGGGCAGGACTCTTCTTGTAAGAAATGCCCGCCAGCACAACCTCAAAGGGCTGGATGTGGAAATTCCCTTGGGTACCCTCACCTGTGTGACCGGGGTGTCCGGCTCTGGGAAAAGCTCATTGGTCCAGGATGTGCTTTACAAAGGTCTCAGGAAGCTCCTCTCTGCAGAGAATACATCTAATGACAATGATGTGGGACTCCATGACGGCATGGAAGGATGGGAGGCCTTGGAGAGGGTCTTGCAGGTGGACCATTCACCCATAGGCCGAACCCCCAGATCCACCCCGGCCACTTACGTAAAGGTTTGGGATGAAGTCCGAAGACTTTTCGCCGGGCTCCCGGAAGCCAGAGCCAGAGGGTACAACTCGGGCAGGTTTTCTTTTAATTTGGCTCCCGGCAGATGTCCGGTCTGCGAAGGACAGGGCATCTTGCGAAGGGAGATGAGCTTCCTCCCAGACGTGTACGTGCTGTGCGAGGCCTGCGAAGGATTACGTTTCAACAGGGAGACTCTTTCTGTCATGTACAAAGGCCGCTCCATCGGACAGGTGCTTCAGATGAGCATCGAGGAGGCAGTGGAGTTCTTCTCCCCGGTGCCTCAGATCCGAAGGCCCCTGAGACTCCTCCTAGAGCTGGGACTGGGATACCTCACCCTGGGCCAACCCAGCCCGACCCTCTCGGGCGGTGAGGCCCAGAGGGTGAAGCTGGCCCAGGAGCTCTCCAGGCCCAGCAACGGCAGGAACCTCTACGTTCTGGACGAGCCCACAACAGGGCTGCACGCAGCGGATGTAGAGAGGCTCATCAAGACGCTTCAAAGCTTGGTGGACAGGGGGGATACCGTGGTTGTGGTGGAACATCACTTGGACGTGATAGCCTCGGCGGATCACATAATTGACCTTGGGCCTGAAGCAGGAGAACAAGGAGGCCGCATAGTGGCTCAGGGCCCCCCTCCGGAAATCTTAAAGCATCAAGGGACCTCTTACACCGCCCGCTGGCTTAAGAAACATCTGGAGAGAAACTCCCAAGGCTCCACGCTGAATACTTGTGGCTGACTTGTACTGCTATTTCCTCTTCACCTTGGTCTTTTCCTGCTCCAAAGGCCTCTCTGTTACCTGAAACCCGGCCTCCTGGATCATGGATCGTAACTCCGAGCCTTCCATGACCTCTTTTTCCAGCAAAGTCTCGGCCACCTTGTCCAGAAGTTCCCGCCTTTCCTGCAGGATTCCTCTTACCCTCTGGTGGGCCTTCCCAAGGATGTTCTCCACCTCCTCGTCTATCATGCGGGCCCTCTCTTCGCTGTAATCCCTGGGCACAGAACCGCTCTCCAGAAACATGGATCTGCGTTCCTTCTGGAATGTAACCAGCCCCAACTTCTCGCTCATACCGTATTCCATGATCATGGAGCGGGCTAGGTCAGTGGCCCTCTGCAAGTCGTTTTGGGCTCCGGTGGAGACATCCTGAAAAACTATCTCCTCAGCCACCCTTCCCCCGAGCAGCACCGCAATGCGATCCTCCAGCTCTGAGCGGGTCATCAGGTAGCGATCTTCTGTAGGAAGCTGCTGGGTGTAACCCAGGGCCGCTATGCCCCTTGGGATTATGGAAATCTTCCTAACAGGATCTGCGTTGGGGACTGCCTCTGCCACAAGGGCGTGTCCTGTCTCGTGGTAGGCGACTATCTGCTTTTCCCTGGCGTTCATGACCCTGTTTTTCTTCTCCAGGCCCCCGACGATCCTGTCTATGGCCTCGTCAAAGTCCTGCATATCCACAGCCTTCTTGCCTCTGCGGGCTGCTCTTAGTGCAGCCTCGTTTACCAGGTTGGCCAAATCCGCCCCCACAAATCCGGGGGTCCTGGCAGCCACCTCGCGCAGGTTCACGCTCTTAGCTAGCTTCACACCCGCCACATGCACTTTCAGGATGGCCTCCCGGCCTTTTATGTCAGGTCGGTCTATGAGCACCTGCCTGTCGAATCGGCCCGGTCTCAAAAGGGCTGGATCCAAAATCTCTGGCCGGTTGGTGGCCGCCATTATTATGACCCCTTTGGCTGGATCAAAGCCGTCCATTTCCACCAGAAGCTGGTTTAGGGTTTGCTCCCTTTCGTCATGCCCCCCCAGAGGACTCAAGCCCCTGGCCTTGCCAAGGGCATCCAACTCGTCTATGAACACGATGCACGGGGCGTGCTCTTGGGCCTGGCGGAACATATCCCTCACCCTGGCCGCTCCCACTCCCACGAACATCTCCACAAATTCCGAGCCGCTCATGCTGAAAAAAGGCACCTTTGCCTCTCCGGCCACTGCCCGGGCCAAGAGGGTCTTTCCCGTGCCTGGGGGGCCCACCAGCAATACCCCTTTGGGGATACGCCCTCCCAGCTGCTTATACTTGTCCGGGTTGCGTAGGAACTCCACAACCTCCTCCAGCTCCTCCTTGGCCTCATCTATGCCTGCCACATCCTGGAAGGTCACCTTTACCTCGTCCTCGGCGTAAATGCGGGCCCGGCTCTTCCCAAAGGACATGACCCCGGCCCCCCCTCCCATTTTCCTTACCAGGTAGAACCAGATGAGCATAAAAACCGCCATGGGCACTACCCAGGACAAAAGGCCGCTTAAGAACTTGTTCTCGTAGCTGCCGGAGTAAATCACTCCGCCTTGTTCCAATGCCTCCACAAGCCCCTTGTCCTCCACCCTGAAAGTTCGGAACCTGGAACTTCTGGCCGAAGCCCCCTCTGGTTTTAGAGTTCCGGTTATTACATCAGGCTCTATGATCACCTGATCCACCTTCCCCTGGCTTACCAGAGACTTGAATTGACTGTACGGAATAGTCTGGGTCTGCCCGGCTAGATAGAGATTTTGAAAAAGAATCAGCACCGATATCACAATCAGAAAATACCATAGGCTGAAATGGGTCTTGGGAGGGATCTTTTTCCTGCCCGAGCCCTGCCCCGGCAGGAAGTCCTGGAGCCAGTTGGGTGGGGCTGGTTTGGGTCCCTTGTCTTTCACCATCTGAGGCATTTGGAGTCTCCCTGCAGCATCATCTTTCACCATCTTCGTTGAATCCTGCTTCGCAATCCCAATCCATCTTCACACCCAATGAGGGCTCAGTCCCTATGTGAAGACCTAGGACCCCACTGCTTCTCCCTTTCCAACCTCTCCATCTCTTCTTGACACGCCCGGCAGAGCTGGGCAAAGGGCATTGCTTTTAGTCTCTCGAACCTGATGGCGCTGCCGCATTCTTCGCAAAGCCCGTAATCCCCTGACTCGATCTTCAATAGGGCTTCCTTGATCTGCTTGAGCTCCTGGCTTCTCATGCTCATGACCTGGAAGTCGGTCTCTTTGCCCACATCCACCCTGGACTCGTCGCCTTCTTCCACGTTCACCACCGTGGTTTCTTCCCCGCCCTCCTCCAAGGCGCGAGTCAGGTTCTTTCTGAGTTCCTCTTCAATGGCCTTTCTTCTTTCATGGAGCAAGGCCACTATCTGGGCCAACTGTTCCTCTGTTAGACTTTTCTTGGACGTCATGGGCAGGCGTCCCTTCTGGTGAATTTCCCGGGGCTCCAAGATCTCTTGCACGGCCGGGTTATCCATAACCATAGCCACTCCTCAAGGCCAGGTCAACCGAGAAAGAGGCCGGGTTGAAAAAACTTGCTAAATTGGCCCTGGCTTGACTCGGAACATGCCAAAGCCTGCCAAGGGAGAGGTGTGGCCCAAAAAGGCACAGACTTTGGAGAATAATGCGGGTCAGTTCAGAAGGAAAAGGCCGGGTTGCCCCGGCCTTTACAAACTTGCTCCCACTTGCTCCAGCGGATCTCAATACTCCCCGCCGTAACCTCCACCCGGCATCTTGGGGGCCTTCTCCTCTTTGGGCTTCTCTACCACCACTGCTCCGGTGGTCAGGAGCAAAGAGGCCACCGAGGCCGCATTCTGAAGGGCCAGTCTGGCTACTTTGGTGGGATCCACTATCCCGGCTTCCATGAGATCCTCATACTTCTCAGTGGCTGCATTGAAGCCGTAAGCACCACTTCCCGCCTTCACCTTTTCCACCACTACAGAGCCTTCCACACCGGCGTTCTCAGCGATCTGCCTGATGGGTTCCTCCAAGGCTCTCTTTACTATGTTCACACCGAAGAGCTGGTCACCTTCTGCCTTGACCTTCTCCAGTGCAGGCAGGGCACGGATGTAAGCCACTCCGCCTCCGGGCACGATCCCTTCCTCCACCGCAGCCCTAGTGGCGTTTAGAGCATCCTCCACCCTGGCCTTTTTCTCCTTCATTTCCGTCTCGGTTGCAGCTCCTACGTTGATAACAGCCACTCCGCCCACCAGCTTGGCAAGGCGCTCCTGAAGTTTTTCCCTGTCATAATCGCTGGTGGTCTCTTCTATCTGGGCGCGAATCTGCTTCACCCTTCCCTCCAGGGCGCTTCTGGAGCCCTGGCCTTCCACTATGGTGGTGTCGTCCTTGGTAACCGTCACCCTGCGAGCCCTTCCAAGGTCCGAAAGGGTAACGTTCTCCAGTTTGATCCCCAGGTCTTCGCTGATCACCTGGCCTCCGGTAAGGATGGCAATGTCTTCCAGCATGGCCTTGCGGCGATCCCCGAAACCAGGAGCCTTTACAGCACAGCAAGCCAGGGTCCCCCTGATCTTATTTACCACCAACGTAGCTAGGGCCTCTCCTTCCACATCCTCGGCCACCACCAAAAGGGGCTTGCCCTGCCTGGCGATCTGCTCCAGCACAGGGAGGAGGTCCTTCATGTTGGAGATCTTCTTCTCATGGAGCAGGATGTAAGGATCTTCCAGCACCGCCTCCATGCGCTCGGGATCCGTGACAAAATAAGGGGACAGGTACCCGCGGTCGAACTGCATACCTTCCACGATGTCCAAGGTTGTTTCCATTCCCTTGGCCTCTTCTACGGTTATGACCCCTTCTTTCCCCACCTTGCTCATGGCCTCGGCTATGATGTTCCCGATGGTGGAGTCGTTGTTGGCCGAAATGGTCCCAACCTGGGCTATCTCCTTCTGGTCGCGGGTGGGCTTGGAGAGCTTTTTCAGCTCATCCACCACAGCTTCCACCGCCTTGTCGATCCCCCGCTTCAACTCCATGGGATCGCTCCCGGCCGCCACCAGTCTGAATCCCTCTCTGTAGATGGCCTGTGCCAAGACTGTAGCCGTTGTGGTTCCATCCCCAGCCACATCCGAAGTCTTGCTGGCCACCTCCTTGATCATCTGGGCGCCAATGTTCTCAAATTTGTCCTCCAGCTCTATCTCCTTGGCCACCGTCACCCCGTCTTTGGTCACATTGGGGGATCCGAAGGTCTTCTCAAGGATCACATTGCGTCCCTTGGGACCCAGGGTCAACTTCACCGTGTCGGCCAGACGGTTAACGCCCTTGAGCACCTCCGCCCGGGCCGTCTCCTGAAACCTGATATCTTTGGCTGCCATGTCTCAAAACCCTCCTTATTTCTTATCGTCTCGTCCAAGAGTAAAGTTCTGAAAACTAACAGATCTCATCAGGTGATAATGGCCAGGATGTCATCCTCCCTCATGATCAGGTGCTCCTCACCATCGATCTTGACCTCGGTTCCTGCATACTTCCCAAAAAGCACCCTGTCGCCCTCTTTGACCTCCAAAGGAACAACCTTCCCATCCTCGGTCACCTTCCCCTTGCCCACAGCTATCACTTTTCCCTGGATGGGCTTCTCCTTTGCCGTATCAGGAATGATTATCCCACCCTTTGTTTTCTCCTCCTCCTCGATGCGCTTGATGAGGACTCGGTCGTGCAGCGGCTTCACGTTCATTGCGGAAACCTCCTTCCTTGATTTATCTTAGGCCGTCCAAGCGGCCATGCCACGCTTAGAGCTGGACCCCCTTGCGGGGCTAGCGAATAAAAATCTGCTTTTCTTATAAGCACTCTTTGGCCGGATGCAAGGGGGGTGGGAGCTTTTCTTAGAACTCAAGCCGCTCGCGCACGAACTTTTGCACATTGGGATCCGATGTCTCGATGCCCATTTCCCTCAATGCCTCCAGGGGTACCTCTGCCCTTGCGGCTCCGCGGTGACCGCCTGCAGAGCCGAAAGGTCCAAAGGCCCTCCTGGCCAGCCTTCCAGCATCCTTACGATATCCATCGTTGCGTATTATGACTATCAACTTCCCTCTGTACAGACCTGAGACAAAAGTCCACCTCATACCGTGGACCCTCATAAAAAAATCGGCTATTTGGACACAAAGATCGGGGGTCTCCACCTCTCCCAGGTGGGCGAAAAGCCCCTTCTTGGTCACCATCATGCGCTCCAAGGCCTGCCGGAAGTACCTCAAATCACTTAGTCTCAGCTCAGACAGCTCTATTTTCCGCAATAGATTCATGTTGGCGAACTGGAACACATAGCGGAATTCCTTCACATCCTGCTCTGTGGCGTCCCGCTCGAAGTTGGCAGTATCTGTCTTTATAGCGTAAAGAAGCGCAGTGGCAAGATTCGTGGAGGGCTGAATTCCGGCGGCTCTCAAATACTCAATGAGTATGGTGGCCGTAGCTCCGTATTCGGGCCGAATATCCACAAAGGGGGCCTTCACCTCCCCCACCAGAGGGTGGTGGTCAATGATGGCATCATAGCTCAGTCTCCCGAAGGCTTCGTAATGATGCGGTTGTGAATCCACCAGGATCTTTCTTTGAAAGTAATCCAGGTCCACCTGGCTGATACGCACCAAAGGAATCCTGAGCAGTTCCATCATGGCCTGGTTCTCAAGACGCTGGATTTCCCCTATGTAAGCTATGACTACCCTTTGTGCATGCTTCCAAAGAAGCCTCTTTACTGCAAGAGCACTGGCCATGGAGTCCGGATCCGGGTACAAGAGCACCAGCACGTTCTCGGAATGCTCAAAAAGCCCCAAAAATCCTTTTACCTTGTCCCTAGCACTTTGGGCTCGTGAAGCACGCCTGGGCCTTAGACTTGGAGAATATGCCATTTCTCCTAGCTCCTCTCCTGGAATCGGAACTTGATCTCCGAAGGCTCCACACGCACCACCTGCACCCTGTCATTGGGAAGCACTATCTCATTGGGACCTAAGCGGAAAGTTCTGCGCCCCAAACGGGCAAGGCTCAGATCCACTGTTGCAAAGACCCTGGAATCATCTAGAGTCATTACATCCTTTCTCATGCCTCGCAGCTGAACCAGCACTTTGGGCTCCTGAGGCTCCAGGATCTCCCACCGCTCAGGCAGGTTGCGCACCTCCAAGGGCACCGAAAGCCTCTTCTCCACATCTTGTTTCCCTGCCAGGGAGACCCAAACAGCTATCACGATTAAAAGACAAAAGGCCTTGGCCGGAAGCCTTCTTGTAAGCGCCTCCAGGATGCGCCTTCCCGGACCTCCAGAGCCCTGCTTCCCGTTGCTGAGCTCCAAGGCCTGAGCTAGCTCTTGCGGGCCCGAAACCTCCTTGAGCTCTCCGGCCTCAGCCAAAGCAACACTTCCTCTTTCTTCGGATACAACCAAGGCAATAGCGTCGCATCGCTCCGAGAGGCCTAGGGCTGCCCTATGTCTTGTGCCCAGATGCTGTGGGAGCCCCTCTGAGAGGCTCAAAGGCAGGTAGCATCCAGCCATCAAGAGCTCCCCGTTTTGCACTACCACTGCCCCGTCGTGCAAAGGTGATTCCTTTTGAAAAAGGGCGAATAAAAGTGGGGCGGTCACCTGCGCATGCAGGACCACTCCCCCCACTATCAACTCTCTTACCCTCTCGGCCCTTTCCACCACCAAGAGGGCCCCAATCCTAGACTTGGCAAGGGAAAAGACACCATCCACAAGACAGCTCACCCAATCCCCGGGTTGGGATCTGCCTCTGGGCTTGAACCATCTAAAGGGGCTCATTCTCTCCAGGATCTGTCTCAATTCAGGCTGGAAGAGTATTATTACCAGCAAGATAGCCACCTGCCAGAGAATCTGGAATACCCAGCTGGTCAAAAAAAGGCCCCAAAGCCGGGCCAGGCCGAAGATCGCCCCCAGCCCCAGAAGCCCCACCAAAGCCTTGATGGCTTTGGTTCCCCAAAACCAGGCGTATATGCAGTAAGCCACCCCGCTCAAAAACAATATGTCCAGGACATCCTGCCATCGCAGGTCGGTCAAAATGTCCAAGGACCAATCCATCTTTTGACCACCCTTCCCTTCCAAGCTCTTTGGCTTTTTAAAAAAGATCTAAGCAGGCCGTCGCACCTGAGACAGATTACTTTACACCTTTTGGGGATATAGGTCGAGGGGCAGAGCTGGCCCCGTTGGCAGTACGTGAGATGTCCGGTTGGTATAGCAAGTGATGTGTCCGCTTTTTTGGGGTAAGGGGATGGGGAATGGTGGAGCGGGCCATGAAGATTCAGGAGGTGATTTTGAGGGCTATGGACGGTAGGCTCAAGTGGTATCAGGCAGCCGAGATCCTGGGGATCTCTGATCCTAAGATGCGCGAGCTGGAAGCTGCGCTATGAGCGTTGGGGCTATGACGGGCTCATTTACAGGTGATGCCAGAGGCCTTCGCCCAGAAGGGTTCCCGTGGAGGTGGTAAAGGAGGCATTGAGCCTTTATAGCCAGCGCTATTTTGACTTCAACGTGCTTCACTTCCAGCATAGGCTCAAAGAGGACCACGGGATGGAGCTCTCTTACAGCTGGGTGAAGAACCTTTTACAGACAGCGGGGCTTGTGGCCAAAGGCAAGCGAAAGTCTCCTCACCGCAAGGCCAGGCCCGGGAGACCTCTTAGCCCGCATTATTCAAGATCAGTGGACAATAGGAACTATCTTATTGAGATTTTTGGATAAACTAGTCCACACTCAAAAGCACCCTGATTTTTGGTTTCAGATTCGGTCCTCTTTTAATTCGGAATATGTCGAAGTGTGCCTGGGGTTTGGGGGCTCAACCCCCGAAGTCACAGGCCATTTGGAACAATCCGGGTTAGGAGGTATCGGGGATCTGGTTGGGCAACCAAGATGGCAAGGCTCTCACAGGAACAGCCCATCTTTGACAGTATTGCCATGAACCGAAGAGCAAGGACCAAAGGAGACGTAGCCAAATGGCCTTGGAAAACAAAGAAATGTCGGAGCCCGATTAGCTAGAGTGTCCATGGAGATAAGAACCTGAGCTGCCAACTGTGACCTCCCTTTGGAAGCCCATCCCCAAGCTCCGAGCCCCCTGCCACTTAAATGAGAAGTAGTGAACCTATTGTAGGCTCCCCACCGGGGCCCTCCCCTCACAGACGGCCGGAGACCGTTGTACGTCGGGAAAGCCATGCAGTCCTTGTGCTAAAGGGCGCCCCCTCCAGGGTTCCAGCAAGCTGTCAGGGCCGATCCGGAACCGATTCCCGCGCCATGTCACCGAACGGCTCAGCAGGGGCGCAAACCATAGGATGCCCACTAACAGGTCTTTGAGAGGCGAAAAGAGGAAATGCCAGGAGGGGATCCCAGCTGAGATCCGCCGAGCCAGTAAGTAATCACCCGCTATTTTGATGACGCTCACCCCGCCAGCCAATGCCACCGTGCAACTGGTCGGGCCCCAGAAAAGGAGCGAAAGCCATGAGACAAAGACCGAGTTGCTGAGCAATTCAAAAAGATAGCGGAAGCCACCGATGCACCACCGCATCTTCCCCCACCGAGTGTGGCGGTTTACGAATCGCCGAAGACTCCAATAGTAGTTCACGTTATCGATGGGATACTCGGACAATACTACCTTCAACCCCATAGAGTGGATTTTTCTCCCGAGCACGTAGTCCTCTGCCAGTACATTTCGTACTGCGAACAGACCACCCGCGGCCTCTAGGTCGATCCGTCGCATTAGCATGGACTTGCCCACCACACAAGGCATTCTCAAGAACCGGTCCAGAAAACAAATGCTTCCCATGATGAAGGAGTTGAGATGCAGGTTCTCGAATATGGCCCCAAGGCTGCGGCCACCCACGCCTCTGATGGGATTGCTGACCAGGCCAACAGCAGGGTTCCGCATGGGCTCGATGACGGCCCTCAAGTAGTCCGGACCGACCCTCACGTTGCTGTCGCTGATGAGAATGTAAGGGTGTTTGGCCCTTCGATACGCCGGGAGCAGATTGTTCACCTTGGGGTTCAAGCCGATCTGGCAGTCCTCCACCACGATGGAGATGTCCCGATCGGGGTGTCTCTCCTGGACTTTGGCTGCCACCTTGCGGGCTGGATCGTTGCGGTCCTGTAGGCAGAAGATGATCTCATACTGGGGGTAATCCTGAAGGCAGAAACTCTCCAGGTTGTCGAAAAGGTTGTCGTCCAAACCCTTCAGGGGTTTCAGCACCGATATGGGGCCAGTGAACTCACGGCTGGCCGAAGAATCTGGATCCCGATGTGCCGCCTGGGACCCCTGCCGGTTCTCCTGCCCGGCCAGATGGCGCCTGATGGCCAGGATCTGCATGGCGTACCCCACGAGCCCCAGCCCTGAGATGGCTGCGAAGATCCAGAAAAGTTCCATGTCTCGCTCCTTTTGCTCCAATGGTCAGTTCCGGAAAAGGGTGATGGCCACTCCCCGGTTATCTCGAATGCAGCGTTTCACGTCCTTGACGTTCCTCTCGCAGTCCAGGAGCGTTTTCCAGGAATAGAGGTGTCGGGTCTTGTGAAAGTCGCTTCCGGCTATGTACGGGTACTTCTTGAGACTGATCACGTTGAAGATGTCATCGCGATTGGCAATCTCCCAAGCATCGATGTAGCGTGCATAGCGCTCCCGGTTATTCCACAGAAAAAGGGTGTCCTTGCTGGTGGGATCGGACTGGTGGTGTGGATGACATGCCACCACCAGGGCGTCCTGTCTCTTGGCCTCAAGGAAGATCCTCTCGTAATCCCAAGAGGCCGGAACGAACGTCTTGAGGTCCAGCAGAAGAATGTGGGCCGACCTGTCCGAGGAGATGTAGTTCTTGCTTATTTCCACCCCCGGTAAGACGAGCATGCCGTACTTGTCCCAAGCCCTTTGGGCCTCCTTCCGGAGGCGCTCCATGTAATCCTCGAACTTTTTTTCCGTCACGCTCAGCCGGAGAAGGCGTCCGAGTTTGCCGATGGCGTTGTCTCCATCCACCACGTGGTCCGTGATCGCGATGACATCGAAACCCGCTTGCCCGAAAAGATCTATGACCCTCGGGAGATCCACTGACCCGTCGGAGTGCGTTGTGTGGATATGGAAATCGCAGAGCAACATTGGATTCAGGATAGACTCTTAAGATGGCAGGACGATTAAGAGCGGGTGAAATTAAGGTGACCTTTTAAGACCCGCTGAAATTACGGATCAGGTTGGAATAGTAGGAAGCGGCGGGAGTTCGCTTTCTCTCCAGCGTTGAGAAATCCACGCTGTAGAGGCCAAAGCGTTTGTCTAGCCCGTGAAGCCACTCGTAGTTGTCCAGGAGGCTCCAGTAAAAATACCCACGGATATCCATCCCGTCCCTATAACAACGCTTTAGCACCTCGACGTGGTCCCTCAAAAAAGCGATCTTCCTGCGGCTGTCAGTTGTGGCGATGCCGTTCTCGGTGACTATGAGCGGGACACCCAAAGCGCAGGCCAGTTCCAGGACCTTCCGAAGGCCTTTGGGGTAAATCTCCCAGCCCATGTCCGTGAGTCCGTAGCCCCCCAGGTCTCTATGCCTGAGTTCCACACCCATCTTTCGGAAAGGATTGAAACGCAGGTGCACCCGCGTGTAATAGTTGACCCCGAAGAAGTCCAAGGTCCCCTGTATGGGGACGGAAAAGGCGATGGGCCTTCGAAAAGGGAATCGGACCGTGACCCGCCCGGTTCCAAAAGCCTCCAGAATACAATGGTTGTAAAAGCCCCTCGCCAGGTGGGCGAGCTGGCGGTCAAGCGGGTTCCATCTGCGCCACGGGGCCAAGGCGGCCATGTTGTGGGCCAGCCCAACCCTGGCCCCGGATACCTCGGAATGGATTATGCCGTAGGCCATTCCATGGGCGCGCAAAATGTTGCCCAAGGCGCGAATCGCCAGGCGATAATCACGAATGCCGGGCGGCATGCAGCCTTCCAGGTAGCCCCCCAGAAGAAGTATGAGGGGTTCGTTGAAGGTGAGCCAGTAGCGAACTCCACGAATTGCCGATACCATCTTCTTCACGTAGGCGAGAAAGGCTTCGGCGCTTTTGTCCTCGTGCCAACAGGATCGCTCGCTGAACCATGCCGGGTGTGTGAAATGATGGAGGGTGACCATGGGCTCGATACCCAGATCATTGAGGATGTTCGCCACCTCTTGATAGTGTTCGATGGCCTCCTCGCTCCAGACATCCTCCTCGGGCTGGATACGGC
>CAYPWF010000009.1:0-74337 GCA_964414345.1 uncultured Desulfarculaceae bacterium
CCCCCAAAGTTACGGGCTTTGGAGAATAATCCGGGTTAGGGAAGGTGATCCCTGTCCCTCAGCCTTTTCTGGGCAGTTTGGTCAAGGATATCTCCACCTGAAGCTCCTCGGCTAAGCTCTCCAAATCTTTGCGAAGGGCTTTTAGGTCCATCTCTTTGGGCACACTGACCTCCACCGCCATGGTAAAAACTGGACTTCCAGTGGTAGGGGCCGGCTCCACGTGGGTATGTAGGTCTGTGATGTTGATACCCTTGGAGGCCAAGAGCTTGGAGGTTCGGTAAACAATCCCCGCTCGATCCAGTCCCACCACTCGCACTTCGTAATCAGGCTCGGGGTGTAGCCCATGGCCCGGGATCTCTCCCTGGAGAGCCGAGAGAAAGACCGTCAAGCCCTTGTCCCACTCCAGGCGCTTGCATCCCCTCTGCAGCCTCTCCGAAAGCCCTTCTCCTTGGCCAGAGAGAAGTATGAGCAGGGCAAAGTGGTCACCCAAAAGGGTCATGCTTGAGTCTTCGAGGTTGCAGCCGCACTCAAATATAAGCTCAGTCACATCGGCTACTATTCCAGGCCTATCCCTGCCGATGGCCGAGATCACAAAAAAACTCCTCATGAACCTCTCCCGTGAGAATTCCCTGCATCCACCCTGTTCTTCCCAGCCTCAATCCCCTTGGAATCTAGGCACAATTAGGATTCAGATGAGACCCAAGAAACAGCTAGTCTGGCCCCATCCCGCTTCCAGATTGTTCCCCCTCAACGCCTTATCCTTTGGTTCACACTGCCCTCCTCGTAGCCAGGGGGTTCCTCCTGCCTGGGGGGCTTAGGAGGTTTGTGAAAGCGCTCAGGTTCCCTGTCTGGGAGAGGCAAGATAACCTCGATACCCTCTTGCTGGAGCTCCTTTTGGATCTCATCAGCGTAGCGCCTCTGTTCCTCTGGGGAGAGCCTGGAGAAGAACCCTAGAATCTCCTTCAGCTCCTCAGGACCGATGGTACCGCTGATCATGCGGCCGTCCGGGAAGATGATGGCCCACTGACCACTCTTGATCACCAGTTTCTCACCTGTCACTGAATTAGTGATCTCTAGATCCCCGAAGAGATGGTAGGCCTTTGTGGTGTCCCCCTCCAGTATGGCCACGCTGTCGCTTCCTCTGACTCCCAGAACCGCAGTGGGAGTTTGCACCCTGAAGTTGGAACTCTCTTTGGAAAGAAATTTGGTCACTATGAAACGCAGCTTCCCTTGTAAAAGCCCTATTACGGACTGCTTTCGCTTCTTGTCCTGGGTCAATTCGTACTGTCGGATTTCTATGGCCGAGTTCTCGGCCAAGATGGTCATGCTGTCGTCCTCATAGAGGATCTTTGCCCTTCCGTCCGGACCAGTGTGGATCTTATCTTTCTCGAATACCTCATCGTATTGCTTGGCGGCTCTAAAGGAAACCTCACCCTCGTGGATCATCTCCACGGTTCCCCGTACCTCCGTGATAACCCCTACCTTTGGGGCTGAATTAGCCGGCAGAGCCCAAACCACCAGGGAAAGAAAACCACACAGAAAGGCCACCATCCCACAACTTTTTACCTTCGAACCCATCTTAGACCTCCTGGGGCGTCCCCTCATCAGTAGTTCCAAGAAAACAACAAGGAGTAAATCTGGCGGTCATAGTCAAAGGCTCCAATGCTGGAATCGTTCCTTATGTAAGCCACCCTACCCTTGACCTCGAAACCCTTCCCCAATGGCCTGGAGAGCTGCCAGGCCATGGAATACTGGCTGTCATCCCTGTCAACCCCGAAGAGGGTGTGGATCCTGTCATAAGAGCGCCTCTGGTACTCGAAATCGAAGTTAAACTGGAGCTCCCAAGGAAGCTGGTACTGGAGGCCCGCCAGCACGAGAAAAGAGCGATAATCCAGGTTGCTGCCATCGGCCTGGTTCCCCTCCAGGCCCAAGCCGGCCTTGAGATAACCCCTACCCTTCTGCAGCAAGTAATACTGGTTATATTCCGCTCTGAGGTTCCAGGAATCGGCATCGCTTCGATCTATTGTTGGGAAATGGTATTCTCGGCTCTGTCCACGCACGTAGAACTCCGGGGCCAAGTTATAAGGCCCATAGTACATGAGGCTTGCTCCCACCGAGTGGGTGTCTGAAAGCTGGTCACCTCCCAACAGGACCGACTGGTAATAGTAAAAAGGCCGCAGATACCAATCAGCCCTGCGCCACACACCGTAGAGTTCCCCTGTATTGCTCAGCACGTTCATATTGCTGCTGTCATCGTGCAGGCTGGCATAGAAACCATATCGGCCGCCGAAGGACCACTCCCCCACCTCCAGGAACCTGTAATCCAGCAAGGCTGAGAAGGGGAAACGAACCTGGAACCTGTCTTCCGCCCTGAGGGGGACACCCAATGGAGTCGTGCGCCCCGCCAGAGTGACGTTGGTGTCATACTCCACCCCGGTTGTGAGCTTGGCGGCGAACCTGGGTCCTGTGCCCAGTCTGCTCTGTTCGGCGGCCTCCAGAGCATAGTCGCTTACGGGATTTGCCTCCAAGACCCTCTGGAACATGGACTGCGCGGCTTGGTGCTGACGCAGTTGTTTTAGGCCCAAACCTTCATAAAACATGGAAGCCTGTCCTAGTTTAGGTTCCAAGGTCCTAGCCTTCTGGAAATCCTCTATGGCTTCTCCGGGCTGCCCCATCTTGAGCTTCGCAAGGCCCCGGAAGAAAAACACCTCTGCGCACTTGGGATCCAGCCTATAGGCCTCCTCGAGGTTCCCCAAAGCCTCTGCAAGGAATCCCTCCATGTAAAGAGCCGCAGCCAAATCCAGCCTCAGGCGGGCGTCGCCCGGCTTTTCCTGGGCTTCCTCCCGAAGCAACTCCAAGGCCGAGGCCTTTCCAGAGGCCCTGGCCTTGGCCAAAAAAAGATACCTGCGAATCTCCAACTGGCCCGGATCCTCTTTGAGGGCTTCTCCCAGGATCTTAAAAGCTTCCCGGTACTGCCCCTTGTCAAAATACATTATTCCTTTGCTCATCAGCACCTCGGAAAGATCCGAGGCTACGGATGCCATTGGCAATCCCACACATATTGCCAATGCCAAAGCCACCGGCCACCCCACCCTGCATCTGCCCAGCATGGCTGCCCCCTTTTGCCCGGGAACTCCCGGGGAAAAAACTCCAAATAAGCCGGATTCGCTCTTGCAGTTTTTAGTTGAAAAGCCTCCAATAGTCAACAGCAATCTTGCTCACCCATTATCAGGAGGTGGTTACTGCTCGTATGAGCCCGGGGTCCTCCGGTGGCGAGACCTGAACTTCTCAATGGAAATTACAAAGGGATCATAACGATTTCCAATGGAATGACGGCCCCCTCGAAAAGCAGTGCACGTTGACACTACCTTCTGGTTCTGACAGAATGAGCTGGGTGGAAGTGGAGAGGTTCTGGTGGGCCTCCTGGACTTCAAATCCAGTGTACCGGCCTAACAAGTCGGTAGGTGGGTTCGATTCCCACGCACTTCCGCCACTTAAACAGGAGAGGAAAGGGCTTCAGTAAGGCTCGGGGAGGGCAATATGTTCACACCAGGTCCATGGGAACTCATAATCATCTTGCTGATTGTTCTCATAATATTCGGGGCAGGCAAGCTCCCCGAGATCGGAAGCGGTCTCGGGAAGGGAATCCGCAATTTCAAGAAAGCCACCTCTGGGAAAGAGGAGATAGAAGCTTCAACCTCCTCGGGGAATGAGAACCAACCGCCCAAGAAAGAAGGCCAATAGGCGGGGAGGCATCCAAAAAGAGGTAGGCTTATAGGCCGGAGCTAGGCTGCAAGAGTGGATGGGATTGGAGAGCAAGTGATTGACCGCAGCTACAGGGGGTTGGAGATCTGGAGTCCTGGGAGCATATCTACCTGAAGCAGAAATTCCGGCTTGCCTTTAAGGCAGGTGGGTAGAACAGGTTTATCGTGTATTGGGAAAACTTTGGCTGGGTATTGACCGGCCGGCGAGGGACTTAAATGTCGAGGCTATTGAGCGAACAGGATCTGGAAGGTCGGATGGATTGTTTCGGAGAGTTTGAGTGCACGGATGAGATTTGTCTTTCTTACTGCGGGGTGAACATAGCTTGCGCCGCCTCAAGTCGTCAGGAACAGGAGGAGGACTGGGCGGAGGACGAAGGGATGGCGGGCCTGCCCAGCATGGGCTTGGATTGAGGAAAAACCTAGACCGTCAACTCTGAATCCTGAAAGCTTGACTTGGATCTTTCGTAACTAGCGGGGATCCTGTGTCGCCTGCCCCGATTCAGTAATTTTTCCAAGGCATCATGAAAGTTCTTTTGCAAAGGGTGAGTTATGCCCAAGTCACCTCCGGGCAACGCCTCTTGGGCCGCATAGGCAGGGGGCTTTTGGTCTTTCTGGGGGTCGGGAAAGGTGATTCAGGAGGCCAAGTCAAGGAACTAATTGATAAAATACTGAACCTTAGGATTTTCGAAAATGAGCAAGGACGGTTTGATAGCTCCTTGCTGGATGTGGGGGGAGAGATCCTTGTGGTTTCACAGTTTACACTGTATGCGGACTGCAAGAAAGGCCGAAGGCCCTCCTTCACTGAGGCAGCCCCTCCCCATGAAGCATTGCCTTTGTATGAAAAATTTATAGAGGAAATCAAGCTAAGAGGTGTGCGCGTGGAGTCAGGCGGCTTCGGGGAGCGCATGGAAGTAAAGCTGGTCAATGAGGGGCCTGTGACCATTTTCCTGGAAACACCCCCCATTCTCTGAGGGACTTTTAGTTTTCTCTTTGGAGATGGTAAGAGTGACGCAGTGATGAAGTGGATTCCAGGTGAGATTGCAGAAGAAGGCAATCAAGAAACAGTTGATGAGATTCGCATTGACAAAGAAGGGCAATGGTTCTTCAAAGGGGCACCCATTATCAGACAGGATGTAGTCAGTTTCCTCAGCCAACATTTGGTGGGGCTGGAAGACGGCTCTTATGAGATACACTGGAAGGGTCAGGTTTGCAGGGTCTCGGTGGAGGATACCCCTTTTGTGGTTTGGGGGGTGACTCCTGTAAAATGCGATGGCAGACTCTCGGGGGTTCTGCTGGAACTCAATGACGGCACCACCGAGATGCTGGAGCCCGACAGCTTATCCATAGGATTTCAAAATGTTCCCTATTGCAAGGTAAGAAATGGCAGATTTCGGGCAAGGTTTTCTCGCAAGGCCTATTATCAGTTGGCCCGCATGATAGAGGAAATGCCGGGTGCGGAAGAAGGCTTCTGCCTCCGTCTAGGGGATAAGACATACCCGATCCATCAGGCCTGATTTTTTCGCAGGAGATCTTTTTTTCGGATTCTTGCCCTGTGCCAAGGCCAATCGGAGGATTGACACAGAAAGGGGAATCTGGATAATTGCAGCAATTGTCGGCCATGAAACTAGAAGAATTGGATTATCATTTACCCGGGAATTTGATTGCCCAGTTCCCCTCCAGACGAAGGGACGAGTCCAGGCTGCTGGTGCTCAAAAAAGAAAGCGGGGAGACTTGGCACGGTCGTTTCAGGGATCTAGTAGGATGGTTGAATGGTGACGATCTCCTGGTGGTCAACGATACAAAGGTTTTCCGGGCCAGGCTGTGGGGGCAGAAGCACACTGGGGGAAAGGTTGAGGTCCTGCTTTGCGAGCCTCTTTCCGAAAGAGGGGAGCCTTTACCTCCCATCCTTGAAGCAGGGGCTTTCAAGAGCCTGACTTGGAAATGCCTGGTGAGGTCCTCGGGACGGATCTTGGAGGGGACTCAGCTCAGCTTCGGTTCCAAAGCCAGAGGTACACTATATCGCGGGGCCGACTCTTGGATCATTGAGTTTACAGGGGTGGGGGACCTGCTTTTTTTTCTTAGGAGGCACGGTCAAGTGCCTCTTCCCCCCTATGTGGCCCGTCGGCCTGACCGCAGGGACCAAAGCAGATATCAGACCGTGTTTGCAAAGAGGGAAGGTTCTGTGGCAGCCCCTACAGCAGGCCTTCATTTCAACAAAGCCGTGCTTCAAAAGCTTAAGCAGTTGGGTGTTGGATGGGCCAACATAACACTTCAGGTGGGGATGGGCACCTTTTTGCCTGTTCGCACCGTAACCTTGGAGGAGCACCGGATGCACCCGGAGTATGTGGAGGTGAACGGTGCTTGCTGTGAAGCTTGGGTTAGGACTCGGCAACAGGGAGGTCGTGTAATAGCAGTAGGAACTACGGTGGTGAGAGCTTTGGAGTCAGCTGTTGGGCAAAATGGCTTTTTGGCTCCTTACAAAGGCTTTACAAATCTTTTTGTAAAGCCGGGGTATTGCTTTAAGGCCGTGGATGCTCTCCTGACCAACTTCCACCTCCCTAGAACTAGTCTGCTTGCCTTGGTCATGGCTTTTGCCGGCAGGGATAAGGTAATAAAAGCCTATGGGGAAGCAATAGGCATGGGCTACAGGTTCTATAGTTACGGGGATGCAATGTTCATTTCCTGAGCAGAAGAATGATGGGAGAATTTTCGGGCAACCACTCAAGTCGGATTCATTTTGGAGAGCAAGGATTCCAGGTTCTTGCAGAAGATCTTGGGGGTTGCGGACGTGTGGGTGTATTGCGCACTCCTCACGGAGCCTTTACCACTCCGGCCTTTATTCCGGTGGGCACCCAAGCCACTGTAAAGGGCATGAGCCCTGAGGAACTGAGAGGTCTGGGGATCCAGATAATCCTTTGTAATGCTTATCACCTCCACCTGCGGCCAGGAGAAAAGCTCATAAAGGAACTGGGCGGGCTTCACCGCTTCATGAATTGGCCCGGGCCCATACTAACCGACAGCGGTGGTTACCAAGTTTTCAGCCTGGCCCCTTTGAGGAGGATCACGGATGAAGGTGTCTTCTTTAGATCTCACCTGGATGGGACCCCTCTTTTCCTGGGACCAGAGGATGCTGTGCGCATCCAAATCGACCTCGGAGTGGACTTGGCCATGTGCCTTGATGAGTGTATCCCCCACAATGCTTCACGTGAGTATGCGGAAGAGTCCACCAATAGGACTCTGAGGTGGGCCTTGCGCTGCAAGAATTCCATGGGGGAGAATTCAGGGGGCATGAGTCTTTTTGGAATCGTACAGGGGGGTCTTTTCCCAGAGTTAAGGCGCCGCAGCGCCCAAGAGTTGGTCCAGATAGGTTTCCAGGGCTATGCCATAGGTGGATTGAGCGTGGGGGAGTCCCCTGCCCAGAGGGTGGAGATGGTCCAGATGGCCTTGGAGAATTTACCGGAGAATGCCCCCAGATACTTGATGGGAGTCGGCTCCCCTGAAGATCTGGTCAAGTTTGTCTCCATGGGAGTGGACATGTTTGATTGTGTTCTGCCAACCCGCTGCGCACGAAACGGTCTTCTGTTCACGAGAAAGGGGAAACTGGACATAAGACATGCTCAGAATGCCCGTTCAGAGCTTCCATTAGAAGAATCCTGCGGATGTTACACTTGCACCCATTATTCAAGGGCCTATCTACGTCACCTTTATATGTCCAGGGAAATACTGGCGGCAAGGTTGAACACACTGCACAATCTTTTTTATTATGCACAGCTCATGAAGGAGTTGCAAAGGGCCATTAGTCAAGGACGGCTGGTTGAGTATCAGCGTGATTTCTTCAGGGAACGCACTTCTGAAGACATAGGTCACAGCGATGTGAAAGGAAAGGAGGCAGTGGATTGATAGAAATCGCTTATGCAATGGGGCCGGGTGGTGCTCAGGGCGGGGGTCAAGCCTCCCCATGGGGGACCTTTATCATGTTGGGGGCGATCTTTGCTATTTTCTATTTTCTGATGATACGTCCCCAGCAAAAAAGGCAGAAACAACACCGGGAGATGCTGGCCAACCTCAAGAAAGGCGACACCGTGATAACAGGAGGCGGGCTCATAGGCAAGGTCACGGCAATAACCGACAGTGTACTTACTTTGGAAGTGGCCGATAGGGTGAGGGTAAAAGTATTGCGTTCCTCAGTCTCCAACGTTTCTTCTCAGCCTCTTCTCGGCGAAACAGCCAACCGAAAAACAGATAAGAAGAAGGGCAAAGAGGAAGATGGGGAGAATCCGGAGTGAGAGGTCTGGATCCTCTGTTGGTGCTGTGCGGACCTGTCTGGGAACTGTGAAGGAGCGCAAGAGTGATGAAAATAAACATTAGATGGAGAGGGCTTACCATCTTGGTGGTTTTGGTTCTCTGCGTTTTTTTTGTGGGGCCCTCTTTGATGAATGATTTGCCTGAGTTCTGGGAAAAGAACGCCCGGAAGATATCCCTTGGTTTGGATCTCCGAGGCGGGGCTCACCTACTTTTGCAAGTTAAGGTGGAAGAGGCTGTACGCAATTCCGTGGTACAGATCTCCGGGGACCTAAAGGATCTTCTGGTAAAGGAGAAGGTGCGTTTTGCCAAGATGGAGGCAAAAGAAAGAGACCTGGAGATCGTTCTGCTAAAGCCTGAACAAGAGGGGGACCTCATTAACTTGGTCTCCAAGCAATACCCGGGACTCAAGCGGGTTTCCTCAGGGACTGAGGATGGAAAACTCAAGGTCAGATTCCAGCTATCCCAGGAAGAAGCTGATAGGATAAGGGAAAACGCCGTCCGTCAGGCGGTGGAGACCATCAGGAACCGCCTGGATCCAGAGGGAGTAAAAGAGCACGACATAGTGGCCCAGGGAGAAGATCGGATCCTGGTCCAGCTGCCTGGGGTGGAGGATGTGGAACACGCCAAGGAGATGATCAAGAGGGTCGCTCTGTTGGAATTCAAGATAGTGGATCGGGAACATTCTTTGGAGGAAGCTCTTCGAGGAAACCTGCCTGCTGACTCAGAGATTCTTTACACCTCCAAAGTGGACCCGCAGACCAGAAGAAGAGTTCGCGGAGAGCCTATTCTGGTGAAAAAGCAGACCCTGCTTACAGGGGACATGTTGGATCAGGCCAGGGTTGAGTTCGAATACAACATGCCCAAGGTGGGCATAAGCTTCGACTCCAGAGGGGCCAAGCTCTTTGACCAGGTGGCGGAAGCCAATGTAGGCAAGGAATTGGCCATAATCCTGGACAATACGGTCTACTCCCATCCGGTAATAAAGCAGCGCCATTACGGGGGAAGGGCTGTCATAGAGGGGAACTTCACCCCAGAGGAAGCCCGCGATCTGGTGGTAGTTCTGAAGGCCGGCTCATTGCCTGCGCCTGTGGAAGTGGAAGAGGAGCGCACAGTGGGGCCTTCTTTGGGAAGGGATAGCATTCAGGCAGGAATCACCGCCGGGGTGATTGGGGCCCTGGCGGTTGTTTTCTTTATGGCTTTCTATTACGGCACTGCAGGCCTGGTGGCTGATCTGGCCCTGGCATTCAACGTGCTAATCGTGTTGGCTGCCTTGGCAGTCCTTAAGGCTACCCTTACCCTTCCGGGCATAGCGGGAATAATACTAGGGGTGGGTATGGCTGTGGACGCCAATGTGCTGATTTTTGAGCGGATCCGGGAGGAAATGAGGGCGGGCAAACCCTTCAGGCTGGCCGTGGATGCAGGCTTCTCCCGTGCCTTTTCAGCTATTTTTGACTCCAATCTAACCACTCTCATAGCAGCAGCCTTGCTCTTCCAATTCGGCACAGGGCCGCTCAGGGGATTTGCCGTAACACTGTGCATCGGGCTTGTAGCAAACCTTTTTACAGCGGTCTGGGTCAGCCGGACCATCATCGATTACCTGCTTGGTCGCCGTAGGGTTATTGGAGTGGGTATCCGGATGGCAGGATAAAGGAGAAAGAGGAAGTCTCATGGAACTGATCCGTTCAGACCTGAACATTGATTTTCTAAAGAGAAAATGGCTCTTCATGGGCCTTTCGGGGCTGCTTATTTTGGTGGGGGTGGTCTCTTTGGTAGCAAAGGGGGGGCCCGATTTTGGAATTGATTTTGCCGGCGGACTCTTGCTGGAAATTCGCACTCAGAAACCCGCCTCCACCGGAGAGGTGCGGCAGGCCTTGGCGGAAAAAGGGCTTGGAAACGTTGTGGTGCAGAATGCCTGGGAGCTGGGGAAAGCCAGCGGACAGGATTTCCTGGTGAGGATGGACTTGGGGGAAGGAAAGCCTGAGGAATTCTCAAGGCTTGTACAGAATGCCCTTGAAGAACGATTTGGGAAAGGCGGCCTTGAAATCCGGCGTGTGGAGATGGTAGGCCCTAAGGTGGGCAAGGAATTGCAGCGCAAAGGCACATGGGCCGTTGTGCTGGCTCTCATTGCCATATTGGTTTATTTGGCCTGGCGGTTTGAGTTCAAATACTCCCTTGGGGCAGTGGTGGCCCTTTTCCACGATGTGATGATAACTTTGGGGGCCTTCTCGGTAACCGGGAGGGAGATCGACCTTCCCATAGTTGCAGCCTTTCTTACCATAGTCGGATATTCGGTCAACGACACCATAGTCATCTTCGACAGAGTCAGAGAGAACTTAAGAAAATACAGGAGAACCCCCCTGGCAGAGATAATCAACCGAAGCGTGAATGAGACCCTCAGCCGCACGATTCTGACAGCCGGGACTGTTTTTGTGACCGATTTAGCTTTGTTTCTCTTCGGAGGAGGAGTGATTCACGATTTTGCTTTCGCACTTCTGGTGGGGATAGTGGCGGGAACTTACTCCACCGTGTTCATAGCCAGTCCGGTGGCCCTTGCTTGGGAACAACGTTTCGGAAGCAGGCGCGCCCCGGCAGGCAAGCTCGCGTAAACCTGAAGTGAGTTGGGAAAATTTCGAACCTAACATATAATATCTTGACAGTTTTTTGAGTGTGTGCTAATGCAGGGAGCATGGATGGCCGGGGAGTCTCGGGACCACATCATGCTCTTGGGTGGACCTCGAGGCCAAGATCCCGAAAGACGGACCCAAGCTCTCTTAGGAGTGCGGGTCCTCAACCTATAAGGGGGTGTTATGGCTCGAAAAGTTCTGCTGGCCGACGACAGCATTGCCGTGCAGAGGGCCGTTGAGGCAACACTCGAGCCCAAGGACTTCGAGGTTCTCTCGGTCTCCAGGGGCGCTGAGGTCATTCTGGAGGCCAAGAAACTTCATCCTGATCTGATCCTGCTGGACGGAGACCTCTCGGATCTGAATGGTTATGAGGTCTGCCGTATGGTGAAGGAAGACCCTGATCTCATGTCCGTCCCTGTTATTATTATGTCTTCCGGAGAGGATCCAGAGAGGGCCAGGGAGGCCGGGGCCGAAGCACAGCTGAGCAAGCCTTTCCAAGGAAATGATTTGCTTCAACAGGTTCTGGCTGTGGTGGACATGACCATGGAGTCCACCTTCAAGCTGGATACCTCTGAAATGGAGGTTCTGGAAACAGACGAGGAGGTTTCCCAAGAGGAGTTTGATCTTGGAGAACTTGAGCTGGACGACTCCATTTTGGAACTCACCGAGGAGTTGGATGAGCCGGGAGCTACTTTGGCCGACACTTCAGAGGGGGCTTTGGAAGGCTTGGATGAGTTGGATTTGGAAAGCACTGCCCAGGAGCCTTCCTCGGCTCGTCGCACTATAAAGACCGAGGAGTTGGAGGAATTATCCTTTGAAGAAGAAATAGACGAGCTGGACCTGGGGGAGCTGGAGCTGGAAGGAGCCGAGGGTTTGGGCTCTATAGAAGAGGATGTGGGAGCAGGCTCAGCCAAAGAAGATCTTTTGGTCACTGACGAGGTGGAGTTGGGAGTGGATTTTGACGAAGAGTTTCCTCTGGAAAAAGGTGACCAAGCCTTAGATCAGACCCTTTTGGGGACTGAGGAGGAGGCCGCCGGCCTCATCTTGGACACCCAAGAGGGTCTCAAAGAGGAGACAGTTTCAGACAGCATCATTGATACTGATGAGCTTGAGGCCCTGGCCCTGGATGAGGAAGAGACGCTTCTGTCCACCAACGGAGATACTCTTGCACCCCAAGGCCTGGAGGAGACAACTATCGAGTTTAGTGAGACAGAGGAGCTTGTAGAGACGGGCCTGGAGGAAGTCGAGAAGGATATGAGAGTTTCCGGTATGATGGAGACTCTGGAGGAGGATGCGGGCCAATCCTTGGAGGAGACCTCTTTGGACTGGGAACAGACTGAGATATCCCTGGAGTCGGCTGAGGAGAGTTCCATGGGAGGTGGAGGGGCCGTGGAGACTCATCCTTTGCCTGGAGAGGGTACAGAGGCGAGACCGCCCAGCCTGGAGACCTTTGAGGAGCCTAAGGAACTCCGGGAAGAGCCCCTGGAGCTGAAACCAGCTATGGTTCAAGAGCAGATTCAGCGGGCAGCTGCAGTGCTGGAGCCTTTGGAGGAGGTAGGATTGGATGAGGAACTGGCGGCCCTTTCTGCTGCAAAGGAAGACACAGGAGTTCAGCCTCTTGAGATATTGGAGCTGTCCTTGGCCCAGCTTCCTCCCCTTGCCCAAGGGCTTAGGCTGGAGCTGATGGAAGAAGATTTCGGACTGGTGGATCCTTTTTCAGAGGAAGGCATAAGAAGGGAGCTGGCTAGAAACCTTCAAGAGATGGTGGAAAGGATACTCTCCCAGATGGCCCCGCCAATAGTGGAAAGAGTGGCCCGCGCTGTGGCCTTGGAGCAAGCAGAAAGGATTGTTCTGGAGGAGATCGAGAAGATCAAACAGAGTTCCCAGAGGCCGTGAGGGGGAAAAGAGCCCGCGTTCACCCATTGGGCCATAGGCTCTGAGAAGGGATTACCGGGGGATTGAGGTCAGATCCCCCTTTCGTTTTTCCTAAAGATGATGATCCTATAAGGACCTTAGGCAGGCTTCGGAGTAAGGAGAATGGGCACTGAACTTCCCAAGACATTCGATCCGCAAAAAATAGAGCAGAGGTGGTATACATATTGGGAACAGGAAGGACTTTTCAGGGCTGAGCCGGAAAAAGGCGGAATTGCCTATTCCATTGTGATTCCGCCTCCCAATGTCACCGGCTCCCTTCACATGGGGCATGCCCTCAACAATACACTTCAGGACATTTGTGTTCGCTACAAGAGGATGGACGGCTTCAATGTATTGTGGATGCCGGGGACAGACCACGCAGGCATCGCCACCCAGAATGTGGTGGAAAAGCAGTTGGCCGCCGAAGGGCTCACCCGCCACGACATTGGTCGGGAAGAGTTTATAAAAAGAGTCTGGAAGTGGAAGGAGATTTATGGGGGCCAGATCATTCACCAGCTGAAACGCTTGGGGGCTTCCTGCGATTGGAGCAGGGAGCGCTTCACCATGGATGAAGGACTTTCGAGAGCTGTAAGGGAAGTTTTTGTAAGGCTTTATACGGACGGTCTCATTTACAAGGGTGACTACATAATCAACTGGTGTCCTCGTTGCTCCACAGCCCTTTCAGACTTGGAGGTGGAGCACCAGGAGCACGCCTCAAGCCTTTATTACGTGCGCTATCCTCTCAGGGAGGGTCCCGGATACATAGTTGTGGCCACCACCAGACCCGAGACCATGCTGGGGGATACAGCGGTGGCCGTGAATCCAGAAGACGAGCGATATCAGAGCCTGGTGGGCAAAACCTGCATACTGCCCCTTGTGGGACGAGCCATTCCCGTGATTGCAGACTCATATGTGGAGCCGGCTTTCGGCACAGGAGCCCTTAAGATCACACCGGCCCATGACCCAAATGATTTTGAAATAGGCCTGCGCCATGGGCTGGAAAAGGTCCGGGTCATAGACGAAGAAGGCCGAATGAACCGTAAAGCCGGGGCTTTCGCAGGAATGGACCGGGAGGAGTGCAGGAAGGCTGTGCTGGAAGCTTTGAGGCAGGAGGGTTTACTGGAAAAAGTAGAGCCTTACACCCATAAGGTTGGGCATTGTCAGAGATGCGCCACGGTGATTGAGCCAACCCTCTCCAAGCAATGGTTCGTAAAAGTGGAGCCCTTGGCCAAAGAAGCAATCCGGGCCGTTCGAGAAGGCAGGATTCGGATTATTCCGGGGAAATGGGAGAACGACTACTTCGCCTGGATGGAAAACATAAGGGATTGGTGCATATCCAGGCAAATTTGGTGGGGGCACAGAATCCCGGCCTGGTATTGCCGAAAGTGCGGGGATGTGACAGTGACCGGGCAAGATCCCAAGAGCTGTTCAAGTTGCGGCAGCCCCGATTTGGAACAAGAAAGCGACGTCCTGGACACATGGTTCAGTTCTGCCCTCTGGCCTTTTTCCACCCTTGGTTGGCCTGAGAAAACCCCAGAGCTGCAGTTCTATTACCCAACCAGTCTCCTGGTGACTGGCTTCGATATCCTGACCTTCTGGGTGGCCAGGATGATAATGATGGGCCTTAAGTTCATGGGAGACGTACCTTTTAGAGATGTGTACATCCACGCCCTCGTCAGAGATATAGAAGGCCGCAAGATGAGCAAGTCCTTGGGCAATGTCATAGACCCTTTGGAGGTTATAGAGCAGTATGGAGCGGACGCTTTCAGATTTGCTCTGGCC
Source organism: uncultured Desulfarculaceae bacterium (assembly GCA_964414345.1). Lineage (GTDB taxonomy): Bacteria > Desulfobacterota > Desulfocorpusculales > Desulfocorpusculum > Desulfocorpusculum > Desulfocorpusculum. The sequence continues at coordinate 14,390 of CAYPWF010000009.1, forward strand.
GCCTTTGCAGCACAGGGTAGAGACATAAAGCTCTCCTTTGAAAGGGTGGAGGGTTATCGAAACTTTATGAATAAATTGTGGAATGCCGCCCGCTTTGTACTCATGAACCTGGATGAGCAACTTCCTCCAAGCTGGCCTATCCAAGGGGGAAAGCCTTCTTTGGTGGAGCGCTGGATTTTCAGCCGGCTTACAAGGACCATAATGGAGGTGAGGGAACACCTGGATTCCTATCGTTTCAATGATGCTGCTGGGGCCATCTACCAGTTTCTTTGGCATGAGTATTGCGATTGGTTCTTGGAATGGATAAAACCCTCTCTCTATCGCCCCACTGAGGCCTTTGAAAAACAGAGTGCCCAGGCCGCAATGCTGGAAGTGCTGGTTCAGGTGCTGCAGGTGCTTCACCCTTTTGCTCCTTTCATAACCGAGGAGATCTGGCATGCCATCCCAGGCATTGAAGGATCCATAATGAGCTGTAGGTTTCCCACACCTTCCAGGGAATTGCTGGATCCAGAGGCTGAAGCAGAGGTGCAGCTACTGCAGGCTGTAGTGGGCGGAATCAGAAACCTCAGGGCAGAGATGGGGATCCCTCCTGGGGCTAAGCTCAACGTGGTTTTGATCTCCCCGGCAGAATTGGAAAACACCTTGAAGGCTCACCAAGAGATGATCTGTACCTTTGGGAAGGTCAAAGATCTCCTGGTGGATGCGAGGGCCTCAAGGCCGCCCATGGCTGTTTATTCCATAGCCGAGGGCGTGGAGATACACCTGCTCCTGAAAGGAGTCCTGGACCTGGACAAGGAACAAGATAGGCTCAGCCGTGAAAAGGAGCAGATAGAAAAAGAACTGGAGGCTGTAAGGGCTAAGCTGGCCAACCACGGGTTCGTGAAAAAGGCCCCTTTGGAGGTGGTGGAGAGGGTTAGAAACAAGGCCATGGATCTGGAAAGCAAAAGCCGCAAGCTGGCCGAGGGAATACAGAGGCTCAAGGAAGTGGTGAGGGGTTAAGCCGCATCATCCACCGCTACTGAATAAAGAGGGAAGGGGCTCAAACCCTTCCAGTCTCTTGGGAAATGCGGTTCAAGGAGGTCTGTGATGTTACTGGTGGTGGACGTTGGAAATACCAACACCGTGTTCGGAGTTTATGAGCAGAAGAAGTTGCTCAGCCACTGGCGAATCAGGACCATCCAGGGACAGACCGCGGATGAGTTCGGCATGTTGGTGTGGAATCTGTTCCAATGGGCAGGACTGCCCATGAAGGATGTGCAGGCCGTGGTGGTTTCATGCGTTGTGCCACCGCTGCTAAGAGCCATCCATGAGCTGTGCCAACGCTATTTTGGTGTAACTCCACTTGTAGTGGGCCCTGGAATTAAGACCGGAATGCCTATCCTGTATGACAACCCCAAGGAGGTGGGGGCTGACCGCATAGTCAATGGTGTGGCTGCCTTCGAGAGATACCGCCAAGGGGTTATAGTGGTGGATTTCGGCACAGCCACCACCTTTGACATGATCTCCCCCAGAGGGGAGTACCTGGGAGGAGCCATAGCCCCGGGCGTAGGTGTGGCCAGCGAAGCCCTGTTCCAGAGGACGGCCCAGCTGCCCAAGGTGGAGTTCGCTAAGCCAGTATCGGTGCTGGGTAAGAACACTGTGAGTTCCATCCAGTCAGGATTGTTTTGGGGCTATGTGGGCCTGGTGGACGGCATAGTGGAGAGACTACGGAAGGAACACGGGGAAGGCACTACAAGGGTTGTGGCCACAGGGGGCCTGGCCTCAGTCGTAGCCTCTGAATCAAGTACCATAGAGGAGGTCGACGAGTTCTTGCTGCTAGACGGCATGAGGATAATCTACGAAAGGAATTCCTGAGGCGGGCTTTGCCCAAAATCAAAGGCTTGCCCAAGATTATTCACCAGTAGTGGATAGTGCGGGCTATCATAATGACATGCTTGGGCAAACCGTTCCATGCTCAAAAAAACCCTGATTCTTGGTTTCAGCTTTGCTCCTGGTTTGAGTCGAAATATGCCAAAGCTTGAGCAGGGGCTTGAGCCCATAAAGTCACAGGCTTTGGAGAATAATCCGGGCTAGAGGATCACGCCCATACGCCCGGGATCTGAAAACCACAGAATCCGCACCGAGCTTCCCGCAGGTTCTTACTCAGAATCCCGAATCCCTTTCGGGAGATCACAACCTGGTTGCATGCTGGGCAGCGGGTGTTCTCATCTCTGTGCCCCGGCACGTTCCCTATGTAAACAAAGTTCAATCCTTCCTCTTTCCCTATGGCTGCACATCTCTCCAAGGTGGCCACCGGCGTGGGAGGCAGATCCTGCATTTTGTAAGCCGGATGGAACCTAGTGAAATGCAAGGGCACATCCGGAGAGAGCTCTTCCCGGATCCACTTGACCATTTCCCTGATCTCGGCAGGCTTATCATTCTGTCCTGGCACTATCAAGACAACTATCTCAGTCCAGATCTTCCAGCGCTTGAGTCTAATGAGCGTCTCCTTGACCGGTTTCAGCTCCCCCCTGCAGATCTCTTTGTAGAACCTTTCGGTGAAAGCCTTAAGGTCCACCTTCACCGCCGCCACATGATCGCACAGTCGCCTCAGAGGTTCCTCATTTATGTAACCATTGGTTACCACTACTGATCGAACTCCTTCTTTTTGCCCCACAACAGCCGTATCAAACATGTATTCATAGAAGCTCACAGGCTCCGAGTAAGTATAGGCTATGCTTTGGCAAGAGGTTTCCTTGGCTCTTCTGACCACCTCTTCCGGGGGTAGGAAGGCTGATCTGACCTGCTCTGGCCTGAATTGGGCGATCTGCCAGTTTTGACAGAACTGGCATTCTATGTTGCAACCCGCAGCAGCAATGGAGAAGGAGAAACTGCCCGGGAGGAAGTGAAAAAAAGGCTTTTTCTCTATGGGGTCTACATGAACCGCGCAGGCTCTGGAGTGCACCAGGGTATAGTAACGGCCTCCCCGATTTTCCTTGTTCCCGCAAAAACCCCTTTCCTGGTCAGCGATACGGCACTTTCGTGGACAAACCTGGCACTCCACCCTGTCCCCATCCAAGCTCTGGTAAAACATCACCTCCACCAATTCCTCTCCAGCTGAAGGCTGAAGAGCCCTGCAATTTTTTGGAAGCGCTGTGGAGGCTAGGGCACAGGCCCCCGCCAACAAAACCCCCGCAAACTCCCTGCGGCAAAGCGAATTCTCCTGCATGAGAGCCTCCTAGCCCAAACTCTCCCTTAAGACCGACGCTATTGGGGAGCAAACCCCGAAGGCCCGGTTTATTTTGCCATTCCCGGATCCAATCTTGGGCCGGGCTGGGGATGTAAGATCAGAGTTTTCTTTGGCCATGAATCACTTTGGCAATATGGAGAAGTTATCCTGCACTGTAAACCAGCTGTACATAGTGCAGACACAGCTTCCATAATAATAACATGGGAAGGCCTGCCACAGTTCCACTTGGTGGTCCGCTAAAAGGATCTGATGAGCCGATGGGCTTTTATTCCTGGTGAGCCCTGCTGTTTGGGAAACTCTGGGGCAGCTCGCACTGGCCCTCTTTAGGAATAACTCGGTTCAAGCACCCGGCTTTTTCCCCGGGTGCTTCAAGAAGAATGGCTCCTGAATCAATTTTTCTTTTCAGATGCCGAGTCCTTGGAGGAATCCTTCTCGGACTTGGATGCCGAGGAGCCTTGGGAAGAACTCGAGGCAGAAGCTCCTTTACGGGCGTAATCCGTTGCGTACCAGCCTGTTCCTTTAAGCACAAAAGAAGTGTTTGAAATAAGGCGTTGGAGCACACCGCCGCAGGAAGGACATGACTCCAGGGGATTCTCGGTGATCTTCTGCATTACCTCCAAATCCTTTCCACAGTCCTGGCACCTATACTCGTAGATGGGCATTACCTCACCCCCCTCTCTTTAACTTATCCCGGGATCCCTTATCCCGCTTTGATTCCAAACATCCGGGCCGGCTTGCTCTCCTTGCCCATGTGTTAAAAATATAATCTTTTTGGCCTCCAAGGCAACCCCTCTCAACGGGCTCCATATGGCGCCTCAGGCTCTGGAGGTAGCTCTCCTGGTGGACCCAAGTCTCCAAAAGGATTTTGGAAAAGCCTAAGGAACATTTCCATCACGGTCTGCCCCAAAGAACGAAAAGGCACGGCATTCACCTCTGGCTGATCCAGCGGGCCGGTCACCAGGAAGTAGGTGGCCAGGACGGTTCGCTTGGGACCTGCCAAATAATGACGGATTATGGGAAGCTTGTCCACAAATCTGTCCACTCCTACGAAAGGCTGTACCCCCACCTTCAGGTCGCACTGCCTGGTTCTAAGATCAATATCCCCCACCATGGTGATCACCACGGCTTCGCTTTCCACACGCAAGTCCTCTGTTCTGAGCACCCCCTGGTCCAGCTGGAAGGTGCCTCGAATGCTCTTGAACACCATTCCTTCAGAAGACAAGTCGGGAAGCCTCCCGGTAAAGAGCTGACTCAGGTTCATCATGGAAAGTACGCTGGCCAAGACAGGGAACCGTCTCATTAAGCCTTTTTCTATCTCCAGATTCAGCATCCCACGATAACGACTGGGTGGATCATTGTTTGTGCCGCCTTGGATGTCCACTTTGATCCCCAGGGTTCCCTCTATAAGGGCTTCTTTAAGACCCAATGCTGCAAAGAACTCAGCTGAGCGGGCCCCCTTAAGGGTTCCTTTTAGGCTCCACATGCCCTCTGGGTTCAGGTTTCCTTCCATGGAGACCTCTCCGCCTGCCAGATGACCAACATAGCCCTCCAGGGAAATCCCATGGCCTTTTTTCAACATCCTGGCCTGCACCCCTGTGAAGTCCAATCCCAGAAACTTCATGCTCCTAAAGGCCAGGCCCATCTGGGACTCCTCAAGCTTGTCTATCCACTCTTTGAGTCTCTTACCGGATTCAGATCCCTTCTCCCCACTGTTGTTTCCCGACCTGCGGGCCAAAAATCCATCCAGATCCAGTGCCTCTCCCCTAAGCCCCCCCTTTATCTTGAATTTCTGCTCTTGCGCAGCCTGGATGGAGCCGGAAAAGGTGAGCTGCTGAGATTCCATTTCAATTTGGGCTGACTCGGCTGTGATGCCGGTTGGATTGAGCTGGAAACGACCCGAGCGAATCAACAAGGAACTTCCTGCCACTTCTTGGGAGATTCTCACTTCCCTGGCGCTTATGTTGGCATCCCAGGAAATGGATTCTTTAGATCTGACACGCCCTTTTATCTCCACCTCTCCCCCTTCCAGCTTTCCCCTTAAAACCGGCCAATGTTTGACCAGCTCATCTGTGGGACATGGAGCAAGCTGGAAGTTCCAGAGGCCTACCTCCCCTGACCCGGAGCTGCTTATGAGCATGTATGCCACTCCATACCGTGCCCGCGCCTCTTGCAAATTCCACTCGCCTCCCAGGCTGCCCTCCAGGACCAATTCCACATCCAAAGGCTCTCCCAAGGGCTTCTCCCAAAGCTCCTTGTAAACCAGCTCCGTTGGGGAGAGGTCTGCCTGAAGCCTTGCAGTTGCCTCCTGCAAATAGCCCTGGATGGAGAAATCCAAAGGCAGGTTCTCTGCTTTTACTATTTCCATACCGGGGAGGATTTGAAGAAAAGCCGCTTGCAGAAGTTCGGAGGGAATTCCCATTTTCCCCTTCAAGGAAAGGTTCGGTCGCTCATCTCCCCAGTTCTGCATGGAACCGGCCGCCTCCCACCAGGAGCCGCTCCAGGTGCCCTTTAAGGATCCTATCTCAACTTTCTTGGGAGTGGCCGTAATTTCCCCTGAATCCACCTTCCACGGGGGAGGGACCCCAGGCAGTTCACCCCAGGCCCCATTTATTCGAATCTTGGCCTCGTAATAAAGAGGATCCTTGCGCAAGAAGGCCTTGCGGAGGGTCAGATCAAGAACCGAACTTCCCTCCACCTTAGAAAGCAAAGCACCCTTTGCTCTTGATGGTGCAACCGCGGAGAAAAGCTCTTCCAGTTCAGGCCAAGCCAGCTCCAAGGAGAAACTCCCCTCCAGGAGCGAAACCCTTCCGATCTCTGTTATACGGGCTTCCATGCCTATGAAAGCACGGTTTCTGTATTGAGCTTTGAGATTCTTGAACCAGACCCTGTCGCCTTGCCACACCAAGGTCCCGGCCAAATTCTCCAAGGGAGGCAGGCGAGGGTCAAAACGCAGGGAGGCCTCCTCGAATTCAAGCTCCATTACAAGTCTGTTTGCTCCCCCGTTGGAGCCTTGATCCTCGGGTAAAAGCCTGAAGACCGCCCCCTTTCCCTCCCCTCCTAGGAGTTCTTCCCTGAAAAAGCCGTAAAGTGCCGGCCCTATAAGCTCGCGGTCCAAATAAGGTATGACTTTTCGGAAGGAAAAAGATCCTGCGCGAACAAAGCCCGTCAAACCATGGACAGAATTGCTTAGCTGTCCCTCCAAAGACAGCTCCTGGCTTTTAATCCTGCCTTCCTGAATGCTCCAGTAACCCCGCTCCCAGATCCCTTTGGCATGGGCTTTGAGCTGCTTGGCCTCAAAAGGAATCTCCAGCACCTTGGGCCAGTTCACTCTTAGCTCTTTTGCCTCGAGGTATCCATCCCAGAGAAGTTGCCCGTTGGATCCCCTTTGGAGCTCCACACGCAGCCCGGCCTTTCCAACCACCCGATCCGCCTCCTGTGGCGGCAGCAAAAGCCCACTCAGTTCCTCCAAGGAGACGGACTCACATTCCAAAAGGGCCTTTCCCGAACCACTAGGCTCCAGCCTTCCCCTGAACTGAACCGGCCAATTTTGAGTCCCTGCCCTCATGTCTCCCTTGAGCCAGAAGTCCAGGGTCTGGCCTTCTTCCCCCATGTGGAGATCAGCCGTAATGTTCTGCAATACCAAGAGTTTTTCACCGGCAAAAACCCATCTCAGTGTAGAGTTACGTAATTTTATATGGCCCAGCCTCTGGAGCCCTGCCTCGCTCTTTCCTTGCTCCAGGAGCAGAAGCTCTGGTTGGTCCATTTCCAATCCATCCAGGATCATGGAGCGAAGGAGCACTTGGCCCGCCAGCAGATCCTTCCAGCGCAGCTCCACCGCCACCTGGGGAATCACCAAGACGTTGCCTCCCGAGGGGCTCTCCAATGTGAGCCCCCTGCCCCTGATTTCCACCAGAGAGAGGCTTGCAAGCTCAAGGTACTCCAGCCTGGCCACATAACCCGTGGCGCGTTCAATCTCCTTACAAATCGCCGCCTTCACGTCTTGGCTATCCAGAATTCTTGGGAGCCAGATCCATCTGACCGAGACAAGCAGGCTCAAAAGGAGAAAAATTGCAAGAGTGAAGATTAGAAACTTTCTTGGTTTTCCTGTTAAGCTCAAGCCTTCCTCCAAGGCCCGGCTGAGCGTGAGCCTTTTTGAAAATATTATTTAGTATAAGCCCAAGCCGAATTGGGCACAAACAGTCTCAAGTGCATTTAACTTCATCAAAACCCGGGGGCCCCTGTGATAGAATGAAAGCAGAAGTGTCTCCACGATCAATAGGTGGAAGCCCTGGGAGCCGGATTCTTAACCTCATGCTTTTGGCAGGGTATTCGGGGCTGAACGCAACTTGGTTGATTCACTGGGAGTCCTAAAGCGTCATTTCTTCTGAACAAGCAGCATAGGCTTTGCCTGGAGGGCGCATATGAGGACGCACTATTCTCCCTGGGAGGAAGAGGTCCGGGAATTGGGCAAGACCATCTTCCTCAAGATGGGCGAGGAAAAACCTTCTCTTTTCAGAAGGGACTATTGGATCGGCAGAATGCTTGAGTGGTGCATGGAGCATCCTTCTTTCAAGGTGCAGATGTTTAGACTTGTGGATGTGCTTCCTGCGCTTCGCTCCTCCAGACAAGTGGGACAGCATCTCAAGGAATACCTCATTCAACCGGAGGTGGAGCTTCCCCCCATGCTCCAGTGGCTTGTGACCTCACTGGCCTCTAATCCTGTGACAGCACCTTTGGCTGCCCAGCAGACACGCAGGAACGTGGAAGAAATAGCAAAACGCTTCATTGTGGGGAGCACCCCCTCAGAAGCCTTGGATTTGCTTCGCCATGGCTGGAACCGTGGCATAGCCTTCACATTGGACCTTCTTGGCGAGGTAGCGGTGAGTGAACAGGAGGCCCTGCAGTATCAGAGTCGGTATCTGGAGCTTTTCCAGGTTCTAGGCCCCCGGATAGGAAAGTGGCCCGCCACTGATATTGAGAGGGAAAAGCATTTCCCCAGATTGAGTGTCTCCCTGAAATTGTCCTCACTTTTCTCCCAGATGGATCCTGCTGATTTTGGCGGCTCGGTCTCGGCACTGAAGGAAAGGCTAAGACCTATTTTCAGGCAAGCTCATGAGCATGGAGGCTTTGTGAACATTGACATGGAGCAATTCGCCTTTCTGGAGCTCACCCTGGCCACTTTCAAGAGCCTTCTGGAAGAGGAGGAATTCCGTGCAGCTCCGGCAGCCGGAATAGTCATTCAGACTTATCTGAGGGATTACAAGGAGCATTTGCAGGAGCTGATCCAGTGGGCCCGGGAGAGATCCAGACCAATAACAATCCGCTTGGTCAAGGGGGCGTACTGGGACTACGAACAGGTGGTGGCCAGATGGAACGGCTGGCCTGTACCGGTTTTCCTCCAAAAAGGGGAGACAGATGCGGCCTTCGAAGAGGCCACCCGAATCTGCCTGGCAGCATATCCTTTGGTTAAGACCGCCATTGCAACCCACAATGTGAGATCCATAGCCCATGGAGTAGTTGCTGCAAGACATCTGGGGTTAGAGGAGCATGCTGTTGAAATACAGATGCTTTACGGAATGGCTGAGCCGGTCAAGAAAGCCATGCTGGAACTGGGGTTGCCCCTTTGTGAATACTGCCCCATAGGAGAGCTATTGCCCGGCATGGCATACCTTGTCCGGCGGCTTCTGGAAAACACCTCCAATGAATCCTTTCTAAGGAAAAGCTTTGCAGAGGGAGTGGATCAGGAGGAACTCCTCTCGGCTCCGAAGAGCTTGGAGGAGCCCTCCCCTCAAGCCGCTTCCAAGGCTGCTTGGCCGGGATCTTACGGGCTGGAACCTCCAAGGGATTTCGGGAAAGCCCTCTTTAGGGAGAACTTTGAAAAGGCGATTCTGAGTGCAGGACGAGAGTTGGGGGAAACCCATCCCCTCTGGGTTGATGGCAAGAAACTCACAACCTCTAGGGAGCTTCTCTCGGTGAATCCAGCGCGACCTTCTCAGGTGGTGGGTCGCACCTTCCTGGCCAACCGGGAGGAAGCGGAAAAAGCCGTGACAGCAGCTTACAAGGCTCTTGAGCATTGGAGGGAAACCCCCGTCCAAAAGCGGGCCAGATTGGTGATGCGGGTGGGTGAAATCTTGCGTTCCAGAAGGGATAAGCTGGCAGCCCTTCAGGTGTATGAAGTCTCCAAGACCTGGAGGGAAGCTGATGCGGATGTGTGCGAGGCCATAGATTTCTGTGAGTATTACTCTAGGGAGATGCTCAGGATGGCCACCCCCCGGAAAATGGATCCCATGCCCGGCGAAACGAACGATTACTTCTACGAACCAAGGGGAGTGGTCTTGATTATTGCACCCTGGAATTTCCCTTTGGCCATATCAACAGGTATGAGCATGGCAGCCCTCGTTGCGGGCAACCCGGTCATTTACAAGCCCTCCAGCCTTTCTCCCGTAACAGGGGCAGCTCTGGCAGAGGCGGTTCGGGAGGCCGGTTTCCCAAAGGGGGTTTTCCACTTTCTCCCCTGTACCGGTGGCGAGACAGCCGCCTGGCTGGTGGAACACCCCAAGGTGGCCCTCATTGCGTTTACAGGCTCAAAAGAGGTGGGGCTGGAAATAGTTCAAAGAGCCGCGACTGTAAAACCCGGGCAAGAAATGCTCAAGAGAGCTGTGGTGGAGATGGGCGGCAAGAACGCCATCATAGTTGATGCAGATGCCGACCTGGATGCCGCAGTCCTGGGAGTGGTGCAGTCTGCCTTCGGGTTTCAGGGCCAGAAGTGCTCCGCCTGTTCCCGTGTAATAGTCCTTCAGGAGCAGTACGAGCGGTTTGTGCAGAGGCTGGTGGAGGCCACAAGGAGCATCAAAGTGGGAGATCCCCTCCACCCCTCGGTTGGGATGGGCGCAGTAATAGATTTACAAGCCATGAAACGCATTTTGGATTACATTGAGTTGGGCAGGGAAGAAGGGGAACTGCTTTTCCAGGGGGATGCACCCCAAGAGGGTTATTTCGTGGGACCCACTATTTTTGCCCGAATCCCTCCCCAACACAAGCTGGCCCAGGAGGAGATCTTCGGGCCCGTGCTTTGTGTGATGGAGGCCGAAGACCTGGAGCAGGCTCTGGAGGTAGCAAATGCAACTCCTTATGCCCTAACTGGTGGTTTTTACTCTCGAAGCCCAGGCAACATAGAGAAGGTAAAGCAGAATTTCAGGGTGGGGAACTTGTACATAAACAGGAAGATCACGGGGGCGATTGTGGGCCGTCAACCCTTTGGGGGATTCAAGATGTCCGGAATAGGCTCCAAGGCAGGAGGTCCAGATTATCTCCTACAGTTCATGGAGCCGCGAACAATCACTGAGAACACCTTGAGGAGAGGTTTTGCCCCTGAATTGGAAACTGGCCCTAGCTGGCCAACAGCTTTGGCTTGAGGTTTTTTGGGAGAGCTCGCGCTATGGGGAAGCCTCTGCCGTATGAAGGCCTCAAGAAGGGCGGGTGCGCCAACGCCTGTGCATCCAGACCCATTGCCCCGGGTGCTCCCTTATGAACTCCTCCAATCTCTTGGTGTAAAGGGAAACGAGCCGCCTTACCTCTTCCTGTCTTGGAGCTTTAGGGTTTGCGTAGAGCGGGGGATCCACTGTAATTCGATGTCGCCCGGCCTTCCGGATGTCCCTGGCAAGCAACAAGGGGGCTCCGCTTGCCAAGGCCAGCAAGGCCGGGCCCACAGGAGTATATGCAGGACGGCCGAAGAACTCCACAAAGATGCCTCCGACCCGTCTCACATCCTGATCTGGGAGGATGCCCAAAAACTCATTTCGCTCCAAGCACCTAAGCATCAGCCGCATGGACTGATCACGATAAAGGGTGTTTACGCCCATGGCCTGCCGCATGGAGACAAGTTGCCTGTCCAGCTCCTCCACGTAGATGCGCCGGGCCACAACATTCATGGGGAAACCCTTTAGGGCCACATATACTGCACAAAGCTCCCAGTTGCCCAGGTGACCTGTAACAAATATGGCTCCCTTTCCTTTTGCCCTAGCTTGCTCAACATGTTCCCAGCCTTGAATCTCAACCAGCCCCAGAATCTCATGCTTTTGCATGCGCTGCATGTTTAGGCACTCCATGCCGCTTAGGGCAAGGGATTGGAAGCACTCCAGTGCTATCTTGCGAATGGCAGAAGGCTCATACTTTTCCCCCAAAGCCAGGTTAAGCTGCCGGATGGCCCGGTTTCTTTCTTTGGGAAGAACTTGGAAAGCCAAGAAACCAAGCAAGCGGCCCCAAGGCTCATAGCCGCTCCTTCCCAATGAGGCCACACAAAGCTTGGCCAGTTCCACTCCCAAGGGGTAAAGAGACCTGCGAAAGAGCTTGAAGCGTTTCTTAATCCATCTGCCAAGCTCCGATTTTTTCCCAACCGGTCGGATCACTTCAGCTCCTTGAGAAAGAGTTGGTGATATTCCTCTTCTTTCAAGTGAGCGCGCATCAATCCGGTGAGAAGGTGCACTGTGCGGTCTATCTCCTCTTGGGTGAGCCTAGGGCATATCGCCTCCAAGAGGCGGTCGTCGGAAAATTTCTGGAGAAAAACCTTGAAAGAGGCCTCGTCCAGCTCCCTTGAGAGCCCGAAAGCCACCTCCCCCTGATAATTTTCCACGAACTGGTGGGAATGCTTGCCCATGGTATGCTCCTTTTCCGACTTATCTTGCACTGCATAAGGGGCGGCAAGTAACATATCGTACATGCTTATCGCTGCCAATCAGGTCACCAAATTCTACGGCAAGCAGGACCTTATCCGCCGGGCCAACCTTCACATCAACAGAGGCGAGAAAGTAGGGCTGGTAGGTCCCAACGGTTCGGGCAAGAGCACTTTGCTTAGAATTCTGCTGGGTGAATTAGAACCCGATGAAGGGGAAATCCATGTGGCCCGCCATATCCGCATTGGTTATCTCCCCCAAGATCTGCTCTCCTTTAGGGGGAAAACGGTCATGGAGCAGGTTCTGGATGTGGCAGAAGAGATCCGGTGGGTGGAAAAACAGATGAGAGCTCTCCAAAAAGAGATGGACTCCGGTTCTGGAGCTGATCGGGAGGAGATGGCCCTCAGACTCTCCCAACTCATGGATCGCTTTCAGCACCTAGGAGGATATGACTTGCAGCCCAGGGCTGAGAAGATCCTCATAGGCCTGGGCTTTGAGCAGCAGGATTTCTCCCGGCCCACAGAAACCCTAAGCGGCGGCTGGATGATGAGATTGGCGCTGGCCCGGGTGCTTTTGAGCGATCCGGACTTGTTGCTTTTGGACGAGCCCACCAATCACCTGGACCTGGAGGCCTTGAGGTGGCTGGAGGACTTCTTGGTGCAAATGCAAGCGGCCTTACTGATCATCTCTCATGATCGGACCCTCCTGAACAAAGTGGTAAGCCGGATCTTGGAACTTGAAGCAGGAGAGCTGGTCTCCTATTCGGGGAACTTTGATTTTTACAGAAAGGAGAAACAGCGGCGTCTGGAACAAAGGTGGGCTGCTTATAGGGCGCAGCAAGAGCAACTGAGGCAAGTTCAACGCTTTATAGAGCGGAACCGGGCCAGAAAAGATAGAGCCAGACAGGTCCAGAGCCGTATAAGGTCCATTGAGAAGTTGGAACTTGTTGAACCACCTCGAAAAACAGAAGAAATGAAATTCAGATTCCCACCAGCGCCGCCTTCGGGAAGAATAGTAGCCGAGCTGGAGAAGATCTCATTCAGATTCAACGAAAGAGCTGTCTTCAAAAAAGCCTCCTTAGTTCTGGAAAGAGGCGTCAAGCTGGCGGTCGTAGGTCCCAACGGCTCTGGTAAGAGCACTCTTCTTAAGCTCCTGGCAGGTGAACTCTCCCCCCAAGAAGGAATCCGCAGGACCGGCCATGGGGTTAGGATAGCGCATTTTTCCCAGCTCCACATGGATAAGCTCCACCCTGAAAAGACGGTCTTGGAAGAACTGCTGGATACCAGCTCTCATCCCCACCAGGGAGAGCTCAGGGATCTTTTGGGCGCCTTTCACTTCCGCGGAGATGCGGTGTTCAAGAGGGTATCGGTTCTAAGCGGCGGAGAAAGAAGCCGCCTGCTTCTGTGCAAGATTCTCTTGGCTGAAGCCAATATGCTTCTTTTGGACGAACCCACAAATCACCTGGACATCTCCTCCAGAGAGGTCTTGGAGAGGGCCTTGGTTGAGTTCAAAGGGGCGCTGTGCTTGGTGACCCATGACAGGGAGCTGATGAATAGAGTCACCCATCAGACTCTCCTGATGCGCCCCCAAGGCTGGGAGGTTTTCCACGGCAGCTATCAGGCTTACCTTAGTTCTTGGGCTGGAAGAAATGTTGAGCCTACCCAGGCCCAAGTCAGCCCTTTGCAAGGCAAATCGGTCCGTAGAGAAAAAGAGCAAAAACGCCTTGAGGCAGAATGGAGAAACAAGTTTTACAGGCTCAAGGAACCCATTGAAAGCGAAATAAGAAGTCTTGAAAATCAGGTGGAAGTCGCCTCGCAGAGGCTTGATGAGATCCAAAGGGAAATGGGTGATGTGGAGCTATATCGTTTTGCCGAGAGGGCCAAGGCCATACAACAGGAATTCGAGACCCTTAGGGCCCAGGTCCGAAACTGGACACAGAGGTGGGAAGAGTTGCAAGCCCAATTGGAAGAGATAGAAGAGCAGATGGCAAGGGAGCGCCCTTCGGCAGCCCAAGACTCTTAAAGCTTGAACCACGAACTGGAAAAGAGAAGCCCCCGACTGGGTGCGGGGGCCAAGGTAAAGGAGGTTTGGGGAGATCGCTTCCCCACAAATTTAGACACCCCTGGGAATTTTTTGTTCCAGAAAATCTTGGAACCGGTCCCTATTGTTCCCCCAAACAAAAACCCCCGCTGGGTACGGGGGCCAAAGTGGAGGAGGTTGAGGGAGTTGTTTCCTAAAATTTAAGACAACACCAACTGAAAAAGGTTCCAGGTTCAAAAAAATTTTTTTGGCCTCCATCTTTCCCCATTTGCCTTGGGGGGGTGACGGCCCACCCAGCAATGAATTATTCTATCCAAATGGGCTTGCCCCTCTCCTTTGGCCCAAACGAGCCTTTGACAGGTCATGGGAGTTGGGAGGCGGAACTCCCCATGGATCAGCTCATGGTCTTTGATGGCTGGCGCCTTGGGGGGTTGCGTTTTGAGGGTAGTTGGTCACGGGGGTGATGGCATTTCTCTTTGCTTCAAGCCCTCGGCGCTTGATTTTCCAAAGGATTTGGTCTCCGGGGGATATTTGCCCCCTCCCTCGGTCGCCCTCAGCTTAGCTTCGGGCCAGAGGGTTTCCCCCAGGTCCAAATACTGGAAAATCAAAGCGGATCTGCCAAGCCGCTCCGAGAAACGGAATCATCCTGTGATCGCTTACCTTTGAGGTGTAGAGAAACCGATTATATTTGGCTTGCGGGGGAAACCCGCCTTTAGGTTTTTTTTCATTCCAAGCCAAGGAGATCGTTTTTTTATGTGGCCTTTTTCCAGAACAGACCTTGTGTTACTTCATCCCCCTAGTGTCTATGATTTCAGAGACCATCCCATAATGTTCGGCCCTATAAGCGACGTTATCCCCTCTACGGCCATCTTTGAGATGTATCCAGTTGGATTCACGGCCATGGCCGAGTACTTGGGCCGTAGCGGCTTTAGGGTCAGGATCATCAATTTGGCTCTTCGGATGCTCAAGAGCCCAAGCTATAACCCGGAGGCCGTGATCAAGGCTCTTAGGCCTTTGGCCTTTGGTATAGATCTTCACTGGCTCCCCCACGTGCAGGGAAGCCTGAAGGTGGCTTCCATATGTAAAAAGCATCATCCGGGGATACCGGTCATAATGGGAGGGTTCTCCTCCTCTTACTTTTTTATGGAACTTCTTCAAAGGCCCGAGGTTGACTATGTGCTCAGGGGGGATTCCACCGAGGAGCCTCTACGCATGCTTATGGAGGCTATTTCCCAAGGACGCACCAAAGACCTATTCCATGTTCCCAACCTGGCCTGGAGGACTCGGCACGGAAAAATAGTGGGGAATCCCATCTCCCACCTGCCCCAGGTACTGGACCATTATGTAGACAACTATGGATCCATGATGAGATCCGCCATACGTTACCTAGACATCAAGAGTATGCTTCCCATACACGACTGGTGGTCCTATCCCATCACCGCGGTCATGACATGCAGGGGATGCGTCCATTCCTGTTCTTTTTGCGGGGGAAGCCGCTATGGTCTTAGGATCTTCGGCCAGAGAAGTAAGCCTGCTTTCCGTCCTCCTGACTTGGTAGTACAGGACATACGTAAGATATCAGGGTTTACCTCAGCGCCTATCTTCGTGGTGGGGGACCTGCGTCAGG
Source organism: uncultured Desulfarculaceae bacterium (assembly GCA_964414345.1). GTDB lineage: Bacteria > Desulfobacterota > Desulfocorpusculales > Desulfocorpusculum > Desulfocorpusculum > Desulfocorpusculum. Next base: position 29,958 of record CAYPWF010000009.1, read on the forward strand.
CAGGAGAGGATTACGCCCGGCAGGTCTTGGAGGGATTGGAACCTCTAAGGGTCCCCAACCAGGTGGTGATCGAGCTTTTCGGCAAAGCCCCCCTGTCCTACTTTAAGAAATTGGCCCAGGCTGTACCAAACTTCAATCTGGAGATGTCCCCGGAAAGTCACGAGCTTGAGGTGCGGGCAGCCAGCGGCAAGCATTACACCAATCAGGAGCTGGAAGAAACAATTCAAGCAGCCCTGGATGCAGGTTGCCGCAAGTTTGATCTTTTCTTCATGATCGGTCTGCCGAAACAAACCTTTGAATCTGTGCTGGCCACAGTGGATTACTGCGAAGCTTTGCTCAAACGATTCGGGCCTAGGCTTGTGCCTTTCATTTCTCCTCTTGCACCTTTCATAGATCCTGCAAGCCCGATATTCGAAGAGCCGGAACGATTCGGGTACAAGTTGTTTTTCAAGACATTGGAGGAGTTTGAAAAGGCCCTGCTTCAGCCCAGCTGGAAATATGCCCTCTCTTACGAGACCAAATGGATGTCCAGAGACCAGATAGTGGAGGCCACTTACGAGGCAGCTCTAAGACTAAACCGCATCAAAGCCCGCTTTGGTCTTCTTGAGCTTCCCACCTCGCGCAAGGTTGAGGAACGCATCTTGCTGGCCCGCAGGCTCATCAAGCAGATAGACGAGTGCCTCTTGCTCCCCGAGGCTCAGAGAAGAAAGGCTCTGGATAGAATGAAGCAGGAGATACAAGAGGCAAATTCCGACACTCTTTGCGAGGCAAGGGAAATCCAGTGGCCCTCCCCCAAGAACTTTCACTTCATGGGCATAGCCAAGAACCTGCTTCGCAGGTCCGGAAAAGGAACCTGAAACAGCTGGATCCGGGCAACCCCGCAAGAGGCGTCTCAGCCCCCTGCTATGGGTGGAAATATGCTCACCCTGTCGCCTTCCTGGAGGAGCTGTTCCTTGGGGGCGTGAACACCGTTTACCAAAACTATCTTGGGGTCGCTGGGGGGTATACCGAGTTTCTCGATGAGATCTTGGAGAGTGAATCCCTCAGGCACATCCATCTGCACCCCTGGCTGGCCCTGAGTCGGGAGGTATTCTCTGAGATGCCCGAAGAGCCTAAGCTCCACCTTAGGCATCAGATGCCCCCTTTTTCTCTCCTCTGGAAGCCTCTCTGGCCAAAACCCGCTCTTTTCTAAAAGAAAGCGACACAAAAGTGTTGAAAGAAAGCTCCGGCGGGAATATGGCCACCCTATCTCCGGGCCCCAGAACCGTCTCAGGGGTGGATCCCTTCCCATTTACCAATATCAGCTTGGCCCGGCTCTGGGCCAGACCAAGCCTTTCCAAAAGTCCGGTCACACTGAGGGGGCCCTTTACCTCCAGCATCAGCTCCCCTTGCGCAACACCCAGCTCTTCCCGCAAGTGCCCTCCCACCAACACCCTTATGCTCCCGGAGCCGTCTTGCTTCATAGAAGCCCCTTACAGTATCCACCGTCTATGGCTATAGAGGCCCCTGTGATGTAGCTTGCCCTTTCAGAGGCCAAAAAGGCCACCAGGTCTGCCAGTTCCTCTGGTTTTCCCAGTCTTCCCATGGGAATCTGAGACTCCCATCCCCGCATGATCTCGGATGCAGTGGTCCCTTTGCTGGCAGCCAGAGACTTGGCCAGCTCCTCCACACGTTCCGTCAGCATGAAGCCAGTGCAAACACAGTTCACCAGTATCCCTTCGGCTGCAAGCTCGTTGGAAAGGCTCTTGGCCCATCCATGCACCCCCGCTCTAATGGAGTTGGACAGGATGAGCCCCTCTATGGGCTGCTTGACTGCTGCCGAGGTGAGATTGATGATGCGTCCCCAGCCTTGTTTTCGCATGTATGGAAGAACCAGCCGAGTGAGTCTTATGGCGCTCATGAGATTGAGCTGGAAGGCATTCTCCCAGCTATCCTCTTTCAGATCCAGGAACCTGGCCGAAGGCGGGCCTCCGGCGTTGTTCACCAGGATATGGACGCTCTGGAACCTCTCCACGGCCTCTTCCACAAAGGCCTTTACATCTTGGGGATTGGAGAGGTCTGTGGCTTTCCACCAAAGCTGGGTTCCTGTCTCCTGAGAGATGGCAAGGGCCGTTTTTTCCAAGAGCTCTGCGTTTCTGGCACATATGCCCACCTTTGCCCCTTCACGGGCCAGGCTGCGTGCAACTTCCCGACCCAGGCCCTTGCTGGCCCCCGCCACCAGAGCCACTTTGCCTTTCAAACCAAGATCCACCGAAAACCTCCCTTGAGCGCCTGTCCTTAAGTTTTCAAGCCTTAAAGAAGGGGGCCGCAGCCCCCCTCCTGCAGGAGCCTCTCAACTGGAACCTCAAAAATTGAAAATCTGGTCCAACTCCTTTGCCGGGACGTCAAACACCACATTGTGGGGAGGCAAAGGCTCCTTCTGGAAGAACTCCGGCAGGCGATCCTGCAATGCCGTAAACCCTGCGGCCAGATTGAAAGAGCGCTCCTTCCTCAGCACTCTCTTGCCGTACTCCAGAAGGTCCTCCATGCCAAAGCTCCATCCGTACTGGGCGCCCACCATTTTGGGAAGCGCCTCCATTCCAGAGGGTATATCCATTATGGCGAAAGCCACAAACACGCACAGGCCTAGGGAGTCTATGGCTGCAGTGGCGATCTGGAGGTTGCGGGAGAGATCCACCTGCCCTTCGGGCTTCAGCGGGTCCACGAACCCGCCCACCTTCATTATGTTTGTAGCCACTGCATAACCTGCTGTGTGATCCGCTCCCATGGGGCTTGTGGCGTAGGTCACCCCGATCCCCTTGATAGCCCTCGGGTCATAGGCTGGGAGCCCCTGGCGTTTTACCACAGGCACATGAGACACCCCGAAGGCCTGCCCCACCACCGCAGCCCCACTTCCTATAATGCGTCCCAGGGCAGTACCCTTTCCCACCTCCTGGAGGAGCTCTATGGCTCCCTGGGCATCCCCGAACCTCTTCACCCCAGCATACATGGCCACCCCGATGGCGCAGCCCATCTCGATGGTGTCCAGGCCGTACTCGTCGCAAAGCCTGTCTATCTGGGCTATGGCGTCCAAATCGTCTATCCCGCAGTTGGCCCCATTGGCCCAGATGGTCTCGTACTCAAAGCCAGAGGTAAGGTACTTGCCCTCCTTATCGTTGTACACGTTGGAGCATTGGATTATGCAAGTCGAGCAGGCAGAGTGAGTAGTGCTGCCCCCCCTGGCCTTTATGACATCGTGCATGGTCTCACCGCTGATCTTATGGGTCCCCTCGAACCTGCCCTCTGTAAAGTTCCTGGTGGGGTAGGCCCCAGCTTCATTTATTACATTTGCCAGGATGTTAGTCCCGTACACCGCAAGTCCCCCTCCGGGCTTGGTCACCGGGTGCTCCCTGAGGGCGTCCCTGAAGGCGGCAGCCGCGGCCTTGAAGGCCTCCTGGTCCGCGTAGGAAACCCCTGGGGCTTCGGTGTCATCCACCACAATGGCCTTGAGCCCCTTGGAGCCCATTACCGCCCCCATGCCTCCCCGCCCTGCATGCCGCGCAGGCTTCCCTTGGGTGCTGGTCACAGCCACCGAGGCGGCCGAAAGCTTCATCTCGCCAGCAGGCCCAATGGAAACTATGCCCACTTTCTCCCCGTATTTGGCCTGAAGTTTTTCGCAAAGAGCATAATTGGTGAGCCCGGCTAGGTCACCCCCCTCAAGCAGCTTTCCCCCCTCCTTGTTCACCAAGAGGTAATACCACTTACCGCTTTTGGGAAGGCCCTCTACCACTATCCCGGCAATCCCCAGCCTGCCCAACTTCACAGCAACGTTCCCCCCCACGTTGCTCTCTTTGATGCCTCCCGTGAGCGGACTTTTCCCACCCACTGAAAGCCTCCCCGAGTTGGGACAGGTGCTCCCTGCCAGGAGACCGGGTGCCACCACCAGCTTGTTGGCCGCCCCAAGGGGATGGCACAATGGGTCCACCTCTTTGGCCACGATGGAGGAGGTCAAGGCTCGCCCCCCCAGCCGAGCCTCTTCTCCTGAGAGATCCTCCATCCGCACCGCCCCGGCCGACATGTCCACCCTCATCAGCTTTCTCATGGCAAACCTCCTGTTTGTGGGATGAGAAAAAGCGGGTGCAAGCGGGCCAATGAATGAAACCAGCTCCGCCTAAGCTTCTGGCACAAGAATAGAGACAGCTCACTTCAAAAGTCAAGCCGCTTGGGATGACAAATTGAGCTCGGCTTCGGCTTAACAAGTCGTTTTATGCTGGAAAAAACATAATTTCTTCTTTTCATGCTTGGTGTCTTCAAGGCAAAGGATAGAATTGTTGCAAAATTTATGGGCTTACCTTTGTTTATGGATGATCTATTTAACGATTAGCACGTATTATTCACGAGTAATGGATGATGCAGGCTATCTTAATGACATATCTGGAGAAATCGGTCCATGCTCAAAAGCAGCCTGCTTTTGGGTTCCAGAGTTTATATTGCTTTGAGTCGGAATATGTCGAAGTGCACCGGGGGCTGGGGGGCTTGAGCCCCCAAAGTCAGCGGCTTTGGAGAATATCCTGGTTAGCTGTGTCAGTGGTGAGCTTGACTCTTATTTTTCCAAACGAAGATGCACAGAGTTGGCGTGAGCAAAAAGGCCTTCCAGCCTGGCCATTCGCAGAGCGTGAGGTCCAAGAAGGTTCATGCCGGCCTGGGAGATGCCCACTATGCTCGTTCGTTTCAAGAAATCCTCGACTCCAAGAGGGGATGAGAACCTGGCCGTGCCCCCTGTGGGCAACACGTGGCTCGGACCTGCCAGATAGTCTCCCATGGCCTCCGGGGAGCCTGCCCCCAGGAAAACCGCCCCTGCGTTTTTAACCATGCAAAGCCAATCCAGCGGCCTTTCCACCAAAAGCTCCAGATGTTCAGGGGCCACCTCGGCCGCCACCGCAAAAGCCTCTTCCATGTCCCGGCAAACCAATATGGCTCCGTAATTCTCCAGGGAACACCTCGCTATGCTCTCACGCGGGCTCTGTGCAAGTTGGATCTCCAAGCTTGCCTCCACCTCCTCTGCATAGCCCCCCGAGGGTGTCACCAGCAAGGCCGAGGCCGATTCATCATGCTCTGCTTGGGAGAGCATGTCCGCAGCCGCCAGCTCTGCCCGTACGGTGCCATCTGCCAGGATAAGCACCTCACTGGGCCCTGCCAGCATGTCTATGTCCACCTCCCCGAAAAGCATCCGCTTTGCCTCTGTAACATACGCATTTCCAGGCCCTACTATCTTATCCACCCTAGGGATCTCTCCTACTCCATATGCCATGGCCCCAACGGCCTGCGGCCCGCCCAGCCTAAAGACCCGATCCACCCCGGCTATTCTGGCGGCTGCCAGAACTGCAGGGCTGGGGTTACTCCAAGCAAGGGGGGAACACATAATCACTTCCTTGACTCCTGCCACCCGGGCAGGAATGGCTGTCATGAGCACTGAGGAGGGGTATTGAGCCTTCCCCCCAGGAACGTAGATACCCACCCTCTCCAGGGGCTGTACCAACTGTCCAAGCAGACAGCCTTGTGAATCCACCGTGAGCCATGATCTGAGCAAACAGTGGAGGTGGAACTCCCTGATCCTCTCGGCAGCAATCTCCAGAGCCCTTCTTTCTTCTTCAGGGAGAAGCCCTTGGGCCCTATCCCACTCTTCGGCATGCACCTCCAGGCTTTCCGCTTGCTCGGGCATTCCATCCAGAAGGCGAACCCAACTCAGAAGTCTTTCCTTTCCTCCAAGACGCAGGCTCTCCAGGATCTCTTGCACCCTAAGGCCCACCTCCCTATCCCTGGAGCCTCCCCTTTGCCGCAAGCTCTTCAAGAATTCTTCCCAAGAAAGATCCTTGCTACTGATACGCCTCATGTGCTCTCCTCAACAGACTGCTCCGGGCCCGCATTAGACCTGCGACCCGGTATCTGGATGGAGTATTTCCTTATCTTGTAATGGAGCACTCTTCTTGAGACCCCCAAGAGTTTTGCTGCGTCTTTTTGAATCCAGTTGGCCCGTTCCAGGGCCTCCATGATCAGCTTCCTCTCGCCTCCTTCCAGGGAGAGAGGGGGCTTTTTTGTAACTTCAGGAAGCCCTGCGCCACTTTGGATCACTCCCGCTGCTGAAAGGTCCTTAACAGTCAAAAGCCCGCCTCTGCAAACCACTACACCCGCCTCCAGGGTATTGCGAAGCTCGCGGACATTCCCAGGCCATGGATATGCAAGCAACCATTCCATAGTCTCCCTGGGGATGGAAACCCGGGTCTTGCCATGCTTTTGGCAGAATCGCTCCACAAAACGCTCGGCCAACTCCGGGATGTCCTCGGGCCTATCCCTCAGGGGGGGCACCCTGAGAATTACCACCCTGAGACGATAGTACAGATCTTCCCTGAAGCGTCCTTCCTCAACCTCTCGGGCCAGATCCACGTTGGTGGCTGCAATCACCCTGCAGTCCACCGAAACCTCTCTTATGTCTCCTATCCTACGAATCTTTCTTTCTTCCAGGAAACGCAAGAGCCGCACTTGCATCTCTTGGGAGATGTTCCCAATTTCATCCAAAAACAAAGTCCCGCCGTTGGCGGCTTCTATCAGTCCCTTCCTATCCCTGATGGCATGGGTGAAGGAGCCGCGAACATGCCCGAACAGCTCGCTTTCTAGTAGGCTGGCCGGAGTGGACCCGCAGTCCACCACCACAAAGGGGCCTTGGGATCTGGGGCTTTGTTTATGGATGAACTTGGCCACAAGTTCCTTGCCCACGCCGCTTTCCCCTAAGATGAGAAGACTGACATCTGTACGACTCACCCTCTCCATCAAGGACCAAAGCTCCCTCATGGCAGCACTACTGCCGATCCAAAACTCCTCCGGCCCCTCTGAAGAACCTGGAGTCTTGGAGTGATCACCCAGCGCTGCATCTATGGTCCTGAGAAGTTGTCTGCCGTCAAAGGGCTTGGTCAGATACTCAACAGCCCCTGCCTTTATGGCTCTGACCGCATCAGGGATGGTTCCATATGCGGTCAAAAGAATCACTGGGAGATCCGGGCAGACCTTCCTTAGTGCCTCCAGGAGTTCCATGCCCCCCATTCCAGGCATTCTCACATCGGTTATGACAAGATCCACTTTCCTTCGCTTGAGTAACTCAAGAGCCGAAGACGCCGAAGAGCTCTGCAAGGTCTCATGCCCTGCAGCACCCAGGCGAGCCTCAAGCACTTCCAGTATGTGCGGATCGTCGTCCACAAGCAGAATAACGCTGCCCATGTTCAGAATTCTCTCCAGCTTCCTGAGCTCGGATTACTCTTTCTTCCCGCTCGTTCTGTGGGCTATACCCCTCAAACTTCCAAATCCCAAGAGCTTTAAGCCCTCTTGAGCTTTGCTAGGTTGCCAACACAGCCCCTTCCTGCATTAGGCGAGCCGCCCGACAATGGGCTTTCCCTATCCTCGCATTTGAGTTGAGGGCTAAGGGCCAGCAGCACCCTTTTTCTTTTTCTCGATGTCGCGATGTATGTTCTCCAAGGCCTCTATCTGCTCCCGCAGCCTCTCTATCTCTTCGTCGCGCAACCTTATCTCCTCTTCCTTCTGACGTATTTCCTCTTCCTTTGAGGAGGCCTGCTTGCCTGATGAGGCGGGAGGTGGGGAGGGCCTTCTGCTTTTTGTCTCCCCGGATGGAGCCCAACTCACAAGTTTTCTCAAGATCTGGGTGAGCATCCTAGGGTCTTCATTTCCAAACTCCCCGCTTACCCGCTCCTGCCACTTTTCCCACAAGGCTAAAGCCTCTTGAAAAGAGTTCTTGTCCGTAGCCATTGCCAAACGACTGCATGCCAGCCCGTACAAGGCCTTTCTCTTTCCCTCTTCAGATGAGAGACTTTCGCTCAAAAAGCTAAAAATCTCAGCGGCTCTGGACAAATCCCCCTGCTGGAAAGCAATGGCCCCTGTCTCCAAAGAGGGAATTGAAGCGGCTGACTTACGACTTTCCTCTACCACACTTTTTACTGTGCGGACCTCGGAGGGCTCCAAAGTCTCCGAGACAAACACACAGCTTGTCCAAGAAAACAGTGCGCTGGAAAGAACTCCGCACAACCATACCCACTTGATCAACCCTCTTGGCTCTCTGTGGATCATCCCCCCTCACCTTGCCCGCGGGACCGTGAAATAAAAACAACTGCCTTCTCCTGGCCTGCTCTTAAGGCCCATGCTTCCGCCATGGGCCTCCACTATGTGTCTGGAGATACTGAGCCCCAATCCCATACCCTCCTGAACCCCTGGCCCACCGGCGATGCGGTAATACTTCTGAAAAACCATGGACTGCTCCTCCTCAGGAATGCCTGGGCCCTTGTCCTCCACACTGAAATGAACCCAGCGACCCTCCCCATCCATCTGGGCCTTGATCAAGACCTCCTGACCTGCCGGAGAGAATTTAACGGCATTGGCCAACAGATTCAGTATCACCTGTTGAAGCTGTGCCTCGTCGGCCAGAACCGGAGGCAATCCCGGAGTCACAACCGCTCTGATCTTGACGCCGGCAGGCTCTGCCAAAGGTTGTGCTTTCCTAAGGCAGCCCCCTATGAGGCGAGTCACATCCACCGGCCTCTGTTTCAGTTCCACCTTTCCGGCTTCCATACGCGAGACGCGCATGAGCTGTGTCAGGAGTTCCGTAACCCGGCCCATTTCCTCTCTGGCGATGCGTAATAAACGCTTTTGCCTCTCATTTATGGAACCCGCCACCTCTTCTTCCACCAAATTCACCGACTCGGCTATGGAGGTCAAAGGGGTCCTTATCTCATGGCTTAGCATTGCAATAAAATCAGAGCGCATCCTCTCTTCTTGCCTGAGTCGGTCAGCCATTTCGTTGAATGCACAAGCCACCTCCCCCAGTTCATCCCTTGAGCTGACTTCAAGGGACTCAATGGGCCCGGTATGCAGAACCGAGCGTATACCCCTTTTCAAAGCCTTCAAAGGGCGACTCACCGAGTAGGTAAGAAGGATCAGTCCCACCAGCCCTGCCGCAGCAGAACCCACCACTCCAATGAGCCCCCACCTTTGGGCAGCCATGTTGGAGGCCTGCAGCTCACGCAACTCCAGCTCCATTTTCAGCTGGTTCTCTGTCCTGGCCTCCGTGATCTTGCTCATCAGAGCCCCTGCCAGCTCTTCCGGAAGCCAGCTTTCCCCATTGCGAAGACTCTCACGGAAGGCTGCCACTCCAAGGGATACTCTGTTGAAATCACCCCTTAGGGAATCCCAATCACCTTTCTCACCCAACTCAGCCTGAATTGATTCCAATTCTTCCAAGGCCTTCAGAAAAGAATGCCTGGAGTCCTCAAAGAGTTTCGCATACTCCTGCTTTTTCAGGAGCCTGTATTTCTTCTCATTCTCCTCCATGGAAAGCAGGCTCTCCAGAAGCCTACCACAGAGGGAGTGAACCCGATATCTAGCATTAACTATCCGGTCAGTGGCCTTTCCTGCCCTGTGAAGCTGAAAAAAAAGCACTCCCACCGTTACATAAAAAACGGTCAGCAGGATCAAGTACCATAGCAGGAACCTGCCGCGGATGCTCATGGAAGGAGCCGCTATCTCCTCTTGGGGTCAGACTTAACCCCCATTATTGCCCTAAAAGGGATTGGCGCGGGGGCTGCACCCCCCCCCACCCGGCATATTTGGCCACATTCTGGCTCAGCCGCTGGTGGGACCTGGAACGCAAACTCAGAGTGTCTTGGACCATGAGTCATGGAATCCCATTATATCAACAGGTTAGCCTGCATTGAGCATTCCCCTTGAAAAATGCAATTTGGCCGCTTCTCAACTTTGAACCCTGCAAATATCAGCACCTAGAGCAGAAAGTTTTTGCTCCAAGCGCTCATAACCGCGGTCCAAATGGTAAACCCTTGAGATCTCGGTGGTTCCCTCGGCGGCCAAGCCGGCCAGGATCAAAGAGGCGCTTGCCCTCAGGTCTGTAGCCATTACTGGAGCTCCTTTGAGACGAGCAACACCCTTTACCACTGCGTTGGCCCCCTGCAGCTGGATTTGCGCCCCCATCCTGCGCAGCTCCGCCACATGCATGAATCTGTCCTCAAATACGGTCTCTGTGATGACACTGGTTCCCCTGGCCAGAGCCAGCAAGGCCATGATCTGAGCCTGCATGTCTGTGGGAAACCCAGGATAAGGTCTTGTCTTTACATCCACTGCCTCCGGCCTACCCTTGGCCGAAACCAGCACCAAATCCTTCTTTACCGCAAAATGTACTCCACTCTCTTTAAGTTTACCCACAACAGCTTCCATACTGGAAAGAGGGCACTCCCTCAAAAAGACCTCCCCCCTGGTTATGGCTGCGGCCACCATGAAGGTGCCTGCTTCTATTCTATCCGGACCCACTCGGTGATCCATGGGGCCCAGTTCCTCCACTCCCTGAATTAGGATCTGATCAGTACCTGCTCCCTGGATCTTGGCGCCCATGCGGTTTAGGGCCTGAGCCAGTTCCACCACTTCTGGCTCGCACGCGGCATTGCGAAGCAAGGTTTCTCCGCGGGCAAGGGAGGCCGCCATCATAAGATTTTCCGTCCCGGTCACAGTTGGAAGATCAAAGCAAAAAGAGGTGCCTTGCAGTCCTTTGCTCCTGGAGTATACATAGCCGTGTCTTAGTTCAATTCGGGCCCCTAGGGCTTCCAGCCCCTTGAGGTGCTGGTCTATGGGCCTTGTCCCAATGGCGCAACCTCCTGGTAGAGAAACGATTGCCCTACCGGTGCGGGCCAAAAGGGGCCCCAAGACCAACACCGAGGCCCTCATGGTCTTAACCAGCTCATAGGGTGCCTTGCAGCTGCGAATCCTCTCGGCGTTTACTAAAACCTCCTCACCGCTGATCTCCACCTCAGGCCCGAGCTGTTCTATCAAAGACTTGAAGGTGTCAATATCCCGAAGTCTGGGTACATTGGTGAGCCGATGAGGTCCTGGGCTAAGAAGAGTGGCTGCCAGCAAGGGAAGTGCCGCGTTTTTCGCTCCGCTTATGCGCACTTCCCCCTGCAATGCTCTTCCCCCTCTTATAAGAATGCGGAACATTCTCCTCACACCTCTCGAGTGACAGCCCATAGAGCTCGGAGCCTACCCCCGAGATCTTGGCGCCATCCCCATTTTCCCCATCTGGAGTCTTTGCCTAAGATCTCATCCAGGAGCTCGGACTGTGCTTCACCAACTTCCATAACCAGCATGCCTCCGGGAACCAGTCTGCAGGGAGCCTGCTCAATAATCCTTCGGATCAGTGCCAGGCCGTCATGGCCCCCATCCAAGGCCAAAGCGGGCTCGTAGCAGCGTATTTCGGGCTCCAACTGCTGGATCAAGGCAGTGGGGATATAAGGTGGGTTGGAAATCACCAGCCTGAACCTGCGCTGATCTGGTTCCAGAGCTTCCCACATATCTCCCTGTAAGAATTTGATCCAGCCTTGCACCCCCAGCTGGCGGGCATTCCACCTTGCCACTTCCAAAGCTTCCCTGGAGATGTCGGTCGCCCACCATGACACAGAAGCTCCAAGCTCCCTGGCCAGGGCTATGGCAATGGCTCCAGATCCAGTGCCCAGCTCCAAGGCAGAGATGGGCAAGGACTCTTTTCTGACCGCTTTCTTGAGTTCCTCCAGGGCCACCTCCACAATGGTCTCGGTTTCGGGCCTGGGGATCAATACACTGGGGCTCACCCTTAAGCTCAAGGACCAGAACTCTTTAGCTCCCAGTATGTAAGCCAGAGGCTCCCTCCTTGCTCTTCGCCGAAGCAGCTCCCGGAAGCGATCCAGCTCTTGCTTTGTCAAGGGTTGATCAAAACGAAGATATAGCTCCACCCGGCTGCAGCCCAGCACACAGGCCATCAGGAGCTCTGTATCCAGTCTAGGGCTGGAAACCCCTTTTTTGGCCAGATATGCCGAGGCCTCCCTTATCAGCTCCAGGAGGGTCCAGGAAGGCTTCATCCCCCACCGGCCCCCTCCCTGAAAGCTTCCGCCCTTTGGTGGGTTTGAAGAGCGTCTATCAGCTCATCCAAGGCACCATCCAAGATCTCCGGGAGTCGATAAAGGGTAAGGCCTATTCGGTGGTCTGTAACCCTTCCTTGAGGGAAGTTGTAAGTGCGAATCCGCTCACTTCTGTCTCCCGAGCCCACCTGCATTCGCCTTTGCTCGGAAATCTCTTTTCTTTGTTGCTCTAAGATGCGGTCCAATAGACGGGCTTTTAGAACCCTTAGGGCCTTGGCCCTGTTCTTGTGTTGGGATTTCTCATCCTGACAAGTGACCACCAGGCCTGTGGGTATATGGGTGACCCTTACTGCCGAGTCAGTGGTGTTCACACTCTGGCCCCCTGGTCCTGAAGAGCGAAACACATCTACGCGCAGCTCGGCCGGCTCCAGGTGCACCTCCACATCCTCGGCCTCAGGCAAAATAGCCACGGTCACGGCAGAGGTGTGAATGCGCCCCTGTGACTCGGTAACAGGTACCCTTTGCACTCGATGAACTCCGCTTTCATACTTGAGTCTACTGTACACGCCCCGGCCTTCCACCAAGGCTATTATTTCCTTGAGACCGCCCACTCCGGTGGGATGGCTGTCCACCACATCTACTTTCCAGCCCTGACGCTCGGCATAGCGGCAGTACATCCTGAAGAGGTCGGCAGCGAACAGGGCAGCCTCCTCACCTCCGGTTCCAGCCCGTATTTCCAGGGACACGTTCTTTTCGTCATGGGGGTCCTTGGGTACAAGCAAACCCCTGAGCCTGACCTCTAGCTCTTGCTGTTTGTGGGCCAGCTGGGCGACCTCATCCTCTGCCAGGGCTCTCATCTCGGGATCTTTCTCTGTGCGAAGAAGAGCTCTGGCAGCCTTCAGTTGCTCCACCACCCTGTTGTGGGCCCTGTATGCCTCTACCAAGGGGACCAACTCGGACAGCTCCTTGGCCAGCTTTTGGAACCGGGATGGATCTTTGGCCACCTCAGGATCCCCGAGCTGCTGCTCAATGGCCCGGTATCTCTGTTCTACAGCAGCCAGTTTCGCCCACATGTTCTAGGATTCCCTTCGGATACAGAATAGGCTCCCAAGCCCTTGGGGCTGGGGTCTTGCATCGTACCCTGGGCTCTCTGTTCGGCCCTTTATTTGCTGCTGTTCAGATAGCCTTTCCCGAACTTCTTGTGAAACCGTTCCACCCGACCAGCAGAATCCACCAACTTTTGTTTCCCGGTAAAAAATGGGTGGCACTTGGAGCAGATCTCCACCCTTATCTCCGACTTGGTGCTTCTGGTCTCTATAACATTCCCACAAGCGCATGTTATGACGGCCTTGTCATACTTTGGATGAATTCCCTTCTTCATGGGTTTCTCCTTTCCAGTCTCCAAAAAAATTCCCAGGACTCTCTCATCCTTCTCCTCAATCACCCTCTGCCCGCTTGTCTCAAACTCCTCTTAAAGCTCAAATCTTCCAGCTCCACGCTGTTAAGATTGCCCAACTATAAGTTTTGCCCCTGGTTTCTCTCCCTTGGGACTCCCCATCATCTCTCTTATGAGACAGGCTAGGATCGCAGCCCTTATCTTATCAGGAGCTCATGGAATCCAGGAATTCCCTGTTGGTCTTTGTTTTCTGTATCTTGTCCAGCAAGAACTCCATGGCATCAACCGGATTCAGGGGAGAAAGCAGCTTTCTCAGTATCCAGATGCGATTTAGGTCCTCCTTTGGAAGCAGCAACTCCTCTTTGCGAGTTCCAGACTTGTTGATATCGATGGATGGGAATATCCTTTTGTCTGCCAAACGCCTGTCCAACTGGATCTCCATGTTCCCGGTGCCCTTGAATTCTTCAAAAATAACTTCGTCCATTCGGCTTCCGGTGTCTATAAGGGCGGTGGCTATGATGGTCAGGCTGCCGCCTTCTTCCACATTGCGTGCAGCCCCAAAAAACCTCTTGGGTCTTTGCAGGGCATTGGCGTCCACACCGCCTGAAAGGATCTTTCCGCTGGGCGGGACCACGGTGTTGTGAGCCCTTGCCAATCTGGTTATACTGTCCAGCAATATTACCACGTCCTTCTTGTGTTCCACGAGTCTCTTGGCTTTTTCCAGGACCATGTCCGCCACTTGGACATGGCGCTGAGCCGGCTCGTCAAAAGTGGAGCTTATCACTTCGGCATCCACTGAGCGCATCATATCTGTTACCTCTTCAGGCCTTTCATCTATCAAAAGGACTATGAGGATTATCTCCTTGTGATTTTGGGTTATGCTGTTGGCGATGTTCTGAAGTAGAATTGTCTTGCCTGTCCGGGGGGCTGCAACTATCAGTCCTCTTTGCCCTTTTCCGATGGGGCACAGCATGTCCATTATGCGCATTGAAACCTGGTCGTGGCTGGTCTCGAGTTTTATCCGTTCCTGAGGGTAAAGAGGGGTCAGATTGTCAAAAAGAATCTTGTCCCTGGCAACTTCAGGATCTTCGTAATTAACAGCTTCCACCTTGAGCAAAGCAAAGTATCTTTCCGAGTCCTTAGGAGGCCTTATCTGACCTGAGACTGTGTCTCCTGTTCTGAGGTTGAATCTACGGATCTGGGAAGGAGACACATAGATGTCGTCAGGCCCCGGCAGATAGCTGTAATCCGAGGAGCGCAGAAATCCGAATCCATCAGGGAGAATCTCCAACACACCCTCCCCGTAAATAAAACCGTTCTTCTCTGTCTGGGCTTGCAAGATAGCGAATATCAATTCCTGCTTGCGCATCCCGCTGGCCCCTTCTACCTGCAGCTTTTTGGCTAGATCCAACAACTCCGAAATCCTTTTCTCCTTTAACTCAACCAGATTCATCTTCGCCCTCTTCGATTCTCGGTTTTGGGTCATGTGCCTGTTTCTTCTCCCTGGTTCCTAAAGGGTCATGGGGGTCCCTTCACACCCCGACCCTAGGCTTCCCCCCCCAGAGGCCCCCTTTTTCACCTTGCAGGGAAGGATTCTATGTTGGGCTCCCGCTCCGGCGGCTTTTAACTTCGTAATCGATCCCAGGGTGATGGCGTTTCTCGGAGCGGCTTGGCGGAGGCGCTTTGATTTTCCAGGATTTGGACCTGGGGGAAACCCTCTCGCCCGAAGCCAAGCTGAGGGCGACCGAGGGAGGGGGCAAGTATCCCCCGGTGGCCAAATCCTTTGGCAAATCAAGCGCCGAAGACTTGAAGCGGAGAGAAATGCCGTCACCCCCGTGACCAGCTTTAACTTCATACCAGGTTCTCCTCCCAGAAAGCTGAAGCTCTCGAGTCCTTCTGCAGAGGCTTCCAAATGGATCTTTGTGGGTGAGCATCTAACCTGAATGGTGCACTCTCTGGGAGACGAATCCTTAAGAGACGATACTTATCCTACCTTAGGCAGGTTGAATACAAGAACACCTCTAAGCTATCGGATAAGTTCCCGCCTGTCAAGAAAAAATAGCACCAGCAACCCCTTATCCGAGCTGCATGGCCGGGTTCATTCCCCAAAAACAACCGCTTTGGAGACCTGAACTCCTCAGAGGGCAAGTTGGTTCATTTTTTCAACCCACCCCCCCAGGACCTCATGCCGCGCAGCACGGGTACCCAAGCCACCTGATTTTCTCTTCATCTTTCAATCCACCAGCTGAATTAAATTTAGCTGACGACCGGTTTTGCCTTTGCTGGCGCGGTGAGAGAAGAAGACTTTTGAGTTACAGGAAGTGCATGCACTCACCCTTACTATGTTGCCCTGTGATACTCCTGCCTGGAGAAGCTGGTGCACATTGAGGCCTACCAGGTCTAGGGTATATCTGTTGGCCCTCAAGGGCTTGATAAATTCTTTCCAGCGGGCCGTGCTGTTTTTTATGGAACGCACCACTTTGATGTCCACCTCATAACAACAATCCCCTATGCATGGCCCGAACCCCACCAGGAGCTCCTGCGGGTCAACTTGGAAAACCTTCTGAAACTTGGCCACTACGGTCCCAACCACGTTCAGACAGGTCCCCCTCCAACCGGCGTGCACTATTCCTATTGCCTGCTCCCTTGGAGCATACAGAATTATGGGGAGGCAATCCGCGGTTAAAACCCCTATAGCCACCCCCCTCTCTTGAGTCAATATGGCGTCGTAGTCCAGGTGTTGATACTTGCTTCCGGCCCTGATGGGATCCTCATCCAGGATAAGCACTTGGTCCCCGTGAACCTGGTTGGCAAGGAATATCCTCTCAGGATCCAGCTCCAAGGCCTCGGCTAAGATTTTCTTGTTTTGGATGACGTTTTCCCTAGAATCCCCGCCCTGGGTATCGAAGTTGAGGCTCCGGAAAGGCCCCTGGCTCACACCACCCAGCCTTGTGCAAAAAGCATGCTTCAAACGCCCATTGGAGGCTTGCTTGAAGCGTTCCAATGTGACAACTCTCACCTTGCCGTATGTCTCAAGCCCCATGGTAGTTTCGGAGGATGCTGCAAGCAGGATGTGCTCGGTAGTCTAATGAAGAAAAGCCGACCATAGTCTAATCATACAGGGAAAAAATACTTTTTGTCAATATTAGCGTGTTTTTTGACCACTCTCCGATCAATCCCTTTTGCACAAAGTAGTGATTCCCCCCTGGCAATAAGAGTTCTTCACTTTTCACTTACTCCTTTTTTCTCCAATGCCTCCTCCCACTTCCCCTTTTCCAGACGTCTACGCTCCTCTCCTCTGACCTCCCTTCTTAGCAGCTTACCCACTTTTGACTTGGGAAGCATATCCCTGAATTCTATATACTGAGGGATCTTGTAGGGGGCCAGTCTCTCTCTACACCACCTTATGAGTTCGTAGCCGCTCAATCCTTTCACATCGCTTTTCAGCACCACCAAAGCCTTTATTCTTTCCCCGAGCTTGGCATCCGGAACCCCTATGACACAAGAGGCCACCACTGCAGGATGCTCCTGCAAAACGGCCTCTATCTCGGAGGCTGAGACCCTGTAGCCCTTGTGCTTGATGGTATCCACGGTCCTATCTACGAAATAAAGGTACCCCTCCTGATCCATTGAGACTATATCCCCGGTCCTATACCATAGACGGCCTTCCAGTTCCAGGAAGGCCTCTTGAGTCTCCTTGGGCTTGTTCCAATAGCCTTGCACCATAGGATCCGAATGCACCAAGAGCTCTCCGGGCTTGCCCGATTCCACCTCTTGCAGGGTCTCGGGATCCACTATTTTTACCGACTTGTTTGGAAGCACACGCCCCATGCTATGGGGTGGGGTTTGCTCTCCGGGAAGGCTAAGGCTCACACCACCCACCGTCTCTGTGGCACCGTATCCTTGATAGATGGGAATTCCAAACCGCTCCTTCCAACGCTGTCCCAACTCCGGTGGGAGCACATCCCCCCCGCTGAAACAATATCTGAGAGAACTCAAGTCATAGGAGTCCAGCCTGTCATGCTCCAAGATCATTCGGTAAAGGGCCGGCACTCCAAAAAGCGACAGGGCCTTGTGCCGAGCTACCGCGTCCATCATTCCGTCCAGATTCACCCTAGGCAGCAAGATGACGCTTTCCCCCCTCAGACAAAGGGGGCCCAACCCGAAAATCTGGCCCAAGATGTGGAATAGGGGAGCCCCCTGTACCACCAGGTTGCTCCCCTTGGGGATTATGGGATCTGCCACCTCCAACTGGACACGGGCCGACTCCAGAAAAAGTTTGTGAGTGATGGGCACTCCTTTGGGAAATCGAGTGGTGCCGCCTGTGTATAGGATCTCGGCGTTTTCCTCTCCGGGGATGCAAAATCCTGTGTTAGCTTCTCTTCCAAGTCTAAGGAATCTCCGCAATCCCGTCTGATTGCCACCGCTTAGGACTTTGCCCCTGGGCACCTTGTCAAAGAGCCTTCCCAGGATGCGTTTCCAAAAGGGCAGTAAGTCTGCAAGGTTGGTGTGTATGACTCTTTCAAGTCTGATTTTGGCCGCCGCCTGTGCCACGTAAGAGTAGTTGGTATCCGTACAAAAGATGGCTCGTGCACCGCTGTCTTGCGCCACGTAGAGCAAATCGTGGGTGGTATAGATGGGAGTTACCGGAACCAGCACCGCCCCGGCCATTAGGCCTCCCAGCCAAGCCACAACCCACTGGGGAGAGTTGGGTAGGTAGATGATGACTCTTTCCCCAGGTGCTATGCCTGCGGCATGAAGTGCCCCAGCCAGAGCTTGGGCCCAATTCAATATTTTTCCATAGGAATAGGATGTCCCAAGAAACAAAATCGCCTTCTTCTTGGGATTCCCCAAGGCTTGTTCCTTGAATTTTTCTCCTATGTTGCTTGCGGTTTCAGGCAAGAGGTCTTTTCCCTCAAAGAAGTCTTTGCCGGCTGGCTCTAAACACCGAAATAGGCTGATTTCACCTCTGGATCATCCATGAGCTCCCTACCCGATCCCGAAAGAGTCATCATGCCGCTCTCTATTACATAGGCATGGTCCAGAAAAGGAAGCAGGGGTCTGGCAAACTGCTCCGCCACAAGTATGGTCACGGCTGCCTCCTGCCTTATTGTCACTATGGCTTCCACCAAGTGCTTCTGCATCAGAGGACTTAGACCTAGAAGAGGCTCGTCTAGCAGCAGGAGCCTGGGACCTGCCACCAGGGCCATTCCTACAGCCAGCATCTGCTGTTCTCCGCCGCTTAAAAACCCGGCGCGTTTTCCACCCAACTGGGCCAACTGGGGAAAAAGTCTAAACACAAATTCAACAGCCTCTGAGATTTGGCTGCGTTTCCTGAGGTGTCCTGCAATGCGCAGGTTCTCCATCACGTCGCTTTCCGGGAAAACAGGATGGCGTTCCCTGCAAAGCACAATTCCTCTTGCCACCCGCTGGGGAGGTCTCAACATAGATATCTCCTCCCCTTCATAAAAAATGCTGCCCAAAAGAGTTATGCGTTCCCCCCCTCGTCTCTGCTCTTTGGTTCTTATCTCCACTATGAGCCCAGAAAGGGTATGCATAAGGGTTGTTTTTCCAGCACTGTTGGAACCAATCACCCCCCTTATCTCACCTCTAGGAATCTGGATACTAAGGTCATTGAGGGCCAAGGCGTTCTCGAAAAAGACCATCAAGTTTTCCACCTGGAGCATCCTTCCCTCCGGACCTTAGCTGAACCCAAATTCTCCACAGTTTCCTTAGCCGTCTGCCTCTGTGCCCAGATAAGCCTTCTTCACATCATCGCTCTCCATGACCTCAGCAGGATTCCCCTCTGCTATTTTTTGACCGAAATTCAAGACGATCACCCTGTCCACTATCCTGAAAAGCTCTCTTAGGCGGTGTTCAATTAGGATAATGGAACGGCCCTCCATCTTGAGTTTCTCGATTATGGGAACAGTTGAGGCGACTTCCGCCAGGCTGAGGCCCGAAAAAAGCTCATCCAGCAAGATCAGGTCTGGTTTTATGGCCAGACAACGAGCCAGCTCCAGGCGCTTAAGATACCCGTGTGGAAGAACGCTGGCGGGTTTGAAGGGAACCGAGGAGTCCCGCTCAAAGCCCACCTCTTCCAGGAGGTCCAATGCCATGGTATCCCTTTCCCCCAAGCCTCCCCCGGCCAGAGCCCGCACCCGAGGCGAGTACAGAGGAACTACCAAGTTTTTGTATGCTGCCAGCCCGTAAAAAGGACGAGCCATCTGAAAGGTCCTTGCAACGCCCATTCTGGCTATGGAGTAAGCAGGCATACCTGTTATAGGATTTCCCTTGAAGCGAACCTCCCCAAAGTCAGGTTTCACAAAGCCGGTTATCAAGTTCACCAATGTGGTCTTTCCGGAGCCGTTGGGGCCAATTATGCCTAGAGATTCCCCCTCTTTCAGGTCAAAAGAAACCCGGTCTACTGCTCGAACTCCTCCAAAGTCTTTGATCAACTCCCTGACCTGCAGGATGACGCACTCTTTCATGACTCTACAGCTGTCCAGCGCTCGAACTGGTGGTACTTGCGCTTCAAATAATGGAAAAGCCCTTCGGGCAGACCCACTATGAAAATCACTAAGAATACCCCATAGAAAACTATCCTGAGGGCCCCAAGGGCCCTGAGGGCCTCTGAAAGAGGCACCAGCAAAAAGGCCCCCAAAGCTGGCCCTGCTATGCTGCCCATGCCCCCAACAACCGCGGCTGTAATGGGAAGAATGGAATAATCCAAAGCAAACACCGGCATACCCACGAACATGTACGCGTGAGTCATGAAGGCTCCTGCCAAAGCCCCCATGCAGCCGGCCAGGAACAAGGCCTGTGCCTTGAACCAGTATGCGTTTATACCTGAACTGATTACACTGCGGTCATTGTCTCTGATCCCTTGTAAGACTAAACCATAGTCTGTACCCAGGATTCTTCGGTACAGAAAGAGAGCTGCCAGGAATATCCCCAGACTCAAAGCCAACTCTACCCCGAGCCCGGGGAAGCCCTCTATGGAGCTCAACCCCTCTGTGCCCCCCAGAACCTTTGTGGCCTCTATGATACGAACAAGCATGAGAGGGAGCACCAAGGTGACCATGGAAAAATAGATGCCTCGGAGCCTCAATACCGGCACCAGAAAAATCGTGCAGATGCCTCCTCCAAGAAGGCTGGCCAGCGGCAGGTTAACCCACCAGGGCCATCCCCAGGCATGGTGGAATGTTCCGGCCAGATAGGCCCCGACCCCGAAGAAAAGCGCTTGCCCCAGGGAGACCAAACCCACGCAGACCAGGAAGTCCCAGCTCATGGCTAGAATCCCGAATATGGCGCTGGTAACAAGCACTTTTTTCCAGTAAACAGGCAAAACCAAGGCCAAAAAGAATAGTGCCAGAAGCGGCAGCAACCTGGGTGCCAGGAGATAAAGGATCTCTCTCCAAGAACTTAGGGCAAATATATCCTCTGAGCGGGCTTTTATCCCCCTGTCAATACGCTCTTTCCTAGCCCCACGCTCCTTCATGAGCCTATATCCCAAAACAAGATTCCCTCTTTCCCAAGGATCCCCAAGCTCTTCTTGAACCGCCCGAGATTCTGTGCCGGATGCCCAAGCCCCTGATACGCTTTGGGGTATCCCCACCAATACCAGGGGCGAATCTGAAACCCAAGATAAGGGTCTTGCTCAAAAGGACCTATTTATCTCAACATGCCATCCAGATAACCTGCATTATCAACTGCTCGTGAGTAATGTGCGCCAAAAAACCCACCCCAAAAGCTCTGATCCTCTGGTACAGCCCAACCGCCAGCCTCATATCCTCTCTTCCAACTCCTTCTGCTTGCCCAGGAGGCCCGAAGGCCTTATGCCCAAGATAAGAAGAATAGCCAGCAGATTCACGATCATCATCCAATGTGAACCCAAGTACATGGAGGTGATGGATTGCGCCATCCCCAGTACAAAGCTTGCGATGACCATACCCAGGGCGCTTCCCAAGCCACCCACTATGCACACTGCCAGGGCTTCCAGGAGCACATCATAGCCTGCGTCCACTGAGATGGTCCCTATGGGAAGTATTACCACAGCAGCCAATGCGCACAGCCCCCCCCCGAAGGACATGGCAAGGGTGGCCACCTTGTCCGAGTCTATCCCCATACAGAGGGCCGTATACTCATCTTGAGCTATGCCCCTGAAGGCCAGGCCCGTGCGTGTGTAACGAGTGAATAACCAGAGAAAGCTGGTCAGCCCTCCCCCCAAGACCAGGATGCACACCCTCTGCAAATCCAAAAAAAGAGTACCTATCTGAACCGAGCCCTCCATGAACACCGGCAGGGTGTATTGGAAGCCTATGAACCCCAGGTACCGGAAGAATTCCAGTATTGCCAATCCGATCCCGAAAGTGGCTATCACCTCCGAGATGACCATGCCCCGAATCCTAACCAGCACGATCCTGTAGAGCAGGGCACCCAGCAGGGCTGTGGCCAACACCATGGCAGGGATGGCAGCCAAAAGGGGCAGGCCCAGCCTCTGGAGCATCATCCAGGTGCCGTAGCCTGCCAGCACGTACATGGCTCCATAAGAGAAATTGGCAATCCCGCTGATGCCAAATGTGAGGTTGAAACCGAGGGCAACAAGGGCCAGGCTCACTGAGTTGACCACACCATAGAGCAGAGCACCCCACAACATTGACAGCGCAGAGGCCTCCTGTGCCTTCTCTCAATATGGCGTTCACACAATCATCAGCGGGCTGGCTTGATCCACTCCGGCAATTTTACCTTTGCCTCGGCCACCGACTCGGGGAACACCACAGTCCTTTTCCCGCCCTCTTCCCACTGAATCACACAGCCCAGAGCCGCTTGGGAGGGGTCGTTCCCGAACACAGCCTGATGTCCTTCGTCGAAACGAATCCTGCCGATGGCACCTGAGCGATCCGACTTCGCCATCTGGGCGGATATGGCGTCTGGATCCAATTTCCCGGCCTTCTCCAGGGCATCAGCCAGAAGGTAAACCGAATCGTAGGATGGTGCAGGGCCGTGCCCGGATTGGAGCTCCTTACCCCATCTCTTCTTGTAGGCCTCATAAAAGGAAACCGAGGCAGCCACCTTCGGCACCGGGATGTTGCCGATCTCGAAGATGGCATTGAGGGCCCCTGCTATCTTGCCCTCGAAGGTCTTCCAGGCCTCGGAACCGGACATGGGAGATATGAATCCGGCCATGAGGGCCCCAACTTTCATGCTATTCCACTGCTTGACCAGGATCCCGCTTTGGGGCATGTCGAATACAGGCATGATTATATGTGCCCCCGCAGCTTTGGCCTTTAGCAGCCCAGCAGAGAAATCAGAAGCACCTGTTGGGTAGGCCTCTATGCCCAGGATATTCCAACCTCCACCCTTTAGAACCTCCGCCACCTTCTCAGCCGTACCTCTGGCCCAAAGCACATCTTGGTGCATGACAAACAACTTATTGAAGCCGAATTCCTTCTCAAGATACTTCATCATTCCCACAAGGTAGCCCACCAGATACTTGGCATTAAGACAGGTCCTAAAGATGTATTTATACTTGTCGGGCTCTTTCTTGATCTTGTCCTCAGAGGCCGGAGTCATGGCGATGGTCCCCAACAGAGGCACCTTGTACTTGGCCAGCATATCCATACCGGCCAGAAGAGCCTCGGAACGGAAAGGACCCACCACCATGGCATTCACCTTCTTCTCCAAGATCATCTTTTCCATGCCCAGCAAGGCTTCCGGGACAGGAACTCCCGGTGCTGCATCCCTTATGTCTATGGATTCCAAAAGCAGCTTCTTCTTGGAACCCGCGAGGCTCACCCCCCCTTTGGCATTTATTTCCTCCACAGCCAAAGTAGCCGCCTTGAGGCTCTCATCCCCCTCCAGGAAGCCGGTGGAGGTGGCCACCCCTATTATTACGGCATCTGTTTGAGGGAAGACCGGAAGTGGGTTGACCCAGGCCAAAGACAAAAATAGAACCGCAGTCCAGGGCAAAAGCTTCTTCCTTCTCATCTGCCGCCTCCTTGAAATTGAATGGGGCACCGAACCCGCTGAATGTCCTTTTTCCAAGAACACCATCTGGGCGGTCTTGTCCAAGGGCGGGCAAGGACAAGAAAACAAAACTCTCGCTGCCAACCCAAGACTTCCTTACAGGGCCTGATATGATCCATGGCTTCAAGGATGGGGCTTACTTTACCTGTGGAATCATATTTGTGTCAAGGCAAAATCCAAGACACCGGCCCGGATTGTTCCCCAAAGCCTGTGACTTTGGGGGCTCAAGCCCCCAAACCCCCGATACGCTTTGGGGTATCCCTACTCATGCCAAAGCCAAATCTGCAACCCAAGATAAGGGTCTTTCTTGGCAGGAACCCCTTTATCCCAACACATAATCTAGATAGCCTGCATCATCCACTGATCGTGAAAAAGCCTCCAGGGAATCCCTTGGGGTTTGTAGAGGACTAGCTGGAATCCTTCCTTAGCGAGATACTGCGGTTGGTCAGGTAAGTCCTAACTCGCAGATCAGAGCCGTCTGTCTCAAGGCTCACCATTCCATCCTCCCCTGTATGGAGGATCTCTGCACCCAGTTCTTTGTATCTCTGCAGAATTTCTGGATGCACCAGGCCCCTTTCACCTGCCTTTGAGGAGAAGATCACAATACTCGGCATGACTCTTTTTAAGAACTCCCCGGTGCTGGAAGTTTTGCTGCCATGATGAGGAGCTAGAAGAACCGTGGAGGCAAGATCATGCTTTTCCAACAGCAGCGTCTCTGCCTCGGCCTCAAGGTCCCCAGGAAGCAGCACAGAGACCTGCCCCATACTGACCCTCAAGACCAGTGAGCGGTTGTTGGTCTCAGAAGCCCTGCTTTTGGACTTAAGTGAAAAGCCCCCACAAGGAGGATGCAAGACCTCCAGCCTGGCTTGGCCAATGCCCCAGCTCTCTCCAGAGCAAAGTGCCCTGGGCCTCCATCCCGTGGCTTGAACGGCTTTGAGGAACTCCAAGTATTGGGGATCATTGGGGCGATGCCCGTTGTCCCATACTCCATCTTTAACCTTGAAGGCACGCAGGATGAAGAGCAGTCCTCCTAGGTGGTCTGGGTGGGGATGGCTGAGGATCACCCTGTTCAAACTCATGATCCTTCTCTCCCACAATACAGGAGCCACTTGCATTGCTCCCACATCCGGACGGCCTTCCAAATTCCCTCCCCCGTCTAAAAGAAGGCTCTCTCCTCCGGGAGCCTGTATCAAGACCGAAGTGCCGTTTCCAACGGCTATGAAATGAAGCCTCAACTCCGGATCGCGGAGTTTGGCAACCCCCTCATATGCCCAAAGCACCACCAGCAAGAAAACCAACCCCAGCGTGGCCCGGGCAGCCCATCTGGACTTTCCAAAAGAGCAAAGTCCAATGCAGATGAGGTAATAGATAACTATCTCCCAAGCCCTTGGGGTGGGAAGATAGATGACTCCTCCTATTGAGGCTGCCCAAAGAATCATTTTCACAGCCCAATCAGCCATCCAGGCAGCCACCCAGAGCAAGGCCAGCCCAACGCTCTCCCAGCTCAGGTACAAAAAGCTTCCCAAAAGAGCCATGGGAAGCACAACCCAACCCACTAACGGAACTCCCACGAGGTTTGCCGGGATGCCCAAAAGAGGAAACATATGAAATCGCATTACCACCAAAGGCATGGTGGCCAAAGAGGCGGCAAGGGTGGTGGCTGCAGCCAGCAAGGCCCTCCTACCCCAGCTGTGCAGTGCTTTTCTCTTGCCTGGGAGTAATTCTTGATTTCCTCTTGGTAGATAAGACATGAGTTTAGGTGCTACATACAAGATGCCCATTACGGCCAGGAAGGAAAGCTGGAAAGAAAGTTCAAAAATGCAAGAGGGGTTCAAAACCAGAATGATTAGGGCGGCCAAGGCCAAGGCATGATAGAGCCTTCTTGTCCTGTCCAAAATGAGTGCAGCCGCCAAAGCCAAGACCATTATCAGGGAACGTTGCACAGAAGGAGCCATTCCGGCCACTGTCCCATAAACCAGCAATACCGGCACGGTGATAAGCCAGGCCAGCTTTTGTACGGGGAACCTGAGCACAAGCCACGCCCACAGGCTTAGCAGTTTTAGGGAAACCCAGTAAACGCAGAGAGCCACCAGGCCGAAATGCAAACCGCTTATGGCCAGGAGATGAGACAAGCCGAGAGTCGCAAAAGCATCGCGCAGTTGGCTCGGCAAGGCTCCTGCCTGGCCCACAACCAAGGCCAGAATTACCTCCCTGGAGGGACTTGGGAATTCCGCACTAATCACCCGGGTGAGATCCCAACGCAAATCCTCCATTTTCTGCCTGGCCCAATGGCCTCGGCCCCTTTCCATTAGAAGCATATGCTCTGCATCCGGAAGAAATCCAAGGAACCCGACACCTTGCAAAGCCAATACACGGGCCCTGTCCAAGGTGCCGGGATTCAGCCGAGGCTCCGCAACACGCAGAAACGTCTTTAACCTGAGTCTGTCCCCGTATCGGAATTGATCCCCGCCTTTTTCTATGTTCAGAAACATCCTACCTCGGATTTCCTTGGCCTCAGAACCCTGGAAGAGCGTTTCCAGTTCCAAAAGGAGCCTTGTTCCGTCCAGTCTTAGCTCAGGGGACCTTATGAGGGTACCTTCCAAATCACAAAGTTCGGCTCCACAAAATCCCAAGGGATCTTCTTGGGGAAGGCTCTTGAGCCCCACTCGCTGCCCGTGCCAGGCTCCAAGAGTCAGGAAAACCAAAATCGCCAGAATCCTTTGTCCGGCAAGCCACTTGCCTTTCCACATAAAGGGAATCCAAAGCCCCAAAAGAACAAAACATGGGAAAGGCCACAGCTCTTGCACGGGCAAAAGCTTCCCTAGTAGGATTCCATTGGCAAAGGCCAGCACCAGGATCGGGAAGAGGTAAACGCCCAGCAACAGAGGTTCCCCTGTCTTGGTGACTTGGTAAGCAACCGGAAGGCCTTGGGGGATCATAGCCGGGCTGCGTCCCCTGTCAAGCGAAAATAGGAAAGTGGCTGCTCTTTACTGGAGATCACCTCTGGTGTATTTTCTGGTAGCCTCCAGACCCCCCGGCTGGGAAAGATTCTTTTTCCCCCTGCTGGGGGAACTCACGGCCGGGCGAGTGAAGGGATGTAAGCTTTCTGTCAGGTGCTTCTTTTGTTAGACAAAGTATTATGTTGGGGAGACAAAAGCCTTTGAAAATGAAAGCAGTGGGAAAGACCCACGTGGGTCGAGTGCGGGGCAATAACGAGGACTTTTTTTGCATAGACGAAGAGCTGGGGCTTTTTCTGGTTGCCGACGGAATGGGAGGCCATGCCTCAGGAGAAGTGGCCAGCCGCATGGCTGTGGAGATCCTTCACAAGGCCTACTCCAGTAACCGGGATAGAGATCCCCAGGGGGACGAGCCTTTTGAAATGGAAGAAAGGAGGCTGTTTGAGAACATCCAGCTGGCCAACAGGGCCATCCACGAGCTGTCTCTGAAAGAGCAAAATTACAGGGGAATGGGCACAACCCTGGCCGGCATCCTCCGCAAGCGGGACTCTTTGCTATGTTTCCACGTGGGAGATAGTCGTATATACAAACTGCACGAGGGATCACTTCTTCAATTGACAGAAGATCACTCTGTAGTGGCCCAACAGGTGAAGATGGGTGTAATAACCCAGGAGCAGGCCCGCACATCAAGGATAAGGAACGTTATAACCAGGGCAATAGGAGTCCAATGGGACGTGGAAGCCGACATCTCTGTTCAGGACATGCAGGAGGGGGATATTTACATGATTTGCACTGACGGCTTGTCAGACTTCGTTCCCTTGGAGACCCTGGAGAGGGTGCTTCTGGATCATGCTAGGGACCTAGAAGGAGCGGCCTTTCAACTGGTGGAAGAGGCCTTGGGAATGGGCGGACAGGATAATGTGACGGTTGTCCTGGTCAGGCTCGATACAGAATGATCCCTAGGCCCTGGAGGTCTGTCCCATAGAAGTGAGAGGCAATGGGAGGTGATCTAGTCATGGCCAGGTTGATAGTGAAATTCAGGGGGGCTGTTGTGCAGGAGCATCTTTTGGACAAACCCTCTGTGCGCATAGGCAGACGTGAAGGAAACGATATCAGGATAGACAATCTGGCGGTTTCGGGAAACCACGCAAAAATAGAGAAGATAGACGGATCATATATAATCGTCGACCTCAAGAGCACAAATGGAACCTTCGTCAACAATAAGAAAATTGTCCAGGCCAAGCTGCGTCACTTGGATGAAATAATGATAGGAAAGCATGTCTTGATATTTGAGGACGAATCGCAGGTGGCGGAAGCCAGGGAAACAGATCTTCAGGAAGCCCAGGCAGAGGTGCCCCAGGAGCAATTGATTCAGAAACCCGCAGCAGAGTTCACTGGCAAACCAGCAGTGCTCAAGTTCTTGGAGCCCGCCCATCAGCCAGAGGTGATTCTTCAGAAAAAGCTTACGGTCATAGGCCGAAGGGAGGACGCTGAAGTAAGGCTTCGCGGGCTTTTTGAACCCAAGGTGGCTGCGATAATTGCCAGAAAACCCACTGGGTACTCTTTGCTCCCGGAAGGAAAGGTTAAGGTCCTCCTAAACGGTCAAGCGGTCTCCAGGCGCACGGATTTGAAAGATGGTGATGTAATAGAGGTGGGTTCTCTTAGGCTTCTGTTCTCGGGAACCTGATTCCTGCTAGGGGCAAGAGCAAGAAGGCCCTGGTGGCATCACATGTTGGGGGAGCTGGAAGCTCAAAGAACCCGGCCCGGGCCAGATCTTCAAGGGGCTTGACTTAATATTGGGCGCGATCCCATGGAACTGGTTTAGACCATATGGACGAAAACTCTGCAGCCAAGGAGTCCTTTGGTGAGTACCTGATGAGGGAGCGCACGTTGCGCAACATCCCTCTGGAAGAGATATCCCAGAGGACCAGGATATCGATGAAAGTGCTTCAGGCCTTGGAAGAGGAGCGTTGGGAAGAGCTGCCAGCAGATGTGTATGTTCGAGGTTTTCTTAGGACCTACTCCCGTTATCTGGGCCTTGATGAAAATGAGGTATTGGTGCGCTACGAGGACCAGCGTCCAGGAGCCGTTGCGCCTGTGAGAGATGTTTTTCAGGAGCTGGAAAAACCCAGAGCCAAGATCAGAAGGCTTTGGCTTGTCTTGCTACTTTTGGGCTGCGTTGCTTTTGCTCTTTATTGGTTTTGGGGACGCCCCTTGTTTTGGGGGGAGAGCACTCCCGCTAAGCCGGCCCCGCCAGGGCCCCATCTTCGTTCGCTTCCCATGCCTCCAGCTCCCCCGGCCGGAAATTGAGGTACCAGAAAAATGGCTGATGCACTTAATCTAACCTGACTTGTTCACGATCAGCTGGATAATGCAGGCTATCTTATTGACATATTTTGATAAACTGGTCAATACTCAAGAACCCCTGACTTTTGGTTTCAGGTTTTGCCCGGGGTTGAGTCGGAATATGTCGAGGTTTACCGGGGGTTTGGAGGTGTAGGCGCAGAAGTTCTAGCTTTGGAGAGTAATCCGGATCAAGCCATCATCATTTTTGGGGTTATTTCTTTTTGCGGCCGGCCTGAAGGTGGGTTTGAACATCTGGAACTGTACAAAACCTCTCCCCTGGGGTGGCCTTATTTGGTAATTGACCAGGTTTTGGGCAGCAGGGACAAAGCTAGGGGATTCTTGAGTGATGCACCGCAAAAGGTGGAAAAAGCGGCTTAAGAGAGGGCCTGGGGCCTGGGCAGCATTTGTGGGCCTTGGTTGTCTTTATCTAGCTCTCCATCTGGTCTCCACAGACGCAATACCTGTCATAGGCCGCTGGGTGGGAGGGATGATGGCCTGTCTTGCCGGTCCCAGAAGACGCATTGCAATGAAAAACATAACTCTTGCCTTGGGCTCCTCTTTGGGTCTTGAAACAAGAAGGCGACTGGTCAAAAGGCTAATCCAGGGACTGGGTCTTAACCTTGCAGAGCTAGGCCACCCAGGCTTCATGCAAATTGATTTTCTGCGAAAACGAGTGCCCATACAGGGTCTGGAGCATTTGGAAGAAGCCCTCTCTAAAGGCCGGGGAGCCATTCTGGCGAGCGCCCATTTTGGAAATTTTCCCCTCATATTGGCCAGGCTTGGCCTTGAAGGATATCAGGTGGGGGTTATCATAAGAGACCCCCGCCACAAGCCCGTTGCACGCTTTCTGGATCAATGGAGGGCCAGGTACAATGTGCGCACCCTCAGGGACAAGCCTAGATGGGCTTCAGTCAAGGAGGCTCTGGCCCTTCTTCGTCAAAATGGAATTCTGGTTGTGCATGTTGATCTAAATGTCTCGGAAGGGGGGCTTTTCGTGCCTTTTTTCGGCCATTGGGTGCCAACTTTCCGCGGTCCTGCCATGTTGGCCCTTCGCTCAGGCACTCCCTTGCTGCCCACCTTCATAAAGAGGCTCCAGGGCCTGGATCACAGGCTGAGTATCCACCCACCTGTTCAGGTTCAGCTTACTGGGAATCGGGATCAGGACACCTGGCAGATGCTTTTGGCATTAAACCAAGAAGCAGAGAAAACCATAAGGGAATATCCGGAGCAGTGGTGGTGGATACACAGGCGTTTTAGAAAGGCAAAGCCGGCCTCAGAGGTGGGGGGCCCCATCCCCCTTGAGTCCGCCTGAGCACGCAGGTTCCCCTGGAAGGACACCTTGTTCCGATCAACCAAGCCCCTCAGCCTTGGTGGTTTTGCCTTGCAACCCGCCAAGAAGTTCTTTTGTCTTGTTAACCTGTAATGTTCCCGATCAGTGGATAGTGCTGGCCAAACAAAGCGTGAGCGGGGGTCGGGGAGCTTGAACCCCAAGAGTTACAGGCTTTCGAGAATAGTCCGGGCTAAACACAGAAGAAGCATCCCCCCAGAGGCCCAATCCTTTGGAAAATCGAGCGGCGAAGACTTGAAGCGAAGAGAAAATGCCATTACCCCGCCCAAGCAAAGTGCATTTTTCCAGATACAATCTTTGGGTGCTGAAGGCTACCTTCAGCCTGACTTCCTTGCCAGAAGGGGAAAACCCATGGATTCCCTTTGCTTCAGATAGGCCTGAGCGCAGGCCCTGGCTAGCTTCCTGACCCTAAGGATGTAACGGGTCCTCTCGGCCACACTGAGAGCACCCCTTGCATCCAGAAGATTAAAAGTGTGGGAGCATTTAAGGCAGTGATCATAGCCTGGTAAGACAAGCCCCTTGTCCACCAGCCGCAAGCACTCGGCCTCATGCATATCAAAGAGCCTAAAAAGCGCCTCCACATCCGCCTCTTGGAAGTTGTATCTGGAAAACTCCACTTCGCTTTGGTGGTGCACATCCCCGTAAGTTATGCCGTGCCCCCACTCCAGGTCAAAGACACTGTCCACGCCCTGCAGATACATGGCTATGCGCTCTATCCCATAGGTTATCTCCACAGAAACAGGGTGGAGGTCTATGCCGCCGGCCTGCTGGAAATAAGTGAACTGGGTTATCTCCATGCCGTCCAACCAGACCTCCCAGCCCAATCCCCAGGCCCCTAGGGTGGGGGATTCCCAATCATCCTCCACAAACCTTATGTCATGCACCAAAGGGTCCACTCCGAAATGGCGCAGGCTGTCCAAATAGAGCTCCTGAACCTCTAAAGGGGAAGGCTTCATTATCACTTGGAATTGGTAGTAGTGTTGCAACCTGTTGGGGTTCTCTCCGTAGCGGCCGTCTGTTGGTCGCCTTGAGGGTTCCACATAGGCTGCACTCCAGGGCTCTGGCCCGAGCACCCTCAGGAAGGTGGCCGGGTGAAAGGTGCCCGCCCCAACTTCGGTGTCATAGGGCTGATGCAGAATGCAGCCTCGGCTGGCCCAGAAGCGCTCAAGCGCCAAAATAAGCTCTTGGAAAGTCATTTTGCAATCCCCCTGCCCTCACTGCTCGTAAGCTATAAGGCCGGAGAAGCCGGCAACACAATTCCCAGGACTGATTCGCAATTATATCACCCGCTTGGGCTGGCCTGTCCACCTCAAATCCAAAGCCTTGTTCACGTTCCTACTCTTTCCAGAAACTCACCGGACTTCAAACTTCGGCCTGCGTGATACATGAAGAAGGCCCGAAGAAGCCCCTTGGACTCCTTGAGGGCCAAGGAGGAAAATCCCACCCGGTGAAGCCGCTCCAGGGGAAGGGATCTGGCCTCTTGGAGCAGCTTGAGGGTCCCCCTGCTAATGCTCAACCCTCCTCCAGCCCCGCAGCCTCGGCACAAGGCCCCCCCTTGGGATACCTCCAGTCTTATTGAGATTTCCTTCCCCAGATGGGCCCCACAACGTGCACAGGAATCCAGTCTTGGACCATATCCGGCCAAATCAAGGGCCCTGATTTCAAATAGACGCAGCACAGCCTCTTGGCCACCCTTCTTACCAAGAGACCTGAGAGTCCAAAGCAACAGAGGTAAAAGCCCTTGCACAGGCTGCCTTTCAGGGGCGCACCCCTCCACCCATTCAGCTATGTAACACCCCCTAGCAAAACCTGCTAGGTCTTCCCTCACTGAATCAAAATGCTCCAGCAGATCCGCTCCTTCCACCCGTACCAAAGAGTCCCCGCCCCGATCAAAGCCGTGGATCCTAACATGGGCGAGCAGGTCCAGATTGGCCCCAAAACGTTTCCTGCTGGCCTTGGCCCCTTTTGCTACACCTGTAAGTTTCCCTCTCTCATCCCCGTAAAAAGTTACAAGAAGGTCTCTCTCCTGAAAATCCGCTGCCTTCAATATCACGCATTCGGTCACAAAAGGAGGCATAAAGCCCCGACTCCTTCCTTGAGAGAATCAACACCAGGAGAGGCCTTCTCCTTATGTTGGGGGTAAACCTCCTGAGCGTCAAGAAGGAGGGCTTCAGGATTCCTATGACTTGAGTTAGGATGAAATCCGGTGGGGATAAGGAAGGAGAAGCTATGTCCCGAATTCAAGCACCCGACAAGGCTTCAGGCACGTTGAGCGGGGGAAACATTCCCAGGCGAATACTGCTTGCAAGTCCCAGGGGATTTTGTGCAGGGGTCAAAAGAGCCATAGAGACCGTGGAGACAGCCTTGCGAGAGGCCGGGGCTCCTGTGTACGTTTTTCACGAGATAGTGCACAACACTCATGTGGTGAGGGAGCTGGGAGCCAGGGGAGCCCTTTTCGTTGACCGGGTGGATGAGGTGCCCAGCGGGAGTCTTCTGATCTTCTCTGCCCACGGGGTTTCCCCCAAGGAAAGGCGCTTGGCCAAGCAAAGGGGTCTCAGGGTTGTTGATGCCACCTGTCCCCTTGTGACCAAGGTGCACATGGAAGCCAGGCGCTTTGCCAAAGAGGGTAAGACCATCCTGCTAGTAGGCCACGAGGGCCATGAGGAGGTGGTGGGCACCATGGGTGAGGCACCTGAGCACATCCGGCTTGTGATCTCGGTAAGGGATGTGGAAAAGGTGAAGGTAGAGGACCCGGAGAAGGTGGCCGTCATAACTCAGACCACGCTTTCCCTGGACGAGACCAGGGAGGTGATGGAAGCCGTAAAGGCCAGATTCCCCAAGGCCGTGACTCCTGCCAAGAAGGACATCTGTTATGCTACCACCAACCGTCAAACAGCGGTCAAGGAACTGGCCCCGTGGTGTGATTTGATCCTTGTGATAGGCTCAAGCAATTCCTCCAACTCCAGAAGATTGGCCGAGGTGGCCGAGTCCTACAAGACCAGGGCACATCTGGTAGACGATGTGGGAGGCATAGAGATGAGTTGGCTGGTCGGGGTGAGCACCTTGGGGATCACGGCCGGAGCCAGCGCACCGGAGCATTTGGTCTCCGAGGTGGTGGACTTTTTCAGGCAAAAGGGAACGGATTGCATAGAAGAATGGAGATCAAAAGAGGAGGAGAAGGTGCGCTTCGGGCTTCCTTCAGAGTTAAGACATCTTAAGGATTCTTCCCAATGAGCCCTTTTTTCTCCAAGCGCTCCCTGTGTTCCCGATAGAGCTTTTGAGGCACCAGCCTAAAGGCAAGAAAAACCAAGGCAGGCACCAGAATCAGGTCGTCCAGTTGCCCCAAAACCGGTATAAAATCAGGGATCAGATCAACAGGGGAAAGAGCATAAACAAGGGCAAAGCCCAAAAGCCAACGGGCCACCCTTGGGGTGCGCGGATCCGAATAAACAGCCCTGATTACCGTTAGTTCCCGCTTAAACACCCCTACCGCTCCCCTAAAGGAAATTCTCATCCTGGAGGGAACTCCTCTCTCGCCTACTCATGTGCTGTTTGAAAAACAGTCCAGCAGTGCCCCCCTTGGTCCCCAGGGGGACCTCCATCTCTTCTGAGGGCTTAGCCTCCGCGGCTCACTCCAGCTTAAACAGAATCGGTACTTCCACCTCCATTTCCACTGGCTCTTCGCCCAAAAACGCAGGTATGAATTTCCAAGAGGCCACAGCTTCTGTGGCGGCATCGTCCAGGATCTTGTACCCGCTGCCTTTGATTACTCGCACCGACTGAGGGGAGCCGTCCTTCAGAACCAGCACCGATAGGATCACCTTACCCTCGTATCCCCTCTTCCTGGCAGCCTCCGGATAAGCAGGTTTGGGATTTCTCCCGTAGCGAGGCAAGGCTTTCTTGAGCTGGGCCTTGGGGGATGCGTTTCCATCTTGGGACGATTCCGTGCCTGTTCTCTTTTCCTCTTTTCCGGAGACGGACTGGACCTCCTGGCTTTGGTTGCTGCCAGTTGCGGGTATGGTGGAATCCGAAGGTACATGGGCCACAGAGGTATTCTCTTGGGGAGGTGAAGTGCTCTTAGCCTGGGTTTCTTGCTTTTTTTCCTCTGGTTGCGGTTTGGCCTTGGGCTTTGAGAAATGTTGAGAGGAAGCAGACTTCTCTATCTTTGGGATTGAAGGCTCAAGATTCTGTGGGGAAGTGGAGAGAGGCTCGGGCTTTTCTTGGGATGCAGCCAGTTGGGTTGGGGATGAGCTCCAGGTGGAGTCATCTTCCTTTTGCACAGGCGCCAAAAAAGATATCTCCAGCTCCGGCTTGGGAACCCAAAGAATCTCAGTCTTGGGCACAAGACTCCATGGGGCAAGAAAAAAAGCCAAGTGGAAACCGGCCGAAACCAGGCCTCCAAGGATCAGCTCACGCCTCATCTACCACCCCTGGGCTGGGCCTCCAAAGAGACTTTGCTCAAGCCTGAAGAGCGGATTTTGTCCAGCACCTCCATGATTCTCTCATAGTTGACTGCTCTGTCTCCCCTAAGTGTTACCCTGTCTGTATCCCTGGAGCTTGCCATGGCCTGGAGCTTTTCCCCCAAGAGTTCCAGGCTTATCTGCTCACCCTCCAGGAATACAGCCCCCCGGGCATCCAGACTAACCTCCAAGGCCTGAGCACGCTCCTGAACAGCCGTATCGGCCTGGGGGAGTTTCAGCGGAATGCCTCTTTGGAGTGCCATGAACAGCGAGACATATATGAAGAAGGAAAGGAGTTGGAAGGTCACGTCAATCAGAGGTATCATCTCGATCCGCGCCTTTTTTCTATCCGACCTGGGAATCTTCATGGCACCCGCTCCGGCTCAGACCCCGGGGGAACGTGGAAAAAACCGCCTAGACTCCCCTGGTGACGGTTCTTGCTGTGGACTATTTCCAGGGAGGTGCCGTAGGTCTCCATCTCGTTGGCCGCCTGCTCGGCGCGTTTCTGGAAGAAGTTGTAAAAGATCACACAGGGCACTGCTATCACCAAGCCAGCAACCGTGGTTATGAGGGCCTCTGCCACCCCTATGGTGACCACGCGGGGATCCTGGAACCCCGAGCT
Source organism: uncultured Desulfarculaceae bacterium (assembly GCA_964414345.1). Lineage (GTDB taxonomy): Bacteria > Desulfobacterota > Desulfocorpusculales > Desulfocorpusculum > Desulfocorpusculum > Desulfocorpusculum. Next base: position 65,052 of record CAYPWF010000009.1, read on the forward strand.
GCCCAAGAGGTCAAAGGCCTTGATCAAACCTGTCACCGTGCCCAAGATACCCAACATGGGAGCCACGGTCACCAGTGTGTCCAGCACAGCAAGCCCCCTTCTCATTCTTTCCATCTGTTCCTTGGCTGCCACTTCCATGGCCGCAGAAAGAGAAAACTCTCTGTGCAAGATGCCGCTTACCAAAACCTTGACCACATAGTCACGGCTTCCTTGCACCTTTTCTCTTATCTCCTCGTATGCCTCCTTCTCGGCCAAGAAAAGCACATCTTCAACCAAGGCCCTGTTTCTCCTGGCGCTTTCCCTAAGCCAGAAAATAGCCCTGTCCACGGTTACAGCCAGAGCCACCAAAGAACATCCAAGAAGAGGCCACATCACTGGCCCACCTCTCTGAAAAAGATCCATCATTTCCTTTACCCCTTATTCCTTTCCCTTCCCAAGACCCGCCAAGCGAGGGGTGATACGCGGAGCGCCGCTTACGGGATCCATATCCACAATCACGCGAGCTCCGTATACCTCCCAAATGGTCTTTTCTGTGAGCACTTCTTGTGGGCTGCCCAGAGCTTGCACCTTACCCTGTTTTAAAAGCAGAAGTCTGTGGCAGACAAGAGAGGCCAGGTTTAGATCATGGGAAACCCACACCACTGTGAGCCTCTCCTCCCTGTGGAGCCGCCTGAGGAGCTCGACAAGCTCCATTTGATGCCTCAGGTCCAGGTAAGCGGTGGGCTCATCCAGGAGGAAGACTCTGGGCTGCTGTGCCAGGGCCCTGGCCACCAAGACCCGCTGCCTCTCCCCTCCGCTGAGCTCGTTGATGTCCCTGTCAACCAGATGGGCGCAGCCCGTCTTCTCCAGGCTGGCAATGGCGATGGCCCTGTCCTCCACACCCTCGAATCCCATCATGCCTAGGTGGGGGTGTCTGCCCATGAGGGCCACCTCCATTACGGTGAAGGATTGCACCAGAGCCATCTCCTGGGGCACCACAGCCAGAGATTTGGCCACCCTCCTCCTGCTCATGCCCTGGATGTCCTGCCCTTGGAGCAGCACCCTTCCCCTCTCGGGCCTGAGAATCCCCTGGAGCACACCCAGGAGGGTGGTCTTGCCAGAGGCATTGGGTCCCAGGATGCCGAGGATCTCCCCTGGCATCAGATCCAGGGACACATCCTTTAGCACCCACTCTTGCCGGTAGCGAAACCACACGCCTCGCGCGCTCAGGAGGGGTTCCACCTGGCCCCCCTTGTGCGAAGCAGCAGGATGAAGAACGGAGCCCCCAGGGCTGCAGTCACCACCCCAACGGGTATCTCGGCCGGAGAGATCACGGTCCGTGCCATGGCATCCGCCAGGATAAGGAAGGCCGCCCCGGCCAGAGCCCCTACCGGAAGAAGAAGCCTGTGGTCTGGTCCCAACAGCATGCGAATCAGGTGGGGTACAATTAGGCCCACAAATCCTATCAGGCCGCTTACACTCACAACAAGGCCTGTAAGCAAGGCTGTGACAACCAGAAGCAGGAGCCTGCTTTTGTCAACCTCAACCCCGAGCTGCAGGGCGGTGCGCTCCCCGAGCCCCAGAATGTTCAGGCTGCGGGCCTGGCTCCAAAGAATGGCCAGTGCCACCAGGGCCCCAGGGCCCACAAACCCTGTGTGTGCGTACCTGGCACCGCTCAGATCCCCGTAGAGCCAAAACATCATGGAGTGGAGCTGCTCGGCCCGGCTCAGGCTCAAGATGAGCATTATGAGGGATGTGAAAAAAGCGTTCACTATGACTCCAGTGAGAAGTACCCTTGTCATCTCGAGCCTCCCCCTTCCGCCTGCAATTCCCAGTACCAAAGCCATAGTACTCATGGCCCCCAGGAAGGCTGCCAGAGGTGTTGTAAAAGGCAGGAAACCAGCCCCCAGAGCCATGGAGCTGAGGGCCCCCAGGGCCGCTCCACTTGAGATGCCCAGCACAAAGGGTTCTGCCAGGGGATTCCTGAGCAGAGACTGGAGCACCACTCCCGATACCGCAAGCCCCATCCCCACTACTGCGGTGAGGAGCACTCTCGGAAGCCGAATCTCCACCAGGATAGCCCGCTCGGTAGGCTCCAGGGAGCCGCCTGCCAGCTTCTCCCCCAGGACTTCCCCCAGGACCCCTCTCCAGCCAAGAGGAGTCGGCCCTGTGCCCAGGGCCAGGATCCCTGCCAGGCCCACTGCCAGGACTCCCGCCACGGTCCATGCCAAGACCCCGCGACCGGTCACTGCTTTGGGCCTCACAGACCACATCTTTCCCCTCCCCTCACCAAGAGGTGAAACTCATCTTCTCATCTGGCGGCCTGGCCTGGAAACTCCGGGTGGATAATCCTGGCCATCTCCTCCAGTCCCTCCACCACCCTGGGGGAGGGTCTGTCTATGAGATCCCCGTCCAGCACGTAAATCCGCCCGCTCTTCACAGCCGGGATCTCCTTCCACCTCTTCCATCTGTTCCTCTCCTGCTCTGCTCCCCTGGGATCGGCCATGGAGGAGATGAGGATGATCTCCGGAGCCAGGGTCATGACCCGCTCCAGGCCGAGCATGGGGTAACCCTTGCCCAAGGAGCCGGCCACATTCTGGCCTCCTGCAAGCCCGATGAGGTGATCCTGAAGGGTTTCTGTGCCTGCCACCACGAGGGGCTGAGCCCCCACCTGCAGGAGCACCCTGGGCCTGGGTTTATGCTCCAGGCTGCGCCTGATGCCTTCTATCCGATCCCGCATCTGGGATACTACGGCCTCTGCCACTTGCTGGCGCCCCAAGAGCTCTCCGAGGCAAAGAAGTGTCCGAAAAAGACCCTCAAGGGATCTGGGATCCAAAACGAACACCTTCAGGCCCAACTCCTCCAGCCTCCTTATCTGTTCCCTGGGGTTCCCGTCCCTGGTGGCCAGAACCAGATCGGGCCTGAGAGCCACTATGGCCTCCAGTTGAAGGTGAACGTAAGAGCCAACCTTGGGCCTGGAGGCTGCCTGGGGCGGGAAGTTGGTGTGCTCGGTGACCCCCACCACTTCCTGATCCAGGCCCAGGGCGAAAAGACACTCGGCGATACTGGGGGCCAGGGCAACTATCCTGCTGGGCACCCCGGTGAGCAGGACCCTTCGGCCTGCCTCGTCTGTCATCTCCAGGCCGAAGCCTGCCGCCTGGGCCCCCAGGAGCCAAAACAGCAGGGCCGGGCCCAAAGCCCTTTTTTTCCAGTGGGCTTTTACCAAACCTTCCTCCCAAAATCCAAAGGCCCCGACCTCAAGGAAGTCGGGGCCAGAGTATACTCAGGGATCTGCCGCCTTCCCCTCGAAAGGTCGTTCAGATGGGGGGCCCGGCCGGGTCTACTGGCTTACGGCGACCTACTCTCCACGCCTTCCCATTCCGCCCTTAGGAACAGTGGCTTTCCGTCCGCAGATTCAGCCTTGCGTCCGGGTGGATTTCGTTCCGATCACAGTTGCGGGGCAGCGATGGCCTCTCACCATCTTCCCCTATGGGCCCGCCTGGGCGGACCCACCGAACCCGCATTCTCCCATTTGACAGGATCATCATATGAAGAGCCCCAGTCGGTGTCAACGTGACTTTTCACGGGCTCAAATTTTGAATTAAGTAGTCCCCAATCCCAGGACGTGGTATGATCCCCAGTAGATCACGCCCGCTAGCTTTGCGGGAAACTGCTTCAGAAGAACTCACGTTTTCTCGCAAAACCGGAGCCGACCGGCCGGCTGTACAGGTGCTCGAGGGGGAGTGCCATGGAGCCTACTTACGACCTTATCATCTTGGGAGCGGGTCCTGCCGGATTAACCGCAGGTATCTATGCTGCCAGGGCAAGGCTTAGAACCCTGGTGCTGGGGAGCAGACCCGGGGGCAAGCCCCTCATGTACGAGCAAATCGGCAACTACCCTGGGTTTCCAGGGGGCGTAACCGGTGCCCAGTTGATGACCGGTATGCTGCAGCAGGTGAGCGATCTGGAGGTTGACCGCGTCTGGGAGAACGCCACAGCCTTAAGCCTTGGTCAGGAGTACAAACAGGTTTTGGTCGGCTCCCAAAAATACCTGGCCAGGGCATTGCTTCTAGCAACAGGCTCGGATCCAATTCCCTTGGAGGTCCCTGGTGCAGCAGAGTATGAAGGCCGCGGTATCTACTATTGCGCCCATTGCGATGCTCCTGTTTTCAGAGTCATGGAGAAATCCAAGGCTGCTGTGGTGGGTGGAGGCGACTCGGCACTTTACACAGCCCTGTATCTGACCAAGTATGCTGAGGAAGTCACCGTGGTACACCGGGGGCCGCAGCTCCGAGCCAGCAAGGCGGCTCAGGAGGCGGTTCTTTCCCATCCCGCAATACGGATCTTGGTGAACAGGCAGGTGGTGGAAGTCAGTGGGGACAGCACTCATGTCAGCAGCTTGATACTTCGTGATCCTGAAACCGCGCAGACAAGTCAACTTAGCACGGACGGGGTCTTCGTGGGCATCGGCCAAAGACCCAATTCAGGCATAGCGGAAGGGCTACTGAAACTGGATCCAGATGGATTCATCTTGGTAAACAACCGCATGGAAACCTCTGCGGCCGGGGTGTTTGCGGCCGGGGATGTGATCCAGAAATCCTTGAGACAGATTGTAACAGCAGCAGGTGACGGAGCAGTGGCAGCTGATTCGGCCACCAAGTTCTTGCAAGAGAAGAGCCTATGAGGGAGGTGGCTCCGGCTCAAACCACCAGGAGAGGCTCCGGGAGAAAGCATCGGGGATTTCTCCAAGTATACACCGGAGATGGGAAAGGTAAGACTACCGCGGCCCTGGGACAGGCCATAAGAGCAAGCTCTCAGGGCAAACGTGTGCTCTTTGTACAATTCATGAAGGGACAGGAAACAGGCGAACTGAAGGCTATTTCCAAGAGCGATCTGCCCATAGACATAGTGCGCTTCGGCAGGCCGGTGTTTCTCCAAGCACCCCTTCACAGCCTCCCCAGCAGGACTGGGGAATCCTTGGACATGCTTCTTGCCCATCAAGGACTCGAGACACTGGAACGGAGTATGAAGGAGGGACTTTACCAGCTCATCATCCTGGACGAGATAAATGTGGCCATGGCTTTCGGTCTGTTGCAGGTGGAAGAGGTAATGAGGGTTATCAAGAAGAGCCCCCCGGGTCTGTGCCTCATCCTGACGGGCCGAAACGCTCCTAAGGAGGTATTGGAAGCTGCCGACTCAGTCACCGAGTTAAGGGACTTGAAACATCATTACAGCTCAGTGGGAAAGCCCAAGAAGGGCATCGAGTTCTAGCTGCCGGGGAGGCCCCTTCCCACCAAGAAAAAGGGTTTTAACCAGGTCTTCAAATTACTCCCTTGGTTTGGAGGCCTGAGCTTAAGGCCTGCACACCGTAGTGCATCGGATGGTTATGTCCCGCACTATTCACCATGAGTGGATGATGCGGGCTATCTTATGGATCTCTTAAGGTAAGCCACGGTCCAAAACACCCTGATTCTTGGTTTCAGGTTTTGGGCGGGTTTGACTCGGAATGTGTCGAAGTGCACCAGGGGCTTGGGGGCTTGAGCCCCAAAAGTTACGAACTTTGGAGAATAGTGCGGGGTAGAGAAGTCCCTTCAGTTTTGTTGCGTGCCGTTGACCTTTGGAATATCCTTCAAGAGGTGGACGCTGCAGCCCAAAGGTGGTGTGTTCAATGGTTGATGCGGAAGTTGGGGTGACTGCTGGGGTAAGAGCGGGACGGGTCTACGTTTACACGGGAGCTGGCAAGGGGAAGACCACGGCTGCTCTGGGACAGGTTCTTAGGGCTGCCATTGCGGGCAAGAAAGTGCTTTTCATTCAGTTCATGAAGGGGCAGGAAACAGGCGAACTGAATGCCATTTCCAAGATGGGACTTCCCATTGAGATCAAACGATTCGGCCGCTCGGTCTTCCTCCAGAGGCGTCCGGGTCAATCGACGAGCAGGGCCTGCGAACCTCTCGACATCCTTCTGGCTTATAGAGGACTTCAAGCCTTCGAGGCAGCCATGCTTGGCGGCGACTACGGCTTGATAGCCTTGGACGAGATCAATGTGGCCATGAGTTTCGGGCTCCTCAGGACAGAGACGGTCCTGGAACTGGTCCGGAGGAAACCGCCATGGCTGGAGTTGATCCTCACAGGCAGGAACGCCCCGGCAGAACTGCTGGAGATGGCTGACGAGGTTACGGAGATGAGGGAGGTGAAGCATCACTACCGGAGAGGAGACAGGGTGAGAAAGGGTATCGAGTTCTAGCTGCAAGGGCCATTGTGCTGTTCCCAGAGGGGGCCATAAGGGAGTAGAGTTTGACCGAATGGAAAAGATCGTATTCCTTGACAACTCGGGAGGTCGCACCCAGGAACAAGGAGTTCACCCGGAACCCATGTACAAGGGTTTATCGGAGGTTCTCGGTTTGATCACGCAGCTTCTCGAGGAAAATGGCCTGGGTCCCTTAGGTCATTCCACAACCCTCGAAAGCGGCGTTTTCGAGGAGCACGTGGTTTTCTTGAAAGCCCCTCATCCCAGGAAGGTCCTGTTGAGGATGTGGCCTGTTCTGTTCCCTTACCACAAAAGGCTGGAGTACAGAATTTATGAGGATGGAGAGCCCTTGCGCGAGCAGATAGTCCTCTACCTCCAAGCTTACGCCCAGAGCAACCGGGCCGAGTTGATACCGAAGCTCTGAGCCGAATGAAGCCACTGGAGGAGGCCCAGGCCCTTGGATTTTTTTCCCCCCTGCCACGGGCTTTGGGGATCAGATGGACTTGGGGTGACGGGGCAAGCGGTCACTTTTTGCGGCCTTGAAAAGAGCACCCCTAGTAACGGAGGAGCTGTCGAAACCGGTGTACCCAAGTTGGTGTACCTCGTGGAAACCAGCTTCTCTCATAATGGCCAGGAAATCCTTTCCCGGTATTGCCCCCCCCTCTCATCTGAACCAGCTGGCGAGCCTGGCCTCAGGATCCAGCGGCGGACTACCTATGAGAATCTGATCGGCCACAAAGAGACGACCGCCCGGTTTGAGGACTCTGAAAGCCTCCTTTAAGGCAAGCAGCTTGTCAGGCACCAGGTTGAAGACCCCGTTGGAAATGATTACCTCGAAGCACTCATCCCAGAAAGGCAAAGCCTCGGCCGAGGCCAGCTGAAAGGAGACATTGGACAGGCGAGTCCGTGACAGGTTCTCTCTAGCCCTGGCCAGCATCTCCCTAGTCATGTCGATCCCCGCAACCATCCCATGCTGGCCCACCTTCATGGCGGCCACGAGGCTGTCCACACCGGTCCCACAACCTATGTCCAGGACCCGTTCCCCTTTTTCCAGATGCCCCAGGCTGAAAGGGTTGCCCACCCCGCAATATGAGGAGACCACATCCTTGGGCAGCCGTTTGATGATCTGCGAATCGTATCCAAGTTGCTTCATGGAGGCACGTCCCGTAGGGTATCTGAACTGTCCCTCAGGAGACACCGAGACCATGGCATACTTCTGACGGATGGCTTGCTCTATGAGTCTTCTGGAACTGGAAGAAAGATGAACCCCCATTTCGCCCCCCTTATGTTGCCCCTCTGAGCGCTTCCAATCAGCCTTGCAGCTCCAGGGCCTCCCGCACCGCCTCCTGTAGAGCCACGATGTCAGGGATTTGATCGAAGGCGATCTTTCCGTTCACCACTATTGAGGGAACCGATGGTTTACGACCGCAAAGTGCTGTGAGCTCGGCGTGCCTTCTCAAGCCATCCCGGCCGCCCATGTCCACCACCTCCCACCTCAGCGTCCCTGGAGGGAGCTCCTGGGTGATCTCTTCCAGGATCCCGATAGCCAGATCGCAGAGCATGCACCCCTTCTTCTTGGCCACGATCTCTACAAATATCTCATGACCCTTGCCCACAGGCAAAACCTCCCGGAGGAATTCTCAGAAACAGGACCGAGCCAGAGGGTACCCAAGGAAGCCTCTCTCCATCCGGATCCGTGGGGTTCTCTGCAATGGCCGGTGTGCCCACCTTTGCGCCGAGCAATGGCCTATGAAAACCAAAACTCATCTGAGCCTCGGGCGTGAGAGTCAGCTTTCCTCAAGGCCTATCCCGCAGCCGGGCCCCCCAAGAAACCGGCCTTCAGCAAGGCCTCACGCATCTCTTCCACTTGGACCCGCCCGGGCTCGAAAATGACCACCGCCCCCTTCTCGGGAAAACTCGCCCGGGCCTCGATTACCCCATCCAATGATTTCAGGGCCCGCACCACGGTCCCCTCGCAACCGCTTCAGGTCATCCCTTCAACGCGCAAGACGACTGACTCGAGCATGTCCTTTACGCCTTTCTGGGGCAAGCCACCTGCCCCTTAGCGGCCCCCAAGGAAATCGGCTATGGTCTCGGGTTTGAGGACCTTCCCCTGGGCGACCAGGGTGTCGGCGATGGCAAGGGCGGGGCTCAACACAAGCCCGTATTTCGCCAATACCTCCGGGGCCAAGACCCACACTTTGACCACCTCCGCCTCTATGCCCAGCCCCTCGACCGCTGCTTTGGCGTTCTCGAGAAGCTCAGTGCACTTCTCGCAAGGCGGCTCAAGACCTATGACTTCGATGTGCAGCATGACCGGCCCTCCAAGGAAGCAGCGCCCCAAGTGGATAGCCCCGATTGTTCTCTAAAGCTCGTGACCTTGGAGCCCACGCCCCCAAGCCCCCGGTACACTTTGGCATGCTCTGACTCGAACCGGGGCCAGATCCTAAAACGAGCATCAGGGTTTTCTTTGAGCATGGATCAGTTTGTCCTAACATATCCCCGAGATGACCCGCACTATCCACTGATGGTGAATAATGCAGACTAGATTTAAAGGACTGGGCGCCTTCCAGTCCTACGCTACGTCCTGGCGGATCACGTAAGGCGGCTGTGGATATGCCGGGCTGAAGCACTGGAGGTTCAGGACCTCGGCATGCAGGCCGCTTTCTCCGGCTGTCACCTCCAGCCTGTTTCGGACGATCCTCTCCAGTTCCTCGGGCGCGATACTCACTCTGGCATTGACTATCAGAGTCCCTCCCGCGGCCTGCGCCAGGGGCTCTCCTCCCCAATGGGGTTCCGCAGCCAGTTGCGTCACATTGGCCCAGAGGGCCTTCCCTGAGCTGGTCAGCACGAACTTCAGGTGCCCGATCTCGGCGTCCCTCTTCTTGAACTCCTCTTTCATGCCTTCCGCCAGCTGGCAGAGAAAACGGACCGGCTCAAAAGATTGCCGCGCCGCAAGCTTCACCGCTGCATTGAGCCAGCCAAGGACCGCCTCAGCAGTGGCGTATCGGTCGTAGTCCAGCTCCTTGAGCACCACATTGGCCCCAGGCCTCCCGGACA
>CAYPWF010000010.1:0-4419 GCA_964414345.1 uncultured Desulfarculaceae bacterium
GCCGGGGGCGGGGCTGCAGCTGAATCTTTGTGGAGCAGTCGGTCCGGGGCGGACCGCGTCTGGCCGGGAACCCGTCTTGGACCCTGCAAGGGGAGCAAGACCATGAACCAGAGGTGCACAGGTCGTCTCCTGTTCGTTCTGGCATCATTCCTCCTGGGGGCCTACCCGGGCTGTGCCCCGTACGTGGGTCCCCTGGGAGAGCAAGCCTCCCCCCCTCTCGGGGCGGGCAGGGTGCTCGAGAGATGGCAGGCCATGGCCCGGGAGGCCCCAGCAGGCCCCCTCACCCTGGAGAGGGCGATCCAGGAGGCCCTCTCGGCCAGCCCCGAGCTGCGCCAGATAGAGGAGAGGCTCTCGGCCGCGGCCGAGCAGGTGCGCCAGGCACAGGCCGCCTTCTACCCGAGGCTTGTCTTTGCAGAGGAGTTCTCCATCACCGACAACCCGGTCTTCGCCTTCATGCAATTCCTGCACCAAAGAAGGCTCAGCTTTGCCATGGATTTCAACGACCCGGGGGTGCACCAGAACGTCTCCTCCAGGATCCAAGGGGAGTGGTCCCTGTTCGAAGGGGGAGGCCGCCTGTACCAGAGCCGTGCCGCAGCCAGACAGAGGGATGGGGTGGCCTCTGAGTTGCTCGCTGCAAGAAACAAACTGGTGGCCTCTGTGACAGAGGCCTATTTCAGGTGGCTTCAATCCCTCGCGTTCCTGGATGTGGCCGAGAAAGCCGTGCTCTCAGCCCGCACGGACCAGGAGCTGGGAGAGGCCAGGGTGAGGGCCCAGGTGGCCCTGGGAAGCGAACTCTTGAGGCTCAAGAGTCGAACCGCCGAGGCAGAGGGAAACAGGGTCACCGCCCGCTCAGGGGCCAGAAGGCTCCAGGCTGCCCTGGAGAGGCTGATGGCCAGGCCCATAAGAGAGGAGGAGATCCCGGATGCCAGGGAGGTGGCCGGGGAGCCTCATTTGGGCCAGTCTGCCGAGCTCCTCCAGAAGGCGCTGGAACAAAGGCCGGAGATCCAGGCGGCCCGCTCCATGATCCTGGCTGCCAGAGAGCGGGTCAAGGCGGCCAGGGCCGAGCTTCTGCCCAAGGTGGGGGCCAGGGCCTGGTATTCCTGGGATTCTGAGGAGCTAAGGGGTGGGGGGGAGAGCTGGCTTGCTTCCTTCCAGGCCACCTGGCCCCTTTTCCAGGGTGGGCTCACCCTCTCCAGGATCAGGGAGGCAGCCTCCAGGCTCAGGGAGATGGAGGCCAGGGGGGAGCAGGTGGCCTTGGATGTGGCCCTGGAGGTGCACCAGGCGACCATAGGGCTCGAGGAGGCCAGGGCGCGGCTTGAGGTCTTCTTCTCCAGGCGGGAGTTCGCAAGGAGGGCCCTGGAAGAGGTTCGCTCCCAATATGCCCAGGAGGTGGTGAGCGTGGATGCGCTCCTGCAGGCGGAGCTGGAGTGGAACAAGGCGGAGGTGGCCTACAGTGCAGCCCTCTTTGACCAGAGAATAGCGCAGGCAGCCCTCAAGCAGGCCCTGGGGGAGTTCGCACGCTGGACGGAGGTGGGATCATGAGCCAGGCCTCCAGGATGAGATCCCTGCTGCTGGAACCCCTGAAGGGGATCGGGGTCGCGGCCCTGCTTGTGCTGACCATGCTTTGGCTCTCCGGGGCCTTCGTGGAGAAGGTGGAACCTGGGCCCCCCGCACCCGTACCTCCTGCCCCCCAGCTCCAGACCCAAAGGGTGGAGGCGAGGGTCTTCCCACTGATACTGGAACAGGTGGGGAGCCTTCGCACCCGGAACGAGGCACAGGTCTCGAGCCGCATCATGGCCCAGGTCAGGGAGATCCCCGTCAGGGAAGGAGATGAGGTCAGTGGGCCTGACCCCCAGGGGAAGGGGGCCACCGTGCTTGCCAGACTGGACGACAGGGACATACAGGCCAGGCTCCGTCAGGCCCAGTCCCAGCTCCAGGGGGTGGAGAGGGCGGCCCAGTCCCTGCGCTCAAGGCTCCAGGCGGCCAGGGCCCAGGTGGAGGCGGCCGCGGCCCATGCCCTCCAGGCACAGGAGGATTTCAAGAGAATCCAGCAACTCCACCAGGAAAGGGCCGCCACAGGCCAGCAGCTGGATCATGCCAGGGCCCAGAAGTCCATGGCAGAGGCCAGGCAAAGGGCCGCCGTGGAGGAGGTGCAGGCCATCCAGGCGGAGATTCAGAGGATCGAGGCCCAGAGGGGCGAGGCCGAGGCGGGCCTGGCAGAGGCAAGGGTGATGCTGAGCCACACCACCATCCAGGCCCCATTCTCGGGGAGGGTGACCCGCAAGCTGGTGGAGGTGGGGGACATGGTGGCCCCGGGCAGGCCCCTTTTCCTGCTGGAGACCTCTTCAGAGCCGGAGCTCCACGCTGTGGTCTCCGAGTCCCTCCTTCCTGTCCTGAGGGTGGGCCAGAGGCTGGAGGTGAAGGTGGACTCTTTGGACAGGACCCTGGAGGGCCTGGTCAGGGAGATCACCCCCTCGGCCGATCCGGCCACCAGGACCGTGCTGGTGAAGGTGACCCTTGGGGCCCAGGAGGGGCTGGTGAGCGGGCTTTTCGGCCGCATGAGGATCCCCTCGGGCACGTACCGGGCCCTGGTGGTGCCCTCCAGGGCCGTGAGGCAGGTGGGCCAGCTTCAGCTGGTGGAGGTGAGGGGGCCTGACGGTCACCCCCAGAGGCGCTTTGTCACTCTGGGTAACACCCACGGGGATCTGGTGGAGGTCCTCTCCGGTTTGCAAGAGGGCGAGGAGGTGGTCCTGCCATGAGCGGCCCGGGGGCGCCGAGTCATAACTGGATAAACAGGATCGTTGCCACCTTCCTGACCGGGAACCTCTCGGTGCTTCTCATCCTCCTGAGCCTGATGGCCGGTGCTGTGGCCCTAAGCATCACTCCCAGGGAGGAGGACCCCCAGATCGTGGTGCCCCTGGCCGATGTGCTGGTCTCCATGCCAGGGGCCACTGCCCAGGAGGTGGAGCGGCAGGTGGCCACCCGTCTGGAAAAGCTCCTCTACCAGATAGACGGGGTGGAATACGTCTACTCCATGAGCCTCCCCTCCATGGCCATCGTGACCGTGCGCTTCTACGTGGGGCAGGACAGGGAGCGAAGCTGGGTCAAGCTCCACAATAAGATCATGGCCAACATAGACCAGGTGCCCCCAGGGGTAACGGGCTGGGTGGTCAAGCCCGTGGAGATAGACGATGTGCCCATAGTGAACCTAACCCTTTACAGCCACAGGTACAGCGACTACGAGCTTCGCCGCATGGCCGAGGAGCTGGAGATCCGGCTCCAGGGGGTGAAAAACGCCGGCCGCACCTATGTGGTGGGGGGTAGGTCCAGGGAGATAAGCGTGCGGATCTCCCCCCAGCGCATGGCCGGCCGCGGGGTCTCGATCCAGGACATCCAGAGGGCCCTTCAGGGAGGAAACGTCTCTCTGCCCGCAGGGGAGCTGGTGCGCCAGGACCGCGCGGTGAGGCTCCAGGCGGGTCGATTCCTCCAGTCGGCCAGGGAGGTGGGGGATCTGGTGGTGGGAGTGCACCAGATGAGGCCCGTTTATCTCAGAGAGGTGGCCCAGGTGGAGGATGGGCCCGCAGAGCCAGAGACTTATACCAGAATAGCCTTTGGCCCGGCCGCCTTCACCGAGGGGGACCCTGCCCACGAGGCCTCGGGCTTCCCCCAGGGCATAGAGAGGGAGAGGGACTACCCCATGGTCACTGTGGCCGTGGCCAAGAGAAAGGGCACCAATGCCGTCTGGGTCTCCAAAGAGGTGCAGAGGGAGGCCCAACGCTTTGCCCGGGAAGTCCTGCCTCCAGATGTGCACATGAGGGTCACCCGGGACTACGGCAAGACGGCCAACGAGAAGGTAAACGAACTCGTGGAGGCCCTCTTGGTGGCCATAGTGATAGTGGTGGCCCTTCTGGCTTACACCCTGGGCTGGCGGGAGGGCATCATCATCGCCCTGGCCGTCCCCATCACCTTCAGCTTCACATTGCTCGTGAACTACCTGCTGGGCTACACCATCAACCGTGTGACGCTCTTCGCCCTGATCCTGTCCCTGGGCCTGGTGGTGGACGACCCCATAGTGGATGTGGAGAACATCCACAGGCACTTCGCCATGAGGGAGCACGACCCTTTCATGGCCGTGCTCCAGGCTGTCAACGAGGTGAGGCCGCCCATCATCCTGGCCACCTTCGCCGTGATCATCTCCTTTGTGCCCATGTTCTTCATCACAGGCATGATGGGCCCGTACATGGCCCCCATGGCCCTGAACGTGCCTGTGGCCATGCTCATGAGCCTGCTTGTGGCCTTCACCATAACCCCCTGGCTCTCGTACCACATGCTCCTGCCCGTGTACCACAGGCCCCACGGAAAGCCCTTTGTGCTGGAGGAGAGCCTGCTTTTCCGGGGCTACAAGGCGGTGATGCAGCC
>CAYPWF010000010.1:4519-5933 GCA_964414345.1 uncultured Desulfarculaceae bacterium
GACCTTCAGGAGATAGCCAGGGCCCACAAGGCCAATATCAAGATCGTGGAGGTTCCCCCAGGCCCGCCGGTGATCTCCACCCTGGTGGCCGAGGTCTACGGCCCCCTGGGGACCCCTTACGAGTCCCTGCTTAGGGCAGCCAAAAAAGTCCGCTCCCACATGGAGAGGATGGAGGGGGTTGTGGATGTGGACGATGTGCTCGTGGCCCCACAACCCAAGATGACCTTCAGGGTGGACCACGCCAAGGCCGCGCTTCACGGCATCCAGGCCCAACCCCTGGTGGAGACCCTGCAGGCAGCCGTGCCAGGGCTGGTTGCCAGCTCCCTGAGGCTCGAGGATCAGGTGAATCCCGTGAGGATACGCCTGAGGCTCCCGAGGCAGGAGCGGGATCTGGAGGCGCATCTGGGCCAGCTCCTGGTGCGAGGTATGTTCGGCCAAGGAGTGCTCCTGGGGGAGCTGGGCAGGTTCGAGGAGGCAGTCATAGAGCAGCCCGTGTACCACAAGAATCTGGAGCCTGTGGTCTACGTCTTCGGTGAGACGGCGGGGCTTCCCCCCCCAGAGGCCATCCTGGCCCTCAGCCAGGAGGTGAAGGGGGACGAGGAGCTCAAGAGTTTCCGAGTGGAGTGGGCCGGAGAGGGGGAGTGGGAGGTGACCTTGAGGGTCTTCAGGGACCTGGGCATAGCCTTCGGGGTGGCGATTTTGGGCATATACATACTGCTCCTGTACCAGACCGGAAGTTATCTCCTTCCGGCGATCCAGCTCATCGCCCTGCCCCTCTCCGTCATAGGGATCCTTCCCGGCTTTTGGCTCCTAAACGGGCTTTCGGGTGGCCCTGTGGGGGGCTGGGCCAACCCGGTGTACTTCACGGCCACGGCCATGATAGGGATGATAGCCCTGGCCGGGATAGCCACGAGAAACTCCATCCTGCTTATCGAGTTTGTGGAGGAGAGAAAGAAGGAGGGCAAACCCATAACGCGCTCCCTTCTGGAGGCAGGGGCCCTCAGGACCAGGCCCATTGTGCTTACCTCCCTGGCAGCCATGCTGGGGGCCTGGCCCATAACATTGGACCCTATTTTTTCAGGGCTCGCCTGGGCCCTCATCTTCGGTCTTGCGGTCTCCACCCTGTTCACCCTGGTGGTGGTGCCCATGGTCTACTACATGGCTTATGGGAAGCGCTTTCAGCCCGCAGGGAACAGATCCCAGTGAGCAACCAACGGGCGGTACCGGGGAATCCCTTCCGAGGGTGAGGTGTTCCTGGCCCGCACTGTTCACTATCAGTGGATAATGCGGACTATCTTAAGGACATGTTTGGACGAACTGGTCCATACTCAAGATCACCCTGCCTTCTTTCGGTTCCAGCTTTGGTCTTGCTTTGGGTCGGAATATCTCGAAGCTTACCGGGGTTTGGGGGGGT
>CAYPWF010000010.1:5943-73489 GCA_964414345.1 uncultured Desulfarculaceae bacterium
CCCCCAAACCCGCAGGCTACGGAGAATAATTTGAGAAGTCTGTCTCTGCGCTTTATGATGAGAAAACTTCTCAGAGAGGGACCAATTTGTGGCATCCAACGGCCAGGACATTTCTTCTCTCGGGCCGTCTGCTGAATGCCCCCATGGAGGCCCTGGGGGCCAAGAAAGGATAGGGAAGGATTTCGAGAGGGAAACCAACCCCCAGAGGGGTTGAGAGGACAAGGCCCAGTAGGAAAAGCTCGAGAAGTTCATTGCTTTTTCCTGAAAGCAAGCCTATCAGTGAAGCACCTCCTCTGTGCGGATTCCGGCCTTGTTTGGCTTGCGCCAATAGGCCCTCTCGATGGAGAATTAGACCGAATAATTGCTCATGGGAGGAAAAATGGGAGCCACCCTTGCCGAGAAACTCATAGAAAGCCACCTGGTGGAAGGCCAAATGGTGCGGGGCCGGGAGATAGGGATCCGCGTGGACCAGACCCTCACCCAGGATGCCACAGGCACAATGGTGTACTTGGCCTTCGAGGCCATGGGGATCAAGAGGGTCAAGACCCAGCTCTCTGTCAGCTACATAGACCACAACATCCTGCAGACGGATTTCAAGAACGCCGACGACCACAGGTACCTCCAGACCAGCGCCGCCAAGTTCGGGGTGGTGCTCTCCCCGGCTGGAAACGGCATCTCCCACCATGTGCACAGGCAAAGGTTTGGGGTTCCGGGAAAATCTCTCCTGGGCTCGGACAGCCACACCACTACGGGCGGCTGCCTGGGCATGCTGGCCATAGGGGCAGGGGGCCTGGACGTGGCCCTGGCCATGGCAGGAAGGCCCTTCCACTTCGCCATGCCCAGGATATGGGGTATTCATTTGACCGGGAGGCTTCAGCCCTGGGTGTCAGGAAAAGATGTCATACTGGAGCTGCTCAGGCGCTACAGCGTCAAGGGCGGGGTGGGCACGATCATGGAGTTCTTCGGGCCCGGGGTTGAGAATCTGGACATGGCCGCCCGGGGCACCATCTGCAACATGGGGGTGGACATAGGGGCCACAGCGGCGGTTTTCCCATCAGATGAGGTGACAAGACATTATCTGGCGCTCCAGGGCAGGGAAGAGGATTTCATTCCCCTTTTTGCTGACCAGGATTGCGCTTATGATCAGGTCACGGAGCTGGATCTGGGCTCAATAGAGCCCCTGGTGGCTTGCCCCCACTCCATGGACAAGGTGAGGCCTGCATCAGAGCTGGGAGATGTGGATATCGCACAGGTCATAGTGGGCTCCTCCACCAACGGCTCTTACAGGGACATAATGATGGCCGCTCTCATCCTGGATGACAGGAGGGTGCACCCCATGGTGAGCCTGGATGTGAACCCGGGAAGCCGACAGGTTCTGGAAAACGTGACCCTGATGGGGGGGCTCATCAAGCTGTTGCACGGCGGGGCCAGGGTGCACCAGCCCGGCTGCCTGGGCTGCATCGGCATGGGCCAGGTGCCGCCCACAGGCACCAACTCCCTTCGCACCATGCCCAGGAATTTCCCGGGCAGAAGCGGGGCCAAGGATGACAAGGTTTATCTCTGCTCCCCTGAGACCGCAGCAGCATCAGCGCTGTTCGGCCGCATCGTGGATCCAAGGCAGTTGGGAGAGTATCCAGAGGTGCCTTTCCCCGAGCGCTTCTCCTGGAGCGCCCAGTGGTTCCTGCAGCCATCCCAGGACCCAGAGGCAGTGGAGATCATCCGGGGCCCCAATATCCAGCCCCTCCCCCAGTTCCCCCCTCTGGAGGAGGACATAGAGGGGGAGATCCTTCTGGTCTTGGGAGACAACATCTCCACGGACCACATCATGCCTGCCGGGAACCGGGTGCTTCCCCTCAGGAGCAACATCCCGGCCATAAGCAGGTTCGTCTTCGACATGGTGGACGAGACCTTCCCCCAGAGGGCCCAGGAGGCCAGGGGCGGGATAATAGTGGGGGGGGAGAACTATGGGCAGGGCTCATCCAGGGAGCACGCCGCCTTGGCCCCAAGGTACCTAGGGGTAAGGGCCAAAGTGGTCAAGAGCTTTGCCCGGATCCACAAGGCCAACCTCATCAACTACGGCATAGTGCCCTTGGAGTTTGCAAACCCCCAAGACCATGCGCTCCTGAGCAAGGGCCAGAGGATGAGGCTTCCCGGGATCCGAAGTGCAGTCCTGAAGGGAGCTGGGCGGGTAAAGGCCCTGGTGGGTGACAGGGAGATCATGCTCAAGCTGGAGCTCACCCCCAGGGAGCGGGAGGTCCTGGCAGCCGGGGGGGCCCTCAACTGGGCCAGGGGGAGGTAAGCCAAGCCCTGACAAGGCCCATTGGCCGCCGCCCTCCCGAGGAGGTCCAGAAAACTTGACACGAGGGACCCTCCATGCCAAGATTCCTGCGCCGGGAAATGCCTTTGTTATGGCCTAGCCCGCATTATTCACGATGAGTGGGTAATGCGGGGTATCTTAGTGAGATGTTAGGGCAAACAGGCCCGTACTCCAAGAACAGGCTGATTTTTGATTTCAGATTTGGAGCTGGTTTGAGCCGGGATATATTCAAGTGTACCGGGGGTTTGGGGGCGTAGCCCCCAAAGTAATAGGCTTTGGAGAATAATCCGAGCTAGGTCAAGGTGCCAGAGGACTCACAACCAAAAGGGGAGGTGCACCATGAGAAAGGCGATGGGTTTTGTTGTTGCATTGGCTTTGGTTTTGGGAGTGGCCCTCGGGGCTCAGGCTGCGGATGTGAAGCTCATCCTGGCCACAGGTGGCACGGCCGGAACTTACTATCCCTTTGGCGGGGCCATGGCCAAGATCTGGAACTCCAAGATCCCTGGCATGAATGTGACGGCCCAGACAAGTGGTGCTTCGGCTGAGAACATCCGGCTCATAAACAAGAAAGAGGTGGAGCTAGCCCTGGTGCAGAGCGACACCCTGGACTTCGCCTACGCAGGCAAGGAGGTCTTCAAGGAGAAGATCACCTCCATGAGCGCCATAGCCGTCCTGTACCCGGAGATAATCCAGGTGGTGGTCAGGGGGGACAGCCCGATTAAGTCTTTTGCGGATCTCAAGGGGATGAAAATCGGGGTTGGGGCGCCGGGAAGCGGAACCGAGGCCAATTTCCGCCAGCTCCTGGACATCTACGGGATGAAGAAGGAGGACGTGAAGGCGCAGTACCTGTCCTTTGCCGAGAGTGCGGATCAGTTCAAGGACAAGCACATAGACGCTTTCATAGTCACGGCTGGAATTCCCAACTCGGCCATCATGGACATAAGCACCCAGCACTCCATCCGGCTTTTGAACCTCCCGGCAGACATCATTGGCAAGCTCACCCAGAAATACCCCTTCCTCTCCCAGGCCAAGGTGCCTGCCAACACTTACAAGGGCCAAACAGAGGATGTAAACACCGTGGCGGTCAATGCCGTGCTCATAGTCAGCAACGCGCTCAAGGAGGACGTGGTCTACAATCTCACCAAGGCCCTCTTTGAGAACCAGGCCGAGTTGGCCTCGGCCCATGCCAAAGGTAAGGAGCTGAGCCTCCAGACAGCCGTCAAGGGTGTCTCCATCCCCTTCCATCCAGGGGCTGTCAAGTACTACAAGGAGAAGGGTCTCATGAAGTGAGGAGCCTAGAGATGCCGGGGCTCCCCCAGGCTGCTCTAAGGGGCCCTGGCAACTTCCCCAGCAGGGGCCATTTTCGGGCTGCTGCCTGCGCGTTTTTGATGTCGGCTCTCTTGGGGTTGGCCTTTTTGGTTCCCGTGTTCAAAACCCTGGATGTGGCCGACCCTGCTGGCGGGAGGCCCTTTTTTCGAGCCCCCATGTGGGGTAAAGAGGAGTTTCAGATCTGCTTCATCCACTCGGTGAACCGAAGGCCCGTGTGCGACAGGCTTAGGGTGGAGGGGGAAGATCTGCTGATACTCGGTTCCCGCTTTGACTCCTTCGGGGCTGGAATGCCCGATGGCTCAAGTGACGAAGGGGTCCTTCGGCGCCTCCCGGATGGCTGGCTGGAATGGAGGGTTCAAAGGCCAGTGCCAGAGGTGATCCTGAGGGTCGGCCGCACGGCCGAACACCGGCTTGTGCTAAAAGGCAAGGAGATACTTCTAAGCCAACTGGCAGAGCCCGGGCAGGCCTTGAGTTTCAGGCCGGGCCGGGCCAGCTTGTGGGAGATCCTGTGGCGGGCAGGGGTATGGAGTGAGTCAGGAGAAGGACACGGGGGACAAGGGGCAGCCCGTTGAGGGCTTGGCCGGGCAGGAAGTCGAGACCATCTCCAAGGAGGAGTTGGAGAAGATCCTCCAGAAGGTGGACCGGGAGGCTTCCACCCGCAAGCTTTGGGGCGTCCCGCGCTGGATAGTCTACGTCATAGGGGTGGGCTGGTCTGTCTTTCAGGTCTACACGGGCGCCTTCGGTCTTTTACCTGCCCAACTCCAGCGCTCCATCCACCTGGCCTTTGCCTTTGCACTGGCCTACCTTCTCTACCCAGCCAGGCGATCCAAGGGCTCTGGCCGGCTCCAGTGGTATAACTGGCTCCTTGCGGCCTTTGCCGTGTATGTCGGCCTTTACATGGCCATCAACTACACCCGGATCATGGAGGCGGGGGGGGATTATTCGAGCACGGATTACATCTTTGCAGGGTTGGGGATCCTGTTCACACTGGAGGCTGCAAGAAGGGTGGTGGGCCTTCCCATCACCATGATCGCCCTGTGTTTCCTCGTTTACGCTTACTTCGGGCCCTATTTCCCGAGCTTTCTGGCCCACAGGGGCTACTCCCTAGAGCGCATAGCCTCCCACATGTACCTCACCACAGAGGGGATCCTGGGCATTCCCCTAGGGGTGGCGGCCACCTTTATTTACGTGTTCGTGCTCTTCGGCTCCTTTAGGGAAAAGACAGGACTCGGGCAGCTCTTCATAGACATCTCCAACGCGGTTGCCGGGTGGGCCTCGGGGGGGCCGGCCAAGATGGCCGTGGTCACAAGCGCCCTGGAGGGGACCGTGTCCGGAAGCTCGGTGGCAAATACCGTGGAATCCGGGAGCCTCACCATCCCCATGATGAAGAAACTGGGTTACAGGCCAGAGTTTGCCGCGGCAGTGGAGGCCTCCTCTTCCACTGGCGGCCAGATAATGCCCCCCATCATGGGGGCTGCGGCCTTTATAATGGCCGAGTTTCTCAACATGCCTTACCTGGACATAGCCAAGGCTGCGGCCATCCCGGCCTGTCTTTATTTTTTCGGGGTCTTCATGGAGGTGCACTTCGAGGCCAAAAGATGCAATCTCAAGGGCTTGAGCAGGGATGAACTGCCCAGGTTCGGCCAGGTCATGAGGGAGAGGGGCCACCTCTTCTTCCCCCTGATAGCCATCATCACCTTTCTTTCAGCGGGCTTTACCCCGCTTTACGCCGCCTTGATGGGGCTTGCGGTCTGCGTGCTGGCAGGAGCCCTGAGAAAATCCACTCGCATGAGCCTCAGGGAGATAGCAGACGCCTTCGAGCTGGGGGCCAGAAACGCGGTGGGAGTCGCCCTGGCCTGCGCCTCGGCGGGGATCATCATAGGGGTTGTGACCCTCACAGGGCTGGGGCTCAAGCTGGCCAACGGGCTGGTGGAGCTGGCAGGAGGGAACCTTCTTTTCACACTCTTCTTCACCATGATCACTTCCCTGATCCTGGGCATGGGTGCCCCCACCACGGCCAACTACATCATCACCTCAACCATTGCGGCCCCTGCTGTGATACTGCTGGGTGTGCACCCCTTGGCAGCTCATATGTTCGTTTTCTACTTTGGGATCGTTGCGGACATAACCCCGCCCGTGGCCCTGGCAGCCTACGCCGGCTCCGGGATCGCCAAGTCAGATCCCATGAAGACCGGCATCACATCCACGAAGCTGGCCATAGGGGCTTTCCTGGTCCCCTACATCTTTGTGTACAACCCATCCATGCTGATGGTGGGCACAACGGCACTGGGTCTCATCCAAACCCTGATCACATCATGTTGCGGGATGACGGCCATAGGGGCCTCCATGATCGGTTTCTTCTTGGCCCCTATGAGCTGGTGGGAAAGGCTCCTGTTCTTCGGGGGAGGCCTCATGCTCATAGACCCTGGAACAGCGACGGATGCTGCAGGGTTGGGTCTGCTTGGCCTTGGGGCCCTGTACCAGTGGTCCAAGAAGAGAAAGCACAGGGCTCAGCCCATCTGCTGAGCCGCCCTTCTTTCCCAGAGTCCCTGGGTTGCCCCTCCCGGCTTTACGGGCTTAACCCCTTTCCTTGAGGGGCTTCCACTCGCACTTGTCAGGGCCGCAGTAAGAGCCTATGTAATCCGCCTGGGGCCTGTAAAGCTGGGGTTTGCCCTGGGCCTCTCCCAGGCGCTCCTCTATGATGTGAGCCACCCAACCAGAGGTGCGCGCCACTGCAAAGATGGGTGTGAAGAGGTCCTTGGGGATGCCCATGGCGTTGTATGTGGGGGCGCTGTAGAAGTCCACATTGGTTGGAATTGAGCGGCCCTTGAGCCTCTGAAATGTCTCTTTGGCCACCCTCTCTATCTCCACCGCCAGCTCGTACCAGTGGGTTTGACCGGTTCTCTTGCCTATGGCTTCGGCCATGGGTTTCAGTACCTTCACCCTGGGGTCGTCCACCTCGTAAACCGCGTGGCCCAGCCCCATGATGCGCTTGCCCTCCTGGAGCCTTCTGCTCACCCATTCCTGAGCCCGCTCCTTGGAGCCCACCTCTTCCAGCATCATCATCACCCTTGTGTTGGCCCCCCCGTGAAGCTCCCCTGCCAGAGAGGCCACGGCAGCAGCCACTGCTCCGTAAGTATGTGACCTGGTGGATGCCACAGCCCTGGCCGTGAAAGTGGAGGCGTTGAAAGAGTGCTCTGCGTGAAGGATCAGGCAAACATCCAGATCGCGCTCTGTGTGGGTGTCTGCCCTGACCCCCTTGAGCATGCGAAGGAAATCAGCCGCATGTGGCAGGGATGGGTCTGGAGGGATCACGGCCAGGCCCTTCCTGATCCTCTCCCAGGCGGCCACAATGGTGGGGAAGGCCCCTATGATCCTAAGGCCCCTGTCCACCTCTGCTGGGCGGCTCTCGTCTCGGATGTTGGGGTCGTGGTCCGCCAGGAAGGCGGCTGCCCCCTGGAGCACGTCCATGGGGGAAGCTGAGCTGGGCCTCAAGCGCATGGACTTTATGATCTCCCCGGGGATTTGCCTAAAGTAGGCCAGTCTGGAAGAGAACTCCTTGAGCTCCTCGGCAGAAGGGAGCCTGGCTTCCAGGAGAAGAAAAACCGTCTCCTCGTAAGTGGCATTGGCCGCAAGATCCAGCACGTCATATCCCCTGTAAATGAGGACCCCTTTCTTGGGGTCTATCCCGCAGATGAGGGTGTCGGCCACCGGGATATCCCTGAGGCCTATGTTCTTGATGTCCGTGATGCACTCCATGGGCGTTCCTCCTCCTGGGTTGCCGAAGCTATTCATCTTGGCCTTTTCTTTTCCCTTACAACATCCAGGTGCCTTTTGTCAAAGGGCCCTGGAGGGGGTTCAGCCAATTATTCACCCCAGAGCATGGCCGGAATTATTCGTGAAGGCCCGGGAGATCGGGGCTACACCCCCACGAGCCCCAGGTACGCTTGGAGATATTCCGGCTCAAAGAAAGGCCAAATCTGAAAAAGAAAATCAGAGGGTCTTGGGGCATGGATAGGTTTTTCCCAATATATCCTCAAGGCAGCAGGCAGGATCCACTCATCGTGAATAATGTGCGCCATAAAGCCCAAAAGAATCGGGGTATCCCCACTGACAAGGTTTGTGGGTTCCGGACCGGTTGTCGTTCCATTCCACCCTTGCTACAATTCCCCAAAAAAGTGGGTTGTTTTTAAAAGGCAATCCGGGAAAGGAGGGGATCATGAGACAGAAATGGCTGACAGGATTTCTAATGGCGTGTTTGCTTTTTTTCTGCGCAGCTCTCCAAGCGGATGCCCTCTCTCCCCCCAAGAAGATCTGCGCGGTGGATAAGGCCTCTAGTGATTTGCTTTTCGCTGTTTCATGCAAGCCCAACGGTAAACTTCAATTTAGCTCGTCTTCTGCGACCATTTACCTGTTGACAGGCTTTTTGAGCGGAGGAATCGCTCCGGTGGTTGGAAGCGGATATGTCTTATCCTCCAATTATTTTTATTTCCTCCTGACAGGGGGGCACGTATTGGAGGTACTACTAAATCTGGAGACCGGCCAGGGCCATTATACATTGTATCAATTTGGCGGTTGGGTGCCGTCAAGTGGAGATTTAGAGATCAAGAATTGCCTGGAGTTGCCGTGAAAGAGGCATGCCCAGCCGGAGAGATCTCCTTTGAGGGGAAGGGTGGCTCAGGGCCCTCCCCCTCCCTACCCTTGGCCGGGGCCTGCTGTGGGGGCCTGGCTCTGTCCCCAGCGGTTATAATGTGTTATAAGAGGGCTTGATTGATGTGGAGGGTTGATCCATGGAGCAGAAGGCGCAGGCCGTATCGCGGCGTCCCAAGGCCAAACGCATCCGGGAGCTTCGGGTGTACCGCAGCTGGTGCAAGCGCTGCGGGATCTGCGTGGGGTTCTGCCCCAAAGAGGCTCTGGAGAGGGATGAGGCCGGGTATCCCCGATGGAGGGACGAGAAGGCCTGCGTGCTTTGCAGGCTTTGCGAGCTTAGGTGCCCTGATTTTGCCATAGAGGTGGTTGGGGAAGGAGGCAAGGATGAGCCTGAGCAGTGAAGCGGCCAGGCCCAGGCTGATCCAGGGCAATGAGGCTTGCGCCGAGGGGGCTGTGGCTGCAGGTTGCAGGTTCTATGCCGGCTACCCCATCACCCCTTCTTCAGAGATCGCAGAGGTGCTCTCCTATAGGCTCCCGGCCGTGGGGGGCACCTTCATCCAGATGGAGGACGAGATCGCCAGCCTGGGGGCGGTGATCGGAGCCTCCTTGGCCGGGGTGAAGGCCATGACCGCCACAAGCGGGCCTGGCTTTTCTCTCATGCAGGAGCACATAGGCTTCGCCTGCATGGCTGAGGTGCCCTGCGTGATCGTCAACGTGATGAGAGGGGGGCCCAGCACAGGTCTTCCCACCCATCCCTCCCAAGGGGACGTGCAGCAGGCTCGCTGGGGCACCCATGGGGATCATCCCATCGTGGCCCTCACCCCATGGAGCGTTAAGGAATGCTTCCAGCTCACGGTGAGGGCCTTTAACCTCTCGGAGAAATACCGGACCCCGGTGATCCTGCTTATGGATGAGGTTGTGGGGCACATGAGGGAGAACCTGGTGCTCCCGGAAGCTGGATCTTTGGAGGTGCTGGACCGGGTGAAACCCAACGTGCCGCCCGAGTGGTACATACCTTATGAGGACACCCCCTTCGGTGTTCCGCCCATGGCGCCTTTCGGGGAGGGATACAGGTACCATGTGACGGGTCTTACCCATGACGTGAGGGGATTCCCAACTCTCAGGGAGGACGAGATAGAACCTTTCATGGATCGTCTGTATCGAAAGATATGGACCCACTTGGAGGACATCCAGAGCTGGGAGGCCTATGAGGTGGAGGACGCTAAGGCCTGTATAGTGGCCTACGGCTCTGTGGCCAGGGCGGCCAAGAGGGCGGTTGTGGAGGCCAGGGCTCAAGGCAAGAAGGTGGGTCTCCTCAGGCTCATAACCATCTGGCCCTTCTGCAGAAGGGCCGTGGAGTCGGTGTTGGAGCGGTGCCGAGTGCTCATCGTGCCGGAGATGAACCTGGGCCAGATCTCCAGGGAAGTCAAGAGGGTGGTGCAGGGCCGGGCCAGGGTGCTCACCGTTAGCAAGGCCCTGGGGAGGCTCCTTACCCCTCGGGAGATCCTGGAGCCCTTGGGGGAGGTGTGCCCGTGAACGGGGAGCCACGCCTGATCTACCAGTATCTCCGCCATGACAAGAAGTTCCCCCATGTGTGGTGCCCTGGCTGTGGGAACGGGATTGTTTTGGGCTCTCTCATCCGCACCGTGCACAAGCTGGGGCTTTCCAAGGACGAGGTGGTGCTGGTCTCAGGGATCGGGTGCGCCGGGAGGCTCCCGGTGTACGTGGACTTCAATACCCTTCACACCACTCACGGCCGAGCCCTCACCTTTGCAACAGGCATAAAGCTGGCCAAGCCCCATCTCAAGGTGATGGTGATCATGGGGGACGGGGATGCCACAGCCATAGGGGGCAACCACCTGATTCATGCGGCGCGCCGCAACGTGGACCTCACGGCCATCATAGTGAACAACAACATATACGGCATGACTGGCGGCCAATCTTCCCCCACCACTCCCCACGGGCTGAGGGCCAGCACATCCCCATACGGCCACGCCGAGCACGCCTTTGACATATCCCGCCTGGTTGAGGCTGCGGGGGCGAGTCTCGTGGCCCGAGGTACCATCTACCACGTGAACCTGCTGGACAAGCTCCTGGAAAAGGCCACGGAGAAGGTGGGCTTTGCCGTGGTGGAGGTTATAAGCCACTGCCCCACGCATTTCGGGAAGCTAAACCTGCTGGGGGGGCCTGTGGATAGCATGCGCTGGATGTCCGAGCACGCCGTGCCAGTGGAGAGGGCCAGGAAGATGAAGCCTGAGGAGCTCCAGGGCAAGTTCAGAATAGGTGTTCTGGTGGACAGGGAGATGCCCGATTACCAGAGCGAGTACGAACGGGTGAGGCAGAGGGCCATGGAGGCTGTACCCTACCGCATAGACCCTCAGGAGATCTCCAAGATGTTGGAGTCGCATCAGATTTATTGAGGCAGGAGCAAATGGCCGAGCGCTACGAGGTGAGGTTCAGCGGCACAGGGGGCCAGGGGGTCGTGCTGGCGGGCATGATCCTTGCCGAGGCAGCAGGGCTTTTCGGTGGCAAGCATGTGGTGCAGACTGTGAGCTATGGCCCCCAGGTGAGAGGGGGGAACAGCAATGCCGAGGTGGTCATAAGCCAGGAGGAGATAGACCATCCACGTCCCTTGGGCCTGGATCTTCTGGTGCCTTTTACTCAGCAGGGTTGCGATGAGGGGGCAAAGTTGCTAAAGCCCAGGGGGGTGGTGCTTGTGGATCCGGAGCTGGTAAGCCAGATGCCAGAAGGCTGGGTGGCTTCTATTCCCCTCAGGAAGACTGCTTTGGAGGCCACCGGAAAGGCCCAGATGGCCAATGTGGTGTCTTTGGGGGCTGTAGTGGTACTTTGCCCCCACGTGGATTTGGAGGCCATGGTGGCGGCTGTGAAAGAGAGGGCCCCCAGGGGCTTGGAAGAGGTTTTCTTGAAGGCGCTGGAAGCAGGCTACAGGCTTGCGGACTCCATGCGCGAGAAGATCTCCTTCAGGGAGGCACCCTCCCCGGAAGACTGAGGTCCAGCTGCAAGCCGCCCTCCTGCCCCTCTTAAAAGGCGTGGAGGGTCCCTGCCATCCAGCCCTCATTACTCAAGCTCAGTGTATAATGCGGCCTGTCTCAAGGATATTAGGAGAAACCGGTCCAGGCTCAAAAACACCCTGACTCTCTGTGTCAGACTCGGCCCTGGCTCGGCTCGGAACATATCTTTCCCCTACCCGATCCCTCCTATCCCGGGTTTTCCCTCCCGCTTCTCTACCTCCAAGTAAACTTTACCTGGGCAAGGGCGACCAATAGGTTACCGGCTGTTCTTTTCGGCAAGGAGGAACCAATGAAAAGTAATGAAACGAAGAAGAACTCAGGTGTTATACACAGAAGGATTTTCTCCAATGGCCTCCTAAAAGGAGCAGGCACACTTGCTCTTCTTGGGCTGGCAGTGGGACTTGTAGGCTGCGCAGCCACGGGGGGTGCAGGCGGGGCCCTGCTGGGTTACGGGATCACAGGCAATGCCAGGGGGGCTGCCCTGGGGGCCGGTGCCGGAATGCTTGCCGGTTCCCTGTTTGATGTAGGGGTCATAAGGCCCCACCCCTACTCCTATGGACCGCCGGCCTATTACGGGCCGGCCCCTGGAAGGTGGGTTTATGTGCCCGGGTACTGGGATGCTTATGGCCGCTGGGTCCCACCCCAGCGTTACTGGGCGCCTTATTGAAGAAAACATAACGAGGTAGGCTTTTGTTGTTTGGGATTTCGGGCATCCGGTTTCCGGATGCCCGAAGTTTTTTATCCTGTTGTTGCAGGGGCCCAAAAAACACCCTGTTCCCCTTGTGCACGCAGTTCTCTTGACTTGCTTCCAAGGAGATTGCTGAATCGGCAAAAAGTCTTTGATGAGTCTAAAGTCCTCAGTCATTGGTTTTATCCCTAAGAGCAATTTTCCCTTTTCTTATGAACCAGCCCTACCAACACATGTTGCACACGCACAGCTCCGATAACGGGTGCGTATAGCCTTAGCCTGCATTATTCAGGATGAGTGAATAATACGGGCTATCTTATTGATGTATTTTGATAAGCCGGTCTGTGCTCAAAAGCACCCTGATTTTGGTTTCCAGATTTGATCCTGCTCTGAGTCGGAATATGTGGAAGTGGACCGGGGGCTTGGGGGCTTGAGTCCCCAAAGTTACGGGCTGTACAGGAGGCATGGCCCTACTGCCCTTCTTTTGCGAAACTCGCTCCCTTTAAAGTAGCGCAACTCGGCTTGCACAAGCCTGAAAGGACCAGACCCCGAGGGGAGCATCCCACGGGGTCTTGGGTTAAAAAGGAACCGCTGAAATCAGCAGAAGGAGTTTTGGCTCCCCGAGTAGGACTCGAACCTACAACCTAGTGGTTAACAGCCACCCGCTCTGCCGATTGAGCTATCGGGGATCTGAGCAGTTCCTAAAGCACCAATCCTAGTCAAAATTTTATACCAGAGGGCACCTCGCTTGTAAAGCCCGGCACATCTTTCTGTTCTCAGCATGTGAAATGCCAGGTGGGCCTTAGAAGGCATCTGTCCGCTTTCTTTAAGCCATCACCCTGTGACCGCACACGCTTTTTTACAATGAGGGGGTAGGCAAGGCTTGAGGTAGCACGCCAAAGCGTACGAGGGGTTTGGGAGGGGCGTAACCCCCGTACTCAAAGGCTTTGGAAAATAATCCTGGCTAAGCTGGCTCCGCTGGTCTGCCCGGAGGAATTGGCCAGCTGGAAATCAAAAAAACCATTCAGATTTCTTTCGGCAGGGATTGCCTTGGAGCCCAAGGGGAGTAAATTCAAAGAATGGAGGTGCAAGATGATGGGGCTTGAGGAATTGAGGCAGAGAAAGGACATACTGGTTCAGATCGACTGGGAGCTCACCCCCCTTGAGGCAGTGGAGATGTTCGATCACAGGACCGGGGGTTTGAAATCAAGGCTGCAGGTGAGAAGTTACAAGGAGAAGCATTACTTTTTTTGTGTCGACAATTGGCGGGAAGAGCCACGCTTGGTTCTCAAGGAGCGCTCCATAAAGGAATCCAGGGTAATAGCTGAGGTCTGCGCCCCAAAAGAACTCCTTCAGGAGTGCATCTTGCAATACGGCGACCGCCAGGGGCTTTTCCCCCCAAGCGAGGCCTTGAAAGAGTGGTTGAGAAAAAATCTTTTCTACCAGAACCCTTAGCCCGGATTGTTCTCCAAAGCCCTTAACTTTGGGGGCTCAAGCCCCAAAGCCTCCGGTACACTTCGCGACATTCCGACTCAAAGCAGGACCAGATCTGAAACCAAGAATCAGGGTGCTTTTGAGCATAGACCGGCTTCTCAAAACATCTCATTAAGATAGCCCGCATTATCCACTGATCCTGAATAACACGGGCCAGCAGGTCCGATGGAGCTTCTTACACCCTCCTGTTGTGAAATAGATCAGATCTCCAGGAGTTTTTGGATGTCCGGGTGCTTGCGCATCACTCTTATGAACTGGTTGGTCCTTCTCTCAAGGCGTCTTTTGAAGACTTGGAACACCCGCTTCATGACCAGGTATGCCCAACGGGGTTCTCTCTCCAAGATCTCCAGGAAAACCTCCCCTGATATGGCCAGCACCTGGGAGGGCTCCACAGCCACGGCATAGGTGGTATGGAGCCCGTCTGGCACCAGGGAAGACCATCCAAAGGAGTAACCTCTTTTTATTGAACCCAATGAGATGATGATATCCTGGGCGATCTCCACCTCTAAGAGGATTTTTCCTTCTTTGAGCATGTAGAAATCCTGCGCCCTGGCTCCTTCCTCAAATATTACGGCCCCCGAGCTATATTCAACGAGGCGGGCCTGCGGTGCCATCTCTGTGAGGATGGATTGCGGAACTCCCTGAAGGAGAAGAATATCTTGCAAATCGGATGCAGAAACCATAGGTTCCCTCCCTAAGACCTAGCCTCTTGAGTCCTTCTCAGCCAAAGAGAAAAAGCAGGTAAAGAAAAAGGATTGCCATGGCGGCTCCCAATCCCACAGGAAGAGCCCCTGTAGCCATTGCCCTTCGGACTTCTGCCGCCGCATGGGCCAGGTCTTTGCTTTTCACCCCCTTTAATTTCCAGAGCGGAAAGAGAAAGAGCAGAGCCAAGCGAGAAGGCCCGTCTTGCGAAAGGCGGCTGAGCCCCGCTGCCGCTCCGTTCACCATCAGTTTCAGCTCAAGGGCTTCCAGCCTTGGAAGCAGTCTTCCCAACCCCCTGTAAAGGGCCTTTGCCCCCTTGCGGTAGAACCAATCCGCATCCAGATTGGCGGCCCTCATCTCTGCGGGGTATATGCCCGACAGAATAAGAAGGGTGAAGGCCAAAGAGGAGTAAAAAAGCAATTGGCTTTGGCTCAGCACATGCCCCTGAGTGTAGGGCACATAGTCCACGGGGTAGGGCAACTGGCTGTACAGAAAGCCTGGGGCCGATCCTATGAATACGCAAAGCCCTGCCGTGAGTCCCATGGCCAGGAGCATGTGGAGAGGAGCCTCCTTGGGTCTAAGTCCACTGTCATGGGAGAAAAAGGCAAAGTAAGGTATCTTGATGCCTGCATGATGGAAAACGCCCGCTGA
This sequence comes from uncultured Desulfarculaceae bacterium, assembly GCA_964414345.1. GTDB lineage: Bacteria > Desulfobacterota > Desulfocorpusculales > Desulfocorpusculum > Desulfocorpusculum > Desulfocorpusculum. Next base: position 20,807 of record CAYPWF010000010.1, read on the forward strand.
GGCGAAAAGCAAGATGAACCAAATCACCCGCATGTCCCCCAGGGCCGCCGCCTCCATGACCATGGACTTGCTGACAAAACCGCTGAAAAATGGAAAAGCTGAGATGGAGGCGGCCCCCACCATGCAAAAGATACAGGTAAGAGGCATTGTGCGATAAAGCCCGCCCAGATCAGTGGCATGGATCCGGCCGGTTCTGTGAAGAACTGCCCCCATGGACATGAAAAGCAAAGCCTTGAAAAGGATGTCGTTGAAGGCGTGGCTTACGGCCCCGTTCAAGGCCAGGGGGGTCCCGATTCCGATGCCGCAGACCATGAATCCCACCTGGTTTATGAGGCTATAAGACAATACCCTTCTCAGATCGTTTTCTATCACCGCGTAGAATATGGGGAATGCCGTCATGGCCGCCCCTATCCAAATCAAAGCCGGGGTGCCCGGGAAACCTCTGGCCAGGGCGTAAACAGCCGCTTTGGTGGTAAAGGCGCTCAGGAAAACAGTGCCTGTAACCGAGGCCTCGGGATATGCGTCGGTGAGCCATGCGTGAATCCCGGGCCATGCACAGTTGACGCCCATGCCCAGAAATATGAGAAGTGAGGCCGGTCCCTGCAGGCCAATAAAGCCAAATTCAGTAGAGCCTGTCTCAGAGACCTGGAGAACTATGCCGGCCATGAGCATGAGTCCGCCTGCCACGTGCACAAGCAGGTATCGAAATCCTGCGGCCAGAGAGGCTCTTGTCCGTCTGGCCCAAATAATGAAAGCCGAGGCAACGCTTAGCAACTCCCAAAACACAAAAAGGCTCAGAAGATCCCCTGCAAAGACCACTCCAAGGGCGCAACCGGCATAAGCCATGGCTGCCCCCAGCTCCAGGGGGTCATCAACATGAAGAGAGTAAAGAAATCCCAAGAAGGCGATGAGATGGAAGATATAGCCGAAAATGAGGCTCAATCTATCCACCCTGACCAGCACCAAGGTGTATCCAAAAGAATCCAGGCTCCAATGAAGGCCCTCTCCCAAGTGAAGCAGGTTCAAGAACCCCAGGACCGGCACCAGCAAAAGCAGCCCCTTGCGGCCCTTTCCTTTGAGAAGAGGAACCAGGGCAGCCCCAAGAAAAAAGACAAGAAAAGGGGCCACAGGCTCACTCATAGTAGTCCTCTTTGCGGATGACCAGGGGTCTTAGAATATACTTTGCCGCCAGTACCAGGGCCACGCAGGCCACAAAACCGAAAGCCGCGTAAAATCCGGGCCACTCCTCCCAAGGGAAAAGACTATGGCGGTGCACCACCAACTCGGCCAGCAGAAGCGCTCCCAGCCAGGGATAGTAGAGTCCGAAGAGTCTCTTGACATTTCGCGGTTTGTCGAAAAGATATTGGCGCTCCTCTTGTGCCCTATCCCCCATGACTACACCTTTCTCAAAGAGTCTTCCAGAAAATCAAGCCCAGGTACAGGACCCCCAGGGCCAAGGCTCCCAAGAAGAATCTCTTGTACCCCGGCACCGGCTCATGGGCCAGCACCATGCGATGCTCCTGCTGGGACTCCATGCTCTTCACACTCTCCAGACTTCTCTTACGGCCAAAGCCGTCAGGTCCAAAAGCACACCAGGGAAAAAGAAAAGCAGCACGCAGCCCAACGCTGTAACAAGGGGAGCCCAGGTGCAAAGGGAAGAAAGCTCCGGCAGCCTCTCAGTGGGTTCCCCCTTTGGGATGGGCAGAAAAAAAGCCTTATAAACCACAGGCATCAGATACGCCGCGTTTAGAAGAGAACTCAGCAAAAGGACCATGAGGGGCACTGTCTGCTCGGTTGCCACGCAGCCTAGGGCCAGATACCACTTGCTCAGGAACCCGGCCAAGGGAGGTACCCCCATAATGCTGAGGGAGGCTGCCAAAAAGGCTCCCATGGTCAGGGGCATACGTCTTCCGATACCGTGCATTTGGCTTATGCGCTGCTTTCCCGTTGCCACGTACAGGGCCCCGGCGCAAAAAAAGAGGCTTATTTTCCCAAGAGCATGAGTGGCCAGATGGGCCATTGCTCCCTGAAGGCCCTCTGGGCTGAGCAAAGCGCCCCCCAGGATTATGTATGAAAGCTGGCCCACCGTGGAATAGGCCAGCATCCTCTTGAGCCCGTCTTGGCAAAGGGCTGCAAGGGATGCCGCCACCATGGTTGCAGCTGCCAGAGCCAGAACCAGGGAATCCAAACCGCTGGAGCCAAGCAGTTCCAGTCCGAAAATCCCTGCTAGAACCCTAAGAATGCTGAACACTCCCACTTTTACCACCGCCACCGCATGCAAAAGCGCGCTTACAGGCGTGGGGGCCACCATGGCAGCTGGAAGCCAGCCGTGAAAGGGCATTATTGCCGCCTTTGCGAAACCGAAGAGAAACATCAGGAGCAAGGTTGCCAGCTCCAGGCCCGAGAACCCAGCCTGTTTCAATATGCCATCCGGAACAAAGTCCAAGGTGTTTGCCGCCCCGTAACACACCAGCATGGCCGGCAGCACAAGCCCAATGGATCCCCCAACTATGTAAAGAAGATACCTGCGCCCCGCACTCCTGGCCTCCGGATCCTGGTGGTGAGTCACTAGGGGATAGGTGGCAAAAGATAGAAGTTCATAGAAGAGGTAGAGAGTCAGGAGATTCGCCGAGAAGGCAACCCCTAGTGTGGAGAAAAGGGCCAAGGCGAAATAGCAGTAATAACGGGTTTGGCCGTGCTCCTTGAGGCCCCTCATGTATCCTATGGAGTAAAGGGAAGTCACGATCCACAGGCTGGATGAGATCAAGGCGAAGAGAATACCCATCGCATCTACTCTAAAAGCAATGGGGACTCCCGGGAAAACTTCCGCCACCTGGAAGAAGAGATTCTCTCCCCCTAGAACGCTTGGTAGCATGCTTAGCACCAAGGCCAGCTTTGCCAGCCCGGCCGCCAGGGTCCAGCCTTCCCTCACGTCAGGGGAACGGGCTGAAAGCAGCAAGGGAACAACACCGAGGGATGCCCCCACAGCCAAGAGGGGAAGTGTGGAGTTCACGTCGGCCATGGTTCAGCCTTACCTTCAAGAAAAAGTAAGAGGGATCACAGGCTCCACGATGCCCGAGACGATCTGCCCGCTGAAAACACCCAGAGCCACCAGCCCCCCCGCTACAAGCAAAACCGGCACCACCATCTGCACCGGGGCCTCCTGAAAGGTGTGGGAGAGATGGTGCTCTGCTCCTTCATTCTCCTGGGCGCTGAAAAAGGCCCATTCAAACACCCGGAAGAAAAGCACCACGCCCACCAGACTGCTAAATATGAGAGCTGCCAAGAAACCGTAATGCTCTGCCTCCAATGCACCCAGAAGGAGGTACCACTTGCTGAAAAAGCCGCAGGTAGGCGGCACTCCCACTATGGAAAGGGCCGTTGCCACAAGGGCTCCCATGGTAAAGGGCATCTTGGAGAAAGCTCCCTTCAACTCTGGAAACGAGCAGCCAGGAAGCCTATAAAGAAGATTTCCTACAGCCAAGAAAGCGCAAAGGGTCATGAATATGTCGTTGAGCAAATGCAGGACGGCCCCTGTCATGCCGCTTTTGTTGCCCAGCCAGAATCCCCCCACCATGTACCCCACCTCTATGAGTATCACGTAGGTGAGCATTCTTTTTAGATCCTTTTGGGCCAAGGCCATGATGGAGCCCATTATGACCGCCAACACCGCAAGCCACATCACTGCCTTTTCAAGACCCAGTTTTTCAAAGGAGTAAACCGGGCCGAACACATTCAGGTCAATCCTGATCATTACATAGACCATTACCTTGGTCATAAGGGGAGCGATCAAACCGCTGATAGGGTAAGGGGCGTGGGTGTAAGCATTGGGAAGCCAGCCATGAAGGGGGAAAAAGGCCATCTTCAGCCACAGTCCCACCATTGTTATGATGAAGGCCACCAGGATGGCCCTCGAGCCATGAAGACCTGTGATCAGGTGGGCCAGGTCAGCCATGTTCAAGGTGCCGGTCATGATGTAAAGATAGCCCACTCCCAAGAGATAGAAGCAGGCTCCCAAGGTGCCCATGAAAACGTAATTCAGGCTTGAGAGGGAAGCCCTCTCAGGGCCCATGGCTATGAGAGCATAAGCGGTTATGGAGGCTATCTCCAGAAGCACATAGAGATTGAAGGCGTCTCCTGTGACGGTGATGCCGAGAAGGCCTGTCACAAAAAGCATCTGCAAGCCGTACAAGGCCCCCAACCTGTCCTGGAAATGGCGCTTCACACTGGGGCCGGACCAGATCCACTGGATTAAGGCGGACAAGGAAACCGCCGCCAAGACCATGCCGTTTAGAGTGTCCACCACGTAAACTATTCCCCATGGGGCTTCCCACCCGCCCAGTTTGTAAGTCACGGGGCCCCACCTTATGACCCTGAAAAGTAGGCCGATGCAGCTTGAGGCAGCAGTTGCCAGCCCAAAGAGCCCCACAGGGAAGCACAGATCCTTCCTGAGCCAACCCAATGCGAAGACCAGGAAGGAGGTAAGAAGGGGCACTACTACGATGAGGGCGGGCAGGTGCTCTTTCATGACTCTCGGATCTGTTTCAATATCTCGTCTTCTTCCAGGGTGCCGTATCTCCTGTACACCTTCACGGCCAGGGCCAAGGCCACCCCCAAGGTGGAGACCGCCACCACTATGGCTGTGAGCATGAGCACATGTGGCAGCGGGTTTATGTAATCCGCTGCTTGAGGCAAGCTGTGAGAAGCATGTGCATGGAGCAGGATGGGGATGGTGGCCCCCTTTTTCATGCCCATGGAGACGAAAAAAAGGATTATAGCGGTTTGAAATATGCTCATCCCAACTATCTTCTTGACCAAGTTGTTCTTGGCTATGACCCCCCAAAGCCCGATCATCATCAGGGTGATGTAGATCCAGTAGTTATACTTGGAGATGATGAACTGAAGAGCGTTTTCCATGGCTTTAGAGCCCCTCGTCCAGCCTGCCCTCGGAGGCTAGGTTGTGGTAAATCAGGATCATTGTGGCCATAACCGCGATTCCGACTCCCACCTCCACCAGAAAAATTCCAAGGGAGCGCGCTCCCACAGGGTCCACCCGGAAGATCTCGGCCAAGGCCGCATAGTCCAAAAAATTGGACCCCAGAACAAGGCAAAGGGCTCCGGTTCCAGCATAAACACTCACCCCTATTGCGCTCAGCATAGCAAGGGTGCGTTCCCTAAGCCTGTTCAAAGCGCTTTTCATGTCCTGGGAAATGGCCATCAGGATAAGACTGGCCCCAAGTATGACCCCCCCCTGGAAGCCGCCTCCTGGGCTGTGATGACCGTGGGCTATAACGTACAGGGCGAAAAGCTGGATAAAAGGGATCAGGAACCTACTTAGAGTGCGCAAAATGAGATCGTGTGGGGTCCAAACAGAGTCCATTCGCTCGAACTCACCCAGTTGCTCCAGCCCCTCCCTCCTCCTGCGGACCCTTATGGTAAGCCCGGTCAGCAGGTGCCTGTAATGCACGGTGTCGGGCTCTTCTTTTCCGAAAAGCCTAAGGAGTATGAAACAACTCACCCCGGCTGCGAAGATCACGGTGGTCTCGAACATGGTGTCGAAGCCTCTGTAATCCGCCAGCACCGAGGTGACTGCATTGGGCACCGAAGTCTCCTCCAGGGTTTTCTCTATGTACCTGGGGGAGACATGGAGGCTGGCCGGGGAATGGGGATCCCCCCAGTCAGGAAACTCCCCTGTGGCCCAAATCAGGAAAGCCCCTGTGACTGCCACTATTGCCAGTCCCAGTAGTTTCAATCTTTAGTCCTCCGGGTTGTGTGGAAGACCGCGGCCACAAAGAAAACAGTGCTTACCCCCGCTCCCACTGCCGCCTCTGTGAAAGCCACATCCACGGCCCCCATGACAGCCCAAAGAACACACATCATGAAGCTGTAAGCCCCGAAAAGTATGGCCGAACCCAGTAGATCCCTTATCATTAAGGCTCCCACCCCGCATATCACTACCAGGGAAAGCACAAGAAGGTCCAGTTGCCATATCATGGCCCGGTTTTCTCTCCGGATTTTTTCCAGGGCTCGAGTCCCGCTCTTACCCCCGCATCAACTATGGCGTGGGTGGCGGTGGGACTTGTAAGAAAAACTATGGCCACTATGAGCAGTATCTTGAGACTGGTGAGAACCGAGTCCAGAGAGATTGGAAAAAGCACAAAAAGGGCCAGCCCTGCCATGGCCAAAGCCGATCCTGAGGTGTCAAGCTTTCCGGCAGGATGCAAACGGGAGTAAAAATCCGGGAAGCGCAAAATCCCGATACTGCCTCCTAAAAAAAAGATGAGGCCTCCGGTCACCAAAACCACCACGAGAAAATCAATCATTGCTTCTCTCCGGATGGAAGAGCTGCTTTGTGCTGGAATGCCCTCCCAAGTCCTTTTCGTTTTTGGAAATAGCGGGAGGCCGCCAAAACAGCTATAAAGTTAAGAAGCGCATAGGCAAGGGCTATGTCTACGAACATATCCACTCTTTTGTAGAGAATGCCGATTATGACCAAAAGCACCGCGGTCTTGCTGCCGATGGCATTTACACCCACCAGCCTGTCCAGCACTGTGGGCCCAAAGACCCCTCTGTACAGGGAAAGCAGCATGAGCCCACCCAGTACCAGAGCAGCCCCCAGAAAAAAGTCCTCCATCATTCCTCTCCGAATATGGCCCCTACCCTGCGTTCCATTTCCCCGGGAAGGGCCTCTGCACATGTCCTGTCTATGGCATGAACCCTAAATTCACCATCCAAATCCACGAAAACGGTAATTGTTCCCGGAGTCAGGGTGATGGAGTTGGCAAAGGTGACCAGGGCCAGCTCATCCTTCAAAGGACTCTTGAATCTTACCACGCGAGGGTCTATGAGCTCCTTCATGCGTGGATGCAAAGATAACCGGAGCATGTGCAAGCTGGAAAGAAAAATCTGCAGGAAGAGCCAAGGGATGTACTTAAGGAACCCCTTGCTGAGTTCAAGCCAATTCCTGTCCCCTATGGAAGAAAGAAGCAGATCTCCAGAAAAGCCGGCCACAATGGCGCAGGAGATAACCCCCAGTACCAGGTGAAAAGGATCAAAACGTCCTGAGAGCACCAACCAAAAAGGCAACATCACGAAAAAGGTTAATACAAAATCCCTTTTCTTCTTCATGCCACTTCCACCCCGGGCGTTCCATGTCCTTTACCACACCCACGGCCTAACCGTCAATCCCCACCCTTTGACCGAGGATCCCTCGGGAGCCGAACCAAGAAGCAGGTTCCTTCTCCCGGGCGGGTCCAAAACTGGATATCTCCTCCCAACTGGGTGGCTATTCTCCTGCAGATGGGCAGCCCCAACCCGGTTCCTTTCCCCGGACCCTTGGTTGTGAAAAGCAGCTCGAAGACGCGCTCCACATGCTCCGGAGCTATCCCTGTGCCGTTGTCTATTACCTGGATCTCCCAGGCCCTCTCCGAGGCTTGGAGAACAACCCGGATGAGTCCTCCAGCCTGGGCCTTCTCCTTTATTGCATCCAGCCCGTTGCTAAGCAGGTTCACCAAGAGTTGCTCCAGCATCCTGGGGTCCGAGTTGATCCACAGCTCCCCCTCAGGCTTGATTATCTCCACTTGGACCAGGGCTTTGCTCAGCTCGTGGCGCAAGAACCCCACGGCCCGGGCCACCACTTGGGCCAAGTCCAGAGGCTGAATGGTGGGGGGTGCTTCCCTCACAAAACCCAAAAGCTGGTGGGTGATGCTGCTGCCGCGCTTGGTCTGTTCCAAAATGTCTTCCAGGGCCTTTTGCAGCTCGGCTGTGATTTTGTCCTTTTCTTTCTGGTCCGAAAGAAGGGTTATTCCCCAGCTCGCTATCTCCTGAATCACAGCCAAAGGGTTATTTATTTCGTGGGCTATGCCGGCTGCCAACCTTCCCATCTCGGCGAACCTTTCTATGGACTTCAGGCTCTCCTGGATGCTTTTCCAACGGGTTATGTCCTGGCAGATGCCTATGGTGCCCACTTGCTCGCCCCGGCGGTTTCGAAGGGCCACCAAGGAGACGTTGCAGAAGGCTTCTTGGCCGCCTTTTGTCTTGAAGGGCACATCCAGCAAACTGAGACTTCCCTTTTCTCCAGCCTCCCTTAAGGCCTCTTGAAGCCTCTCCTGTTTGACTGCTAGATCGCTTACCTTTGTACCCAGAAGCTCAGCTGCGGAAAATCCCAGTATTCTCTCGCCCCCCAAACTAAACGAGAAGAGGATGCCTTCCACGTCGGTGGCGAAGATCATGTCAGTGGTGTTCTGTAATATGCCTTGCAAGTAGGAACGAGCCTGCTCCAACTCGGCCCTGCAGATGTTCAGTTCCCTGGAAAGCCTTAAGAGCTTTGGATTTTCTTTGGGGAAGGATGCGCCTTTTTCCTGCAGATCCATGGACCTCTCGGGCTTGGGGCGGATTGCCCGGCCTCAGCAACTGCCTTCGAACAGAACTGGCTGAGCCGCTCTTATTGGGCTTGCAAAGAAGATTCCTATTCCTCCGGGAAACCAAGACTTTTTCTCAACTCCACCACCGCGCTTCTCAAAGCCTTGGCCCCTAGGCCCGCTTTGGTCAGCTCTTCCAGTCTACGGTCGAATTCCCTTTGGCGGGCTTCCATGGCCCGAACAAAGGCCCCCTTGACTGCCTCCAGAAGCACCCCGTAATCAGCCGGCTTGAGAAGGTACTGGAAGGCGTCCTGCTTGCCGCTCTCCAAAGCGGTCTGAATGGAGCCGTGGCCCGTGAGCACGATGCATTGTATAAAGGGCTGGAGCTGCTTCAGCTTCCTTTGGGTCTCAACACCGTCCATGCCCGGCATTTTGAGATCCACCACCGCCACGTCAAATGCCTGCGCGCGTGCTATCTCCAGAGCCTTTTCCCCGGACTCCGCCGTAAGTACTGAAAAACCCTCGCGCACAAGTCTTTTGGAAAGATACTCCAAAAGCGTGCCTTCATCGTCTATCAACAGAACTCTGGCGGCCGGATCCACTTTTTCCCCTCCCCTTCCTAACCCGCACATGAACAACAATCAAAGGTTGATACGAGCCAGCTTAGAATCCTGAAGAGACAAACTCATTCCTCATGAAACTCAGCTGAATCTTGGGCTTCGGGCCCGGCCGATCTTTTAACCTCAAAGGGCCCAATGTGCCGGTGTTTGGGGCTCCAGCCCCTAAGGCCAGCGCTTTGTCAAAAAATTCAGCCCCATCAGCTGAGCTAGCCCGGATTATTCTCCAAAGCCCGTAACTTTGGGGGCTACGCCCCCGAACACCCGATGCACTACTATATATTCCGACTCAAAACAACACCAAATTTGAAATACAAAGGCAGGGTGCTTTTGAGTATGGACCGGTTTGTTCAAACATGTCATTAAAATGGCCCGCACTATCCACTGCGCGTGAATAATGCGGGTTGAGCGCTATTCAATCTCATTGGAAACGCAAAGCGCCCTGGATGTCAACTCCTGAGGGCGCCCGATTCACGACTCATTTAAAGATTCTATTTCACACCCTGGCCACTTTGAGCCGGGCCAGGGCTCTCTGAAGTGAGGCCTCGGCTCTGGCCACATCCACCCCCTCCTGCCTATCCTTGAGCCTTTGCTCGGCTCTGGCTTTGGAGGCCTCAGCTCTGGCTACATCTATCTCCTGGCTGGATTCAGCAGTGCGCACCAGCACCGTAACCTTGGTGGGGGTCACCTCGGCTATGCCTCTGTTAATGGCGAACCACTCCAGCTTCCCCTCAGATCTGAAATGCATGGGGCCTATCCGAAGCTCACTCAGAAAAGGTGTGTGACCAGGAAGAACCCCGAACTCCCCCAGCACCCCAGGCAGGTTGACCTCTTCCACCTGACCGGTGAAAGCCAGCTTCTCAGGTGTAACAATGTCCAGTTGAATGCGAGATTCCGCCATGAGCCTTCCTCTTCACCGACCATCAAGATTCGGCCGGGGTCGGTTCGCTGATTTAAGCCTCGGCCATCTTGTGGGCCTTCTCCAAGGCCTCCTCTATTGTCCCCACCATGTAAAAGGCCTGCTCGGGAAGCTCGTCATGCTTGCCCTCCACTATCTCCTTGAAGCCCCGGATGGTCTCGGCCAAAGGCACATATGCCCCGGGTCTGCCGGTAAACTCCTCGGCCACATGGAAAGGCTGGGATAAGAACCTCTGGATCTTTCTGGCCCTGGCCACTGTTAGCTTGTCTTCCTCCGAGAGCTCGTCTATGCCCAAGATGGCTATTATGTCTTGGAGGTCTTTGTATTTCTGGAGGGTTTTCTGCACCGCGCGGGCCACCTGATAGTGCTCTTCGCCCAGGTAGTTGGGATCCAGGATGCGGCTTGTGGAATCCAAAGGGTCCACAGCCGGGTAAATACCCAGCTCCACTATCTGGCGGGAAAGCACCACAGTTCCGTCCAGGTGGGCGAAGGTGGTGGCCGGAGCCGGGTCGGTCAGGTCATCGGCAGGCACATACACGCATTGCACAGATGTGATGGAACCCTTGGTGGTGGAGGTGATGCGCTCCTGCAAAGCTCCCAGGTCAGTGCCCAAGGTGGGCTGGTAACCCACTGCGCTGGGCATGCGGCCCAGAAGCGCCGAAACCTCTGAACCGGCCTGGGTGAATCTAAAGATGTTGTCTATGAACAGCAGCACGTCCTGGCCTTCTTCGTCCCTAAAATACTCTGCAGCGGTCAAGGCCGAGAGGGCCACCCTGGCTCTGGCCCCCGGAGGCTCGGTCATCTGCCCGTAGATGAGAGCAGCCTTGTTTATAACCCCGGAGTGTTTCATTTCCAGGTAAAGATCATTACCTTCCCTGGTTCGCTCCCCCACTCCTGCAAAGACGGAAATTCCTCCATGCTGCATGGCGATATTGTGAATCATCTCCATCATTACCACGGTTTTCCCCACCCCGGCGCCCCCGAACATCCCCATCTTGCCGCCTCTTGGGAAGGGAACAAGAAGGTCTATGACTTTGACCCCTGTCTCCAAAACCGTGACGCTGGTGTCCTGCTCCACGAAGGCGGGGGCCGGACGATGAATGGGATAGTATTTCTTGGCCGTCACCGGCCCCAAGCCGTCCACCGGACGGCCCACCACATTGAGCACCCTGCCCAGGGTCTCGTGACCCACGGGCATGACAATGGGCGCCCCGGTGTCTTTGACGGGCATTCCACGGCGAAGCCCGTCCGTGGTGTCCATGGCTATGCATCGCACCACGTTGTCCCCCAGATGCTGGGCCACCTCGATAACCAAATTGTCTTCGGTTTCATCGATGGTAGGATTGGTGACGGTGAGGGCATTGAGCAGGGGGGGAAGTTTTCCCTTCTCGAACGCCACGTCCACCACGTTCCCGATGACCTGCACGATTTTACCCACGTTCATGGTCCGCTAGACCTCCTCGCCTAGAAGTGCCCTGACTCATCTTTGTCACGGAAAGACTATGCCTCATGCCTTTTTCAAGGCTTCCGCCCCTCCCACAATGTCCATGAGCTCTTTTGTGATGGCCGCCTGTCGAGCCTTGTTGTACACCAGAGTCAGCCGCTCGATCATGTCCTTGCAGTTGCGGGTGGCATTGTCCATGGCGGTCATTCGGGCGGCCTGCTCGCTGGTATTGTTCTCCAGGAGAGCCGCAAACACCTGCACCCTTAACTGCTCGGGAAGGATTGCCTCCAGTAGTATGTTGGGGGCTGGCTCATACAAATAGTCAACACCTCCAGGTCCTTGTTCCTGGGGAAGAGCAAAAGGCAGCAGGCTCACTACCTGCGGTCTTTGCACAGCCACGTTCACAAAGCGGCTGTAAATGAGCAGCACCTCGTCCACCTGCTCCTGCACATAGGCGGTGATAAGGTCCTCTGCCACACGGGCGGCCAGATCGTAAGTGATTCTGCGGTTGTCCACATATGTCTGACGGATGTCCCTTTTCTGGCGCCGAAAAAAGTCCCTTCCCTTGCGCCCCACCAGGAAAAAACAAACCTCTTGTCCCTGCGAGGCCCTGGCCTTGGCCTCCTTCTCGGCCTTTACTATGAGATTGGTGTTGAAGCTGCCGCAAAGCCCGCGATCCGCCGTGATCAGAAGGATCCCTACTTTGCGGACCTGCCTTCTGACCAGAAGGGGGTGAGCGTCCTGCTCCACCCTTTGGGCCACTGAGCGGCCTACCTCGCCGTACTTTTCCGCGTAGGGCCGGAAAGCCTGCACCCTCTCCTGGGCGCCTCTCAGCTTGGCCGAGGCCACCATGTTCATGGCTCTGGTGATCTGCTGCGTCTTTTTTACCGCAGCGATCTTGCGTCGGATGTCTCTCAGCGTCGCCATCTGGGTCTCTCTCGCCTCGGGATCTCCAGCACCCGGGCCTTTACGCCTGGGCCTGGAACACAGTGTCGAACTCTTTCAGGGCGTTCTCAATCTTCTTGTCCAGCTCTTCATCTATAACCCACTTGGCCTTGAGGCCCGAGAAGATCTCCTTGTACTTGGTCTCCAGGAACTCAAAGAGTTCCTTCTCGTAACGCTGCACAGCCTCTACCGGGTACTTGTCCAAAAAGCCCCTGGTGCCCGCGTAAATGATCAAAATCTGCTTTTCAGCAGGCATGGGTTGATACTGAGGCTGTTTGAGCACCTCCACCAGCCTCATGCCCCTGTTGAGCTGGGCCTGGGTGGCCTTGTCCAGCTCGCTGCCGAACTGGGCGAACGCCTCCAATTCCCTGTACTGGGCCAGATCCAACCTGAGGCTGCCCGCCACCTGCCTCATGGCCTTGACCTGTGCGCTTCCACCCACCCGCGAGACCGAGAGGCCTACGTTTACGGCAGGTCGCACCCCTGAGAAGAACAAGCCCGGCTCCAGGTAAATCTGCCCGTCGGTTATGGAGATGACGTTGGTGGGGATATAGGCGGAGACGTCTCCCTGCTGGGTCTCGATGATGGGAAGGGCCGTTAGGCTGCCTCCTCCCAACTCGTCGTTGAGCTTTGCAGCCCGCTCCAGAAGCCTGGAGTGGTTGTAGAAAATGTCCCCGGGGTAAGCCTCCCTTCCAGGGGGCCTTCTGAGCAACAAGGAAACCTGTCTGTATGCCTGAGCCTGCTTGGAGAGGTCGTCGTAGATTATCAAGGCGTGACGCCCCGAGTCCCTGTAGTATTCGCCCATGGCACAGCCTGCATAAGGGGCTATGAACTGAAGGGTTGCCGGGTCGCTGGCGCAGGCGGCCACCACCACCGTGTAGTCCATGGCCCCGTAACGCCTGAGAGCTTCCACCACTTGGGCCACCGTGGACTTCTTCTGGCCCACTGCCACGTAAATGCATAGCACTCCGGAATCTTTCTGGTTGATGATGGCGTCCACGGCCATGGCCGTCTTGCCTATCTGCCGGTCTCCAATGATCAGCTCCCTTTGTCCGCGCCCTATGGGAGTCATGGCGTCCACAGCCTTGTAACCCGTGTACATAGGCTCTTTCACGGGCTGTCGGGCCACCACCCCAGGGGCTATCATCTCTATACGCCTGAACTCCTTGGCGTCCACCGGGCCTTTCCCGTCAAGGGGGTTCCCCACAGGGTCCACCACTCGGCCTATGACCGCGTCACCCACAGGCACCTGGGCGATACGACCGGTGCGCTTCACCAGGTCCCCTTCCTTGATCTCTTTGTCGTCTCCTAGGATGGCCACACCCACATTGTCCTCTTCCAGGTTCAGGGCCATACCCAGAACCCCGTTGGGGAACTCCAGCAGCTCCATGGACATGACGTTTTCCACGCCGTAAACCCTGGCGATACCATCCCCAACGGACAGCACCACACCGGTCTCGCTCATCTCTATCTTCTTGTCATAATCCCGTATCTGCGCCCGGATTATTTCGCTGATCTCCTCCGCCTTGATCTGCATGGCCATGGATCACCCCTTCAAAAGAGTTTCTTTAATGCCCGCAAGCTGCGTGCGGACACTGCCGTCAAAAACCGTATCCCCTATCTGTGTGACCACCCCGCCGATGAGCTCCGGCTCCTGCTGCACCTGAAGGAATACCTGTTTGCCGGTCATGGTTTCCAAACGCTTCTTGAGCTCCTGGAGGATTGCTTCATCCAGGGGAACCGCCGAGGCCACCTTGGCAGTCACCCTGCCTGCCAGCTCATCTGCCAGGGCCTCGTAGCAGCGCACTATGTCCTTGAAGGAACCTATCCTGCGTTTGTCTACGAGAAGGAGAAGAAAATTCCTCACCACCTGGGAGAGATTCAGCCTCTTGTGTATGGCGCCGAGGAGACCTTTCTTGTCCTCCCTTTCATAAATGGGATTCACCATCACGGCCCTAAGCTCCGGGCTGGCCTCCAGCACTTCCTGAAAGGCCTTGAGCTCCCGGCCGTACTGCTCGTACTGCCCGTCTTCCTGTCCTATCTGAATGAGCGCCCTGGCGTAGCGTTTTGCTATGATCTCGTTCATCAGGCCGTCTTCCCCACGCTCTCCACGTACTGTCGGTTCAACCTTTCATGGTCCTTGGGATCGATGCGTTCTTTAAGGAGCGCCTCGGCAATGCGCGTGGCCAGCTCCACCGCTTCCTTGCGCAGTATGGATTGGGCTTTCTTCAGTTCCTGCTCGGCCGTGATCTGGGCCTGTTTGCGGATCTTTTCCGCCTCTTTTTGGGCATTGGCCAAGATACGTTCTTTCTCCAAGCGGCCCTGCTCCAGAAGCATGCTCTTGAGCTCTTGCATCTCCTTCTGGGCCTGGGCCAGTTTCTTCTCCATCTCCTTAAAACGGACCTCGGCTTCAAGCTTGGCTCGCTCAGCTTCCTCCAAGGCCTCTTTCACGCCCTGCTGTCTTTGGTTCAAGAAATTGCGTACAGGCTTTCTGAGAAAATAATAAAGAAGCCCGGCCAGTAAAATGAAGTTCACCACCCGCATGGCCAAGGTGAAACCGCTTTCCAGCTCCACCTCATGGCCTCCGCCGGATGCAAGGGCCCAAGCCGGAAGCATCCAGGCCAGGATCACAAGAAAGCTTTTCCAAGAGCTCCTGCCCATCATCTGAGGCCCCTCCCCAGGATTTTCTCGGCCATTTCCAGGCCTAGGGTGTCCGCCTGGGCCCTAAGGGCCTGCCTGGCCTGCTGGAGTTGCTCTTCCAGGATCTTTCTGGACTCCTCCACCGAGCGGCTCGCCTCTAGACGGGCCTGCTCCAGAAGCTTTCGCTCCGCCTCGGTCCCCTCTGCCTTTAGTTTTTCCTTCTCGGCCGCGGCTGCACTCTTGGCCTTCTGGAGCTCAGCCTGGTATTGCTCCCACTGAATGGAGGCGCGCTCCTGGAACTCCCGGACCGAGCGCTCAGAGGCCTCCATGCGGCGCCTGCGCTCATCCAGAACTCCTAGGATAGGCTTATAGAGGAACTTGTTGAGGAGCCAAAGAAGGACCAGAAAATTGCCCATCTGGATGAGGAGCGTGTAATCGAGCTGGATCACGGCCACCTCCGCATCAGCCTGGATATGTGATGCAGGACCAAGGATTCACCCCCCCCGATCCTGCGCCTCTCCCGAAAGGAACAGGAAATTCAGAACTTACACGGCCGCCTCGCGAGCTTTGCTCTTTTATCAAAATTCCAGGGCCATGTCAAGTCAGTCGCGCCAACCCGCGCGATAAGAAAACCCCGCTTGGAAATCCAAGCGGGGTGTGGTGCTTTCGTTTCTTCTGACACGGCTGGAAAGAGCCAAGCATCCGCCGCTTTTTTACGAGCCTGTCTCTTTAAGGAATCCCCTGGGTCTAACGCGCCTCCACGATAAGCCTTGTGGTGCTACCCCCTGAATCCACAATGGTGGCAAACCCTCGCACCTTCTTCTTGGAGCCGTTGAAGGTGAACTTGCAAGTGGCTGCATATACGTCAGAGCTGGTGTAAGTCACCTGCTGGGCAACGCCTGGTGAAATTGTAAGAGTCCCCTCTGCCTTAACAACTCCCCCGTCGATCAATTCAGCGTTCACCTGAACCGAGCCTGGACCCAGATTCAATACTGTACAGCCAAGAACGTCTCCATTGCTTCGAAGAGGCGGAGTCCAAAGCTCCACAGCGAATGCCGAACCCACAAATGCCAAGGCCAGAGGTAAAACCAGGATCAAGCTCGCGCTCTTTTTCATGATTGCTCCCCCCTTTTTTTTGAACCCCTTTTCCCGCGGACATTAGCACGCTCCCTCCATGGTGTCAAGGAGCTGCGTCCGCCGACCCTTTTAGCTTCCTTGAAGCTCCAGGGCGTTGAAGAAGTAGGCAATCTCCACCCTGGCGTTTTCGGGGGAGTCGGAGCCGTGCACTATGTTTTGCTCCACGTTGTCTGCAAACTGTCTTCTGATGGTGCCGGGCTGTGCATCCTTGGGGTTGGTGGCCCCCATTACCCTTCTGGTCCTGGCTATGGCCTCCTCTCCTTCCAAAACCATCACCACTGCAGGGCCTGAGCTCATGAAATCAGTAAGGCTCTCAAAAAAAGGCTTTTCTTTGTGAACCGCATAAAAACCTTGGGCCTGGGTTTTTGTCATTCGAACCATCTTAAGGCCCACGACCCTGAGTCCCTCTTTTTCAAACCTTCCTATGACCTCCCCTATGAGATTCTTTGCCACCCCGTCCGGCTTCACTATGGAAAGTGTCCGTTCCAGCATCTCTTCCTCCACCTCCTTTTTCTAGGTCTCCTTTTAGGCCTCCCAAGCTTCTTTAGGCCTTTTTTATCTCAGCCTCCATTTTTGCCGTCCGCCTCAACCATCTTGGCCAGCTCGTCGAACTTCATGTCAGCAGCCAGAATGCCCACGATCTCGTCCTGCTCATTACGAATGGGGGCCGAGACCGTTACCGCCAGCTGGTGGGTGAAACGGGACACATAAAAATCCGTCACGTGGCTCTTGCCGTCCCTCAAAGGCCCTATGAACCAGGGCCTGTCCGAGTAATCCTCTTCTATGACCACAGGGGGGTACTTAGACCTGTCCACTATTTGAGTGATGAGCTTGGTGGTTATTCTGCCCTCCATGTTGGTTACATACACCCACTGAATAAAAGGATTCTCTTCTGCCACGGCCTCCATGAGGGGTTCCTGCTGGGCCGGATCCATGGAACGCATCTGGGGCTTTTCAGCCATTTCCTCTATGAGGTGCACTGCAACATCTGCGGCCTTCTGCTTGAGCAACTGAAGATCGCTTACGAAGTACTCGGGCAGATATTTCTTGGCAAGCCTTCTCATCTCCTCCGAGCCTATGGCCGTGGTGCGGCCTTCCTCGTACTGGCGCATGATGGCCTTGTACATCTTGGTCACCCCTGGGTGTCTCTTGTCCACCATGCGGGGGCCCGTGAGCTTAAGGTGGGTGTTCACCCAGTGCACCACACCGGCCATTCCCGACTTGTCCGTCATGATTACGCTCAAGGGCCTGTGAAGGAACTTTTCGGTGTTGAAGATTGAATAGATCTCCGGGTTCTTGAGAATACCGTCCACATGCACCCCGGCCGAGGTGGCGTTGAACTCCGAGCCTGCAAACGGGTAATTGGGAGGAAGCCTGAGGCCTATTTCCCTCTCCATGTACTCGGCTATCTCGGTGATCACCGTGGTGTCCATACCGTCGTGCTGGCCGCGAAGAGAGATATACTCTATGACCAGGGCCTCCACCGGAGTGTTGCCGGTTCTCTCCCCCAGGCCCAACAGGGCTCCATTGGCGGCACTGCAGCCGTAAAGCCAAGCTGTGGTGGCGTTTATGAGGGCCTTGTGGAAATCATTGTGGCCATGCCATTCCAGGAGCCGGCCCGGCACCCCGGCATCGTCAATCATGGCCCTGACCAGCTTGTCCACGGCCCTGGGAAGAGCCGCACCTGGGTAGGTCACCCCAAGGCCCAAGGTGTCGCAAAGCCGTATCTTTATATCTATGCCGCTTTCCTCCCTGAGCTTCATCAGCTCTTTTGCCAGGGGAACGCAAAAACCGTAAATGTCCGCTCTGGTCACATCCTCGAAGTGGCATCTGGGGATTATACCGTGGTTCAGGGCGGCCTTTGCCAAAGAGAGATACTCCTCAAAGGCCTTTCTTCGATTCCAGCCCAGTTTCAGGAAAATGTGGTAATCGGAAATGGACATGAGCATCCCGGTTTCCTTGAGCCCCATGTCCTTTACCAATCGAAGGTCATCCCTGTTGGCCCTTATCCAGGCCGTAACCTGGGGGAATCTGAAATCCCTGGCCAGACATCTTTCCACCGCCTCCCTGTCTCTGGGGCTGTAAAGGAAAAACTCGCACTGCCGTATCACCCCGTCTCGACCTCCCAGCCTATGGAGCATCACATACAGGTCTTCTATCTGCCTAGGGGTGAAGGGAGGGCGAGCCTGCTGCCCGTCCCTGAAGGTGGTGTCCGTTATGTACATGGCAGGGGGAGGATTGATGGGGATGATCTTCTGATCAAAATCTATCCTGGGGATCTCATCCACCGGGAAGACCCCTCTCAGCAAGTTGGGCTCCCCAACATCCCTTAAATCAGGTTCCTCAAACTTGGAAAGTTCGTGATAAAGAATCCTTTTTTCCCTGTCCCACTTGGCCATCCCATCACCTCCCTCGGATGGTCAATAAGCTCCCATGAGTTGGACCGTAAAACCTAACATTTGGGAAGTCGGGCGGGGTGCACCCTGCCCCCAACCTTGATCTGACTGCTTATTTGGAGCTTACTCCCCGGGCGGGGATAGACCCGCCACTACCTGTGCCTAACCTGTATCCAGAGCTCTTCCAGTTGCTTGGGTTCCACTTGGGCAGGGGCCTCTGTGAGAAGACAGGCTCCCCTTTGAGTCTTGGGAAAAGCGATCACATCCCTGATTGTGGCCGCTTTTGCCATCAGCATGATAAGCCGGTCAAAGCCGAAGGCTATTCCGCCGTGAGGCGGGGTACCGTAGGCAAGAGCCTCCAAGAGGAACCTGAACTTCTCCTGGACTTCCTGCTCCGGGATACCCAAAGCCCTGAAAAGGGCCATTTGAAGATCCAGTCTGTGGTTACGGATGCTCCCGCCGCCTATCTCGTTTCCGTTCAAAACCAAATCATAGGCTCTGGCCCTCACCTGGGCCGGATCCACCTCCAAGAGGTGAAGATCCTCCGGGTGGGGGGCAGTGAAGGGGTGATGAACTGCGGCAAATCTTCCCTCGGCACTGTCATATTCCAGGAGGGGGAACTCGGTCACCCAGAGGAACTTAAACTCCTCCTCCTGAATCAGACCCATCTTTTTCCCGAAGTGGCTTCTGAGAATATCCAAGGTGGGGTTCACCACCGGGAGATCCCCTGCCACAAACAGGATCAGATCACCTGGTTGCAAGCCAGCCAGCTGTGCCACCTCTTGTTGCTCGGCGTGGCTCAAGGCCTTGGCCACCGGGCCCTGCCACCCCTCAGGGAGCAGCTTCACCCAGGCCACACCCTTGGCTCCTGTTTGCACCTGGTAGTGCAGCTTTAGATTCTCCTCCCCCTGCATTCTGTCCAGCTCGGCCCTGGACAAACCAGCCATACCCTTCAAGGGAAGAGCCTTAACCACCCCTCCTTTTTCAACGGCCTGGGCGAAAAGCTTGAAGCCGCTTTTTCGGAAGACCTGGCTTAAGTCCACCAACTCCAAGCCGTAGCGGATGTCAGGTTTGTCCGTGCCGAAGCGAGCCATGGCCTCCTGGTAGGTCAACCTGGGAAAAGGCCTGGGAAGCTCAATGCCTAAGGTCTGCCGGAAAAGGGCAGCCACCAGCCCTTCGGCCAGCTCCTGCACTGCCAGCTCGTCCACAAAGGACATCTCCAGGTCTATCTGGGTGAACTCCGGCTGCCTGTCCTTTCTGAGATCCTCGTCCCTGAAGCACTTCACTATTTGGAAATAGCGGTCAAAGCCAGCCACCATCAAGAGCTGTTTAAACAACTGGGGAGACTGGGGAAGGGCGTAGAAACGCCCTGGTTGCAGACGGCTGGGCACCAGGAAATCCCTTGCGCCCTCAGGAGTGCTTCGGGTTAGAAACGGGGTTTCCACCTCCAAGAAACCCTTTTCGTCCAAGAAACGCCTCACCGTCTGCATGGCCCTGTGCCTAAGGAGGAAATTGGAGAGCATCCTAGGCCTTCTCAAATCCAGATACCTGTAACGCAGCCTCACGTTTTCGGCCACCTCGGCCTCGTCCTCTATGGGAAAAGGAGGGGGAAGCGACTCGTTCAGTACCGAGAGCCTGCCCACCGCCACCTCCACTTTTCCGGTAAGGATTTTGGGGTTTTCCGTCTCAGGGGGCCTCTTGCGCACCTCCCCCTCCAATTCCAACACAAACTCGCTTCTGACCCCCTGTGCTTTAAGGTGGGCCTCTGGGGAAGTCTCGGCATTTATCACCACCTGAACTATACCGGTTCGGTCCCTAAGGTCGATGAATATAACCCCTCCCAGATCCCTTACGGTCTGGACCCAACCAGCCAATCGGACTTGCCTGCCGATCTGCTCTTCTCTTATTTCCCCGCAACCGTGGGTCCTGGAGAAAACCTTGGCCACCCCTCACCCCCTTTTCTCCCGGGAATCCGGCCTTTCTCTCCATCCTGCCATAACCTGCCCCATTCGAGCCAATTCCACCTCCACTTGAGCAGCTTGCAGCATGTCCCTCAAAGGAGCTTTTCCCGAGGCCAGTTCCTGTTCCCCAAGAATAAGCACCCTCCTGGCTCCCAGCTTGTCAGCCCGCCGAAGCTGCGCTTTCAGGCTGCCTCCTCTGAAGTCCATCTCGGCCTTTACCCCGGCCCTTCTGGCCCTCTCAACCCACAAGAATGCCTCCCTAGAGGCCTTCTCCCCCAAAGCCGCCACAAAGAGCTCCAAGGCTCGCCCCTGCAGGACCCCCTTTTGTTCAAGAACCGAAACCAGCCTCTCCTCTCCCACCGCAAAGCCTATGCCTGGCAAGTCGGGCCCGCCCAGCTCACTTATAAGCCCGTCGTAACGCCCCCCGCCGCAAACTGCGTTTTGGGCTCCCAAGGTCTTGCTCAAAACCTCGAAGGTGGTCCTTCGATAATAGTCCAATCCGCGCACTATGAACGGGTTCAAGGAGAAAGGAACCTCCAAGAGGCTCAAGTGCTCCTTGACCCTCTCAAGGTGTTCAGCACAGGCTTTGCAGAGCCCCTCCAGGATGCTTGGGGCCCCCTCCAGGGCTTTCCTGCATCCTTCCACCTTGCAGTCGTATATCCTCAAAGGGTTCACGGAAAGCCGCCTGGTGCAATCCGCGCACAAGGATGATTTGCGGCCTTCCAGGTAGGCCACCACGCTGGATCGAAAGCCCGGCCTGCACTCGGGGCAGCCCAGGGAGTTTACTTGGAACTCCAGCTCCCTTAGGCCCAGCTCCTGGAAAAAAGCCCTCAGGGCAGCCAGCAGCTCTGCGTCCGTTCTGGGATCTGGAGAACCCAGCACCTCTGCGTCAATCTGGTGGAACTGGCGGTATCTTCCCTTCTGGGGCCTCTCGTAACGAAACATGGGGCCTATAAAGTAGAGCTTTTGAACAGGCTCACTTTGGTGCAGGCCATGCTCTATGTACGCCCTGAGTATCCCTGCTGTGGCCTCGGGTCTGAGGGTAAGGGAGATCCCGCTGCGATCCGCAAAGCTGTACATCTCCTTTTCCACTATATCGGTGGACTCCCCGATGCTCCTGGCAAAGAGCTCTGTGCGCTCCAGTATGGGAATCCGAATCTCCTGAAACCCGTACAGCTCCAGCACGCTGCGGGCGGTCTGCTCCACCCGCTGCCAAAGTTCAACCTCTGGGCCCAGCACGTCCCTGAAGCCCCGCACTGCCTGAATCGGGCTCTTGCGTTCCATGTGTGATCCCTCACAAAAAAGAAAAATATAGACCAGCTGCGCTTGGATCGTCAATCGTCAAGTTTTCTCCTAGGTAAATAGCCTTACCCTCTTGAAACCTTTCAGCAGAGCCCCTCTGTTTCTTGACACCCTTTTCCGCCCGGGCTAGATTAGGCCTGCCTCTTAGAAAATTAAAAGGATGAGTGTGTTGCGAGTCATCTATGTAGACGCCTTCAGTGGAGCCAGCGGGGACATGATCCTGGGTGCCCTTTTGGATTTGGGAGTCCCCCTGGTGGCGATAGAAGAACCCCTTAAAAAACTCCCTATGGGTCAGTGGGGATTTAAGGTGGCAAGGGAGTCCCGTCACCACATACATGGCACCAGAGTGCATGTGGAGGTGTATCCCCAGGCTTATGAGCACACAACCTATGCTCAAATCAGGGAGATGTTGCTGGAGTCGGGCCTTCCCCAAGGGGTCAAGCAGAGAAGCTTAAGGATCTTCCATCAGTTGGCCGAAGCTGAAGCGCGTATCCATGAGAAAGCTCCAGAGCAGATAACCTTTCACGAGGTGGGGGCAGTTGACTCCATCGTGGACATAGTGGGCGCCGTGCTGGGCTTTGAGTGGCTAAACCCACAGAAGGTCTCGGTCTCAGCCCTTCCGTTGGGGAAAGGCTTTGTGCAGGCTCATCATGGCACATTGCCCGTGCCGGCCCCGGCAACTCTTGAGCTCCTAAGGGGCGTGCCCGTGTACCAAGGGGATGAGGAAGCCGAACTGGTCACTCCCACAGGGGCGGCCATTCTCAAAGAGGTGGCACAGGAGTTCGGAGTCATGCCCCACATGAAACCACAGAAGGTGGGCTACGGGGTGGGCTCAAGGGACCTGCCCCGAAGGCCCAATTTGCTGCGCATGATCATGGGCGAGTCAGGGGTTTCGGGCCTGAGGGAGGACTGGGTCTTGGAGGCCAACATAGATGACATGAATCCAGAGTTTGTAGAGCACCTCATGGAGAGACTTCTCGAGGCCGGGGCCCTGGATGTGGGTTGGTGTCCCATGGTGATGAAGAGAGGCAGGCCTGGAGGGCTTTTGAAGGTCTTGGTTGAAAGTGGAAACAGGGAGTTTGTGTCTGAGGTTATTTTGCGGGAGTCCACCTCCATTGGGCTCAGGGCGTATCAAGTGGAGCGTGAATGTCTGGAAAGACATTACGAGGAGGTTGAGACCCCTTGGGGGAAAGCCAGGGTGAAGGTTTGCTCTTGGGGGGAAAGGGTTCTAAATGCTCTTCCAGAGTACCAAGATTGCCGGGATATCGCCCTCGAGAGCAAAGTGCCTCTCAAGGAAGTCTACTTCCGCGCCCTTGCAGCCTATTATGGCAAGGCTGGGGCTGAATCTTGAGTTTGAGGCTGGGTTCCAATATAAGCAGGAAAGTCCGCTTCAGGGGGCCGAAATGGGAGAACCTGGGGCTAAAGGTGGCCACTTTGGGAGCCTTGGGCAAGGTTCCTGTTGCCCCGGGCACAGTGGCCAGCGGCTTGGGGCTTCTAATTCACCTATTTCTCCAGGGACTTCCTGGGCCTTGGAAATGGGGGATCCTGGGGTTATTGGGGGTAATCGGCATCTGGTCCGCGGGATGCGCAGAGAGAGTCTTGGATAGGAAAGACCCCCCACAAGTTGTGATAGACGAGGTTCTGGGCATGACGGCTTCCTTGGCCGGACTGGGAACTGGTCTTCTGACACTGGGGGCCGCATTTGTGCTTTTCAGAATACTGGATGTGCTTAAACCTCCTCCCATAAGAGAGGTGGAAACCATTCTTCCGGGCGGCTGGGCAGTGGTAGGGGACGACCTGGCAGCAGCCGTGGGGGTGCAGCTGCTCCTGCGCGTTTTGGGGGCCTTTTGGCCCCTGCTTGTTCACTGATTAAAGAAAACGGGGGTTTTCATGGCCGAGGGAATTGCACAAGGCAAAACAACCGGTCTTACAGGGCAGAGTCTCTGCCCTCCCATAGAGGTAATAACTATAGGGGACGAGATCCTCTCCGGGAGCATAGTGGATACCAACTCGGCCATGATAGCCCGGAAACTGGGTTCCGTGGGTTTGGAGCTTCGACACATGAGCTCTGTGGGAGACGATCCTCAGGAGATAATCAGAGAGCTTCGGGAGGCGGCTGCAAGAGCTCGAGCGGTGATCGTCACAGGAGGTCTGGGTCCCACCCAGGATGACCGTACCGCCTTTGCGGCCGCCCAGGCCTTTGGAGTGGATTTGGTCCTCCATGAGGAAACCCTTGAGAAACTGAGGAATTTCTTTGCCAACCTGGGCCTAGAGATGACTCGGAACAACGAACGCCAGGCCTGGATGCCACAGGGTTCCACGGTAGTTCCAAACCCCATGGGTACGGCTCCGGGCTTTGCCTTGAGACATGGGGAGTGCCTGCTCATCTTCTTACCTGGGGTCCCCAGGGAACTGGAAAGGATGCTGGAGGAGAGCGTGACGGCCATGCTGCTGGAGCACTGCGGCTCGGGATTCCAGGTCAGTTCGCGCACTCTCAAGATCTTCGGCCTCTCAGAGGCCAAGATCGATCAGATGGTCAAGGGGGCCCTGGAGGGTTTGGAAGGGGTCAGTCTGGCATCCTTACCCCATTATCCTGAAAACAGGCTCAGGATCACTGTCAGGGGGAAAGATCCCGCAGACGTGTCAGTCACCCTGGAGAGGGCCGAGACCTATCTCAGGGAAAAGGTTGGGCCCTGGGTATACGGGGTGGATGAGGAGGAAATGGAAAATGTTGTGGTGCGCCTTCTGGGGGAAAAGGGGTTTGTTCTGGCCCTGGCGGAATCTTGCACCGGGGGGCTCATAGCCCACAGGCTCACAAACGTGGCTGGAGCCTCCTTGGTTTTGAGCAGGGCTTATGTCCCTTACAGCCTGGAGGCCAAAGAGGAAATGGGAGTCCCAGGGGACCTCTTGAGGGAACGTGGGGCGGTTTCAGCCCAGGTGGCCGAGGCCATGGCCCTGGCAGCGGTCTCAAGCTCAAGGGCGGATATAGGAGTCTCTACAACAGGGGTGGCAGGTCCCACAGGGGGTACAGAGGAGCATCCTGTGGGTACTGTTTTCATGGGATTGGCAGCAGGCGGGAAAACCTGGAGCCAGAGGTTCCGCTTTCGAGGGGGCAGAGGGAACGTAAAGACTCTGGCCTCGGCCGTGGCCCTGGACTGGCTCAGGAGGTTCCTTTTGGGAGAAGACCCGGCTCGCTATACAGTGCCTTGGAGGTGAATCGGTAAGGTGCGCTCTTTTGTTGCAGTGGAGCTCCCAGATGAGCTCAGAGGTTCCCTGAGCAGGATTTTGGATGAGCTTCGCCCATGCGGCGCGGATGTAAAATGGGTGAGACCTGAGGCAGTGCACCTTACCCTCAAGTTCCTGGGTGAGATACAGCCTGAGCAGGTGGAGGAGATCCGTCTGGCAGTTCAAGAAGTGGCCGGCCGCCACGGACCTTTCAAGATGGAGGCCAGGGGGCTTGGGTGCTTTCCCAGGCTGGAGCAACCCAGGGTTGTGTGGCTAGGCCTTGAGGGAGAAAAGTGGAAACTGGAGGCCCTTCAGAGGGAGGTACAGACAGCCCTTACTGAGCTAGGGTTCCCAAAGGAGGAGAGGCCTTTCAGACCGCACCTTACCTTGGGGCGTGTAAGGTCGCCCAAAGCACGCCTGGCTTTGGTCCAGAGGATAAAGAATCTGGAGGGGATCCAGGGGGGTGAGCTGGTGGTGGGCTCGGTGGCGCTTTTCAAAAGCCAGCTTCTGCCCTCTGGGGCACGTTATACAAAGCTTTGGGAGGAGAGACTTTCCCTTCCAGGCACGCAAAACACCCTCTCAGGGCCAGGTTCCGTTTGAGAGGAGCAAAGGTTAACATAGAGCAAAGGAGGTCTGTCATGGACCTGGAGAAACAAAAAGAGAGGGCCCTGGATTTGGCCGTGGCCCAGATCGAGAAGCAGTTCGGCAAGGGCTCCATAATGCGCCTTGGGGCTGGAGGCCCTCTCCAAGACGTACGGGTAATTCCCACCGGCTCCCTGAGCTTGGATTTGGCTCTGGGAGTGGGAGGCATCCCAAGGGGGAGGGTTACCGAGATCTACGGGCCGGAGGCCTCTGGAAAGACCACCTTGGCTTTGCATCTGGTGGCTGAAGCCCAGAAGGCAGGGGGTGTGGCCTCTTTTATAGACGCCGAGCACGCTTTGGACGTCCACTATGCCAGAAAGCTCGGGGTGAATACCGATGAGCTGCTCATCAGCCAGCCCGACACAGGGGAACAAGCCCTTGAAATTGCCGAGATACTGGTCAGAAGTGGTGCAGTGGATGTGCTTGTGGTGGACTCTGTGGCTGCCCTGGCCCCCAGAGCCGAGATAGAGGGGGAGATGGGTGATGCCCATGTGGGGCTTCAGGCCAGGCTCATGTCCCAGGCTCTAAGGAAACTTACGGCCGCCATAAGCAAGTCCCAAACGGCGGTGGTGTTCATAAACCAGATACGCATGAAGATCGGGGTGATGTTCGGGAATCCTGAGACCACCACTGGAGGCACAGCACTGAAGTTTTACGCTTCGGTGCGTCTGGACATCCGCAGGGTCGGGGCCATAAAAGAGGGCCAGGAGGTGGTGGGCAGCAGGACCCGGGTAAAGGTGGTGAAAAACAAGATTGCACCTCCTTTCAAGGAGGTGGAATTCGATATCCTTTACGGCCAGGGGATCTCAAGGGAAGGGGATGTCTTGGATCTGGCCACTGAGCGAGGCATAGTGGAGCGCACCGGCACTTGGTACTCATATAAGGGAGAACGCTTGGGCCAGGGAAGGGAAAACGCCAAAGCTTTCCTTAGGGAACACCCTGAGACGCTCAAGAACATGGAGGCCGAGCTCATTGCCAGCGCGGGGCTCCAGGCTGCCCGCGCCGAAAAGGAGGGCTGATTCCATGGTAGACCTCAAGCGAATACTCACCCTTGCCGTCCAAAGAGGCGCCTCGGACGTGCACATGAAGGTGGGGCTTCCTCCCGTGCTTAGAATCCACGGCAAATTGGTCCCTGTAACAGGGGAAAAACGGCTCATGCCAGAAGACACCAGGGACATAGCCTTTTCCATTATGGGGGAAAGGCAGAAGGAGAAGTTCCGGGTCAGCAACGAGGTGGATCTGGCCTACGGGATTTCAGGTCTTGGAAGATTCAGGGTAAACATCTTCTCCCAGAGGGACTCCATCGGTATGGTGCTTCGGACCATATCGGTGAACCCCCCCACGGTTGCCGAGCTGAACCTGCCTGAGGTGATAGAGAAGATAGCCATGGAGCCCAGAGGGCTGGTCCTGGTGACAGGCACCACCGGAAGCGGTAAATCCACCACCCTGGCAGCCATGGTGAACCACATAAACAGCAACCGCAACTGCCATATCATCACCATAGAGGACCCCATAGAGTTCCTGCACAGGGACAAGAAAGCCATAATTAACCAAAGGGAGGTGGGGCAAGACACCCAGACCTTTGCCACGGCTCTCAGAGTGGCCCTCAGGCAGGACCCCGACGTGATACTGGTGGGGGAAATGAGGGATTTTGAGACCATCGAGACCGCTATACTGGCTGCAGAGACAGGACACTTGGTGCTAAGCACCTTGCACACCCTGGACGCCCAGGAAACAGTAAACCGTATTGTGGCCGTGTTCCCTTTCCAGCAGCAGAAGCAGATCAGGCTCCAGCTTGCCACTATCCTAAAAGGGGTGATATCCCAAAGGTTGGTCTCTAGGGCCGATGGTCAAGGAAGGCTTCCGGCTGTGGAAGTGATGGTCTCAACGGCCCGCGTGAGGGAATGCATAGCCGAAGAGTTGAAAACCAGGGAGCTTCACGACGCCATTTCCCAGGGCTACTCCACCTATGGAATGCAGACATTCGACCAGTCTCTCATGGACTTGTTTAGAAGGGGTTTGATCACCTACGAGGAGGCCCTTAGAAACGCCACAAATCCGGACGACTTCGCCCTTAAGGTGAGCGGCATTTCGGGCACTAGTGAGGCAAGGTGGCAGACAGAGGAAGAAGCGCAGGAGGTGAAGCTCAAGTTCGAGTGAACCCATCTTTTCCAAAGGAAGCCAGACAAGCCCTTGGAGCTGCCCTCAGGTACCTGGCCGCAAGGGACCGCACCAGGCACGAGGTGAGATGTTACCTAAGGAAAAAGGGGTTCTCGGATCAGGCGGCCCTGGAGGCCATAGAGAAGCTTGGGGGGTGGGGCTACCTGGACGACCAAAGGGTGGCTCTCAATTGGGCCAGAACAAAAATGCAGGTGGCCCTCTGGGGGCGCGCCAGAGTGACAGCCGGGCTTGAGAGAAGGGGTGTGGAAAGGCAGAGCATCGAGGAGCTCTTCCACCTCCTGGAGCAAGAGTTCTCTGATCAGGATTTGGCCTTGAGGGCGGCCAAGAAGTACATTCGGACCCATCCAAGGGCCGGATCGGCCCTGACTCGCCGCCTCGCCGCTTATCTGTCCAGAAGAGGTTTTGCCCCTGAGACCATCAGGCGGCTTTTGGTGGAGGAGCTTGGGCCTGATTTGGGGGGAGAGGGTTTGGACAGGGAAGGTCTCTCCCGCAAAAAACCGCAAGGGGACTCATGCTGAGATGAAGGGACGTGATATTCGACTTTTTTTCCTTGAGTTCTTCAGGACTCGGGGCCACACGGTGGTGCCCAGTTCCTCCCTGGTACCTAAGGAGGACCCCTCTTTGCTTTTCACCAATGCAGGGATGGTGCAATTCAAAAAGGTTTTCCTTGGGGAGGAGAAACGTGATTACTCGAGGGCAGCCAGTTCCCAGAAGTGTGTTCGGGCAGGTGGGAAGCACAATGACTTAGAAAACGTGGGTTGGACCGCCCGTCATCACACCTTCTTCGAGATGCTGGGGAATTTCTCCTTCGGGGATTATTTCAAAGAAGGGGCTATCCAGATGGCCTGGGAGCTCCTGGTGGGGGAGCTGGGGCTTGCTCCTGAGAAACTTTTTGCAACCATCCATGAAGGGGATGGGGGAATGGGACTCGGGCCTGACGAGGAGGCCAGGCAGATCTGGCTCAGATATTTGCCTGCCCAAAGAATAGTGGCCTGCCCTACCAAGGACAATTTCTGGCAAATGGGGGACACCGGGCCTTGCGGGCCCTGCTCCGAGATCGTGATAGACCAAGGGCCTCAGGTGGGCTGTGGAAAGCCCCAGTGCCGGGTGGGATGCGATTGCGACCGTTTCTTGGAACTGTGGAATCTGGTCTTCATGCAGTACAGCAGGGACGAAAAAGGCGTTCTTACTCCTCTCCCCCGCCCCAGCATAGACACAGGGATGGGCCTGGAGCGAATAACAGCGGTGTTGCAGGGAAAACTCAGCAATTATGATACGGATCTCTTCCAGCCTCTGATTCGATTCATGGAGGAGCTCTCGGGAAGGCATTACGGCAAGGAGCCCAGGGCGGACGTCTCCATGAGAGTGGCGGCCGATCATGCCAGGGGGGTGACTTTTCTCATCGGGGACGGGGTAATCCCCTCCAATGAGGGGCGGGGCTATGTGCTGCGCCGGATCATCAGAAGGGCTGCTCGCCACGGAAGACTTTTGGGGCTCCAGGAGCCTTTTCTATACAAGGCCTCCCAACTGGTGGTAGAGGAGATGCGGGAGGCCTTTCCAGAGCTGGCACAAAGAAAAGCGGCCATTGAGCAGATAATCCTCAAAGAGGAGGAGCGTTTTGCAGAGACCCTGGACAAGGGGCTCAGGCTCCTGGAAGAGGAGACTTCCCGTCTTAAGGCTCGGGGTATAGGTGTGTTGCCAGGGGATATGGTCTTCAAACTTTACGACACGTACGGATTCCCTGTGGATTTGACAGCGGACGTGGTCAAGGAAGAGGGCCTGGAAATAGATTCCCAAGGGTTTGAAAAGGCCATGGCTGAGCAGCGCAGGCGGGCCAGGGCGGCCTGGGCCGGATCCGGGGAGGAGGAGATCCCCGAGTCATACAGAAAGCTGGTTTCCAGGGGGATAACCAGCAGTTTCGTGGGTTACGATTCCCTTGTGGTGAAAAGCCGGGTGAGGGCTTTGCTGAGGGAGGGCCGGGAGGTGGAGCTTGCCCGGCAGGGGGAAAGGGTGGAGGTGATCACAGAGGAGACTCCTTTTTACGGGGAGTCAGGTGGGCAGGTGGGAGACAAGGGGCTCATTTCAGGGCCTGGATTGAAACTTCAGGTGCAGGAGACTCTCAGACCGCTGCCTGAGCTCACGGTGCATGTGGGAACAGTCCTGGAGGGAGCCCTGGGCGTGGGCCAGGAGGTGGAGCTGCGGGTGGACGAGGAGCTCAGGTGGGATACCGCAAGGAACCACAGCGCCACTCATGTCCTGCAGGCTGCTTTGCGGGAGATACTTGGAGAGGTGGTGCATCAGTCTGGCTCAAGGGTGACTCCGGAGGGTTTCCGTTTTGATTACACCTATTCCTCGGGGGTGAGTTGGGAGGAATTGAGAGAGGTGGAGCGGCTGGTAAACCAGAGGATCAGGCAGAACGCCCAGGTGAGGGTGATCCTAATGCCTTACCAGGAGGCCCTAAAGACAGGGGCCATGGCTCTATTCGATGAGAAGTACGGAGAGACCGTGAGATTGGTGGAGATGGGGGATTTCTCAAGAGAGCTTTGCGGAGGCACCCACGTGCATCGCACAGGGGATGTGGGTTTCTTCAAGATCCTCAGCGACAGGAGCATCTCAGCCGACACCCGAAGAATAGAGGCTGTCACTGGAAGGGCCGCAGTTGAGCTGGTCCAGAAAACCGAAACCACTCTTCAGGAGCTGGCGGAACTTCTAAAAGCTACCCCGGAAGAGCTCAAGGATAAGGCCCGCAGACTTGTGGATCGCCAAAAGGAACTGGAAAAAGAGGTGAGGGCCCTCAAGGCTTGTGCCGCTGCAGGAGGCTCTGCGGATCTGCTATCCCAGGCCAGGGAGGTGGCTGGAATAAAGGTTTTGTGCGCAGAGGTGGATTTGAATGACCCCAAGGCCATGGGCCAGATGGGGGATCAACTAAGGGACAGACTGGGCTCCGGCATAGTGCTTCTGGGCTCAAGAAGCGGGCCCAAGGCGAGTCTCACCATATCGGTCTCCAAGGACTTGCAAGAACGCTTCCCTGCAGGGGAACTCATGAGAGAGGTGGCAGAACTTCTGGGAGGAAAAGGAGGGGGGAGAGCCCATTTCGCTCAAGGAGGGGGCCCGTACAAAGAAAGACTTCCCCAAGCCTTGGAAAGGCTAAGAGAAATCCTCCTGAAGAAGGTCTCTGGGTGAGCTTGGCGGCCCTCCAGGCCTAACCCGGATTATTCTCCAAAGCCCGCGACTTTGGGGGCTCAAGCCCCCAAGCCCCCGATACACTTCGACATATTCCGACTCAAACCAGGACCAGCTCTGAAGAGGAAAACAATAGTAATGTTGAGTGCATACTAGTTTAACCAAGCATGTCATTGAGATAGCCCGCATTATGCACTGATCGTGAATAATGCGGGCTAATCTATTTCAGCATGCTCGGGTTTGAACTCAGGCAAGTCCTGGATTAAAAAATCAGGCCCTTTTTGACCCTCAAGGGATTTTCCCTGGACATTTTGAATTTGCACAGCATCATCCAGTGCTGGGGAACCATGATGGCAGGGCTGCCAAGTTCCTTATCCTGTCAATCCATCTACCGGCGGCCTGCCAAAGCTTTTCTTCATGTATCTGGGGAGCAGAGCCCAAGAGCTCCTCGGCCTCCTTCTCGGATATACCCAGTTCTTGGGCCACCATGAAGGGATCCAGATCTTCCCCGGCCAAAGCCCTAGAGCAAGCTGCCACAGCTCCCAAGAGAACTTTTTCCCGAAAAAGAGGAATGATCATCTTGCAAAGCCCTATCTGGCAAAGATCCACTACAGGCTGGCCTGTCTTCTCCGCCTGCTTCATGAGGGCCTGGCTTGTCTGACCGCAAACAAAGGTAAGGCTCTCTGGACGATTCCGCACTCGGATGCACACGTCGGTGTAATCCCCCACGTGCACCAGGATTTTTCCCTGGGAGTCCACAAGGGTGGCCACCATACCCAGCTCCTCGGAAAGTTCCCTCAAAAGCTCGGCCCAGCGCTCTTGGGGAAGCAAATCAAGGGGGCTACCATCCCCATTGGCTTTTTTTTGATCCGTCATGTCAAGCCCTCCCCTCAAACAGATCCTGGTTTTCCTTTGGGGGCCCTGTGAGTCTTAAATCCCAAAAGAACCGAATTCCCCCTGGGATTGGAGGCTGGAAGCCAAAACTCACCGGCCTCAAAAAAATCAGAGTAAGCGGTCACCCCTGCGACCAATCAAAAATCAGACTTGAGCTGCTCCATCAGCTGAATGCTGAAGCCCTGCTTTGGGCTCTGGGGCCCCAAGGCTCTAAGAGATAACGCCTTAAGTCTTCAAGAAGCTTAATTCCCCCGTGTACGTCAAATCTCCCACTTGAGCTTCTCCAAGGGGGGCTCGGGGGAACTTCTGAGCTCAGGCTCCAACAGCATCCATTTGCCGCTTAGGCGGGCCCAGACCTCTCCCAAGAGCCGAACATTGTTGGCCTTTGCAAAAAGCACCACCCACTGCTCGTCCAGCCAACCTTCCAAAGAGCCCCGAAGGCTTTCGGCCACCTCTTTTTCCAGATCTGCCCTGAGCAGAAAACTCCAGTTTTCCGCCTGGGAATTGGGTCTCTTGCTTCGGGCCTCTTCTTCAGAGGCTATAGTCAGTCTGAGGGCCAAGGGTTCCCTGCGGGCAAGGTTGTCTATGAGAAAAACCTGCCCGGGTCTCAAGGGGCCGTAAACCCCTGCTCTCCAGTTGAGAAAGGCGGAAAGCGGATCGTCCAAGGGCCTGCCTTGGGGCGGAACATGTTTCCTTTTGGAGCCTTCAGGGCTGAGCTTGTATTCTGTAAAAGCTTCTCCCTCCTCCTGGAACACCAATACCTTCCTTCGCCAAGATCCCTGGCGGGCTACCTGGTCTGCATGCCACAGGGGCACGAATCTGCCTTTCTTAGGCTCCCATTGCACAACAGAGGCCAGAAGGTCGGTGCGCTGCAAGGACAGAACCCCCACTATACCCTTAAGCCTGGTCTTCATACCAACAAAATACTTCCTGGAGGAGCTTACCTTCTGGATCCATATCTGGCCTTCGGCAAAGTCCTCCACAAGGGCGCAACTCGCCTTGTATTCCATGGCCCGGCCCAGCCAGGCTCCCAGATCTGGGGGCGCTGCGCTTGCTTGGGCTGTCTCAGCCACTGAGGGCCAAAGGCTCTTGAGGATCCCACCGGCCCCCAAGATCTTCAAAATAGTTCCCAGAAAAGCCCGACGATGAAACCCCATCAGCCCCCCAACCCGGATTCTTCTCCAAAGCCCTTAACCTTGGGGGCTAGGCCCCAAAATCACTTTTTGCCTTGATGCGGTTGACATTAAGCCGAAATCAGGTAGCCTATGGCCTATGAACCCTGGATTTTCCTGAATCTGTTTTGCTGGAGAAAGCCCCTCATGTTTATCTTTGGTCATGCAGGCCTCACTCTAATGGGATACCAAGTTCTTTGGAGAAAGAGGGCAGGCTCCCCTCCCATAGGCATGCCTCAGCTTACAGCCATCCTCTTTTTCAGCCTTTTGCCTGACCTCTTGGACAAGCCCCTGACCCTCTGGTTTTTCCAGGAGGCCGTCTCCACTCGCTGGGTGGGCCACACCATGGCTTTCTCTTTGATGGTTTGTGCGGCCGTGTACTTCTTTATCCCTTCCCTGAAAAAATGGGTCTGGGCTTGTCCGGGTCATCTTCTCCTTGACGGGATGTGGAGATCCCCTCACACTCTGTTTTTTCCCATCCTGGGATGGGAGATGGATCCAGGCTCTGATCCCAGAATTTCCTTTTGGGAGTTCCTCACCTCCAGTATCCACAGGGTGGTAAGTGAGCCTGAGCTGGTGCTTCCCGAGCTACTGGGGCTTCTGGTCCTATTGTTGGCACTGTTTCGTCTTAAGGCCTTTTTTCCGGGCAGGGCCCGTGTGGCCCAAAGTCTTCCCCGGCTCCAGCCCTGAGAAGGCCGAAAATTCAAACTGCTCTGCCTACGCGGGCTCCGTCCAGGATAGCCTCCTTAATGCTTCTGGGCTCCAGACAATCCCCTATGCGATACACCTCCAAGCCTGCCGAACAAAGAGGCGCAAAGAGCCTGTCCTCTGGACATGTGCCAAGTGCCAGGACCACGGCCGGCGCCTCTAGGCTCAAGGGCTCCTGCTCCACCCCCGACAGACAGCTCAGACGTCCCTCCCTGTAACCGGTGATGCGGTGGTTGGTGAGCACCTCAACCCCGTGGCTCCTCAGGCGCTCCAGGATGAGCTTCCGGGTCATGGCCTCGTATTGGCTCCCCACTCGATCGGTCATCTCCACGATGCTCACCTTGTGACCCCACTCGGCAAGGTGAAGCGCCACCTCACAGCCTATGGCACCTCCTCCGGCCACAACCACCTTCTCGGGAAGGCTCTCCGGGCTCTCCAGGGCCTCCCTGTAAGTGCACACCCCATTGGCCCCCTCTTGGAGGAAGGGAAGACGGACGGGCTTGGCCCCGGTGGCCAGGACCACCACCTCCGGCCTCATCTCCAGGATCTCCTCTGGCCCCACAACACGGCCCATGCAACAGTCCACTTTGTGGAGAGCCAGCTGACGCTTGTGGAACCTCACGATGTTAAGGAGATCCTTTTTGTGGGAAGGGGTAGCCCCCAGCAGGATCTGACCCCCTATTTGATCTGAGGCCTCCAGTAACTCCACCCGGTGGCCTCTGCTGGCAGCAACCCATGCTGCCTCGCACCCGGCAGGCCCTGCCCCCACCACCAACACCTTACGCCTCCTGGAGGCTGGCCTGACGGCCATCTCCTGCTCCCGGCTGAGCTCTGGATTCACAAGGCACTCCACCCTGCCCTTCTTGAATATGGAATTGATGCAGGTGTTGCAACCAACGCACCTGCGGATCTCCTCCAGCCTTCCCTCCCTGGCCTTTCTGGGAAGCTCCGGATCGGCCAGCAGGGCCCTTCCCATGCAAACCAGGTCAGCCTTCCCCTCCCTGAGGATCTCCTCTGCCAGCATGGGGCCATTGATCCTGCCCACGCAGATCACGGGGATGTCCACTGCTTCCTTGATCCTGTGTGCCGAATCCACCAGACAGCCCCTGGGCATGAGCATTGGCTGGGAGATCCACTCCGGGGTTGCGTCGTTTCCGGCCGAGACCTGCACCGCGTCTATTCCCACCTGCCTGAGCAGCCTCACGATCTGCACGCTCTCCTCCACCGTGAGCCCGCCCGGCACGAACTCCTGGGCGCTGATCTTGAAGGATATGGGAAAATCAGGGCCTACCCTTCTTCTTACCTCTTGCACCACTTCCACTGCGAAGCGGGCACGGCGCAAGGTGTCTCCGCCGTAATCATCTTCCCTTATGTTGGAGAAACCCGAGAGAAACTGGTTTATCAGGTAACCATGGGCCCCGTGGATCTCGATGAGCTCGAAGCCGGCCTCCATGGCCCTCTGGGCCGCATCTCCGAAGAGCCTCACGATGCGCTGGATCCCTTCACGGTCCAGGACCTCCACATCACCGCGAATGGAGGGACAAGGCAAGGGCGATGGGGCAAGGGGAGGCCGGCCTATGACCTTGGAGGAGGTCTGCCTGCCTGCATGGTGGATTTGAATCCCGGCCCTGGCTCCCTCCTGCTTTATCACCTTTGCCAGACTCGCCAACCCAGGTACAAAGGCATCGTCGAAGATGCGCATCTGATGAAAAGAGACTATTCCCTCAGGGGCTATTGCCGAGGCCTCCACCATTACCATCCCGGCCCCTCCCCTGGCCCGCTGGCGGTAATATTCCCTGGTTCTCTCTGTTACAGAGCCGTCAGCCTCCACCAGGAAGACCCCCATGGGCGGCATGACTATGCGGTTCTTGAGGCTCAGGCCCCTTAGCTCAAAGGGGGAGAAGAGGTGTTCTAGTCTCATGGACCAACTCTCCAAGGCGTGGAATCGGTTCCCGAATAAGACATTTGTAACTCCCCGGCTGGGTCATGTCAAACTGGGGGGTAACTCCTTCAAACTGAATGGCTCAGCCAGGGCTCTGAGCAGGGCCGCACCACATCTGCTGGAACTTCTGGCGGCTTATTCTCAAATAGTCCCTGTCAGGGGAGAAGACCTCGAAGGTGGCCCAGCCTTGGTAATCACATGCCTTGAGGGCCTCCACGACCTTGGCGTAAGGAACCCTGCCTGCCCCAATAGGCAGGTGCTCGTCCCTTTCCCCCCAGTTGTCGCTTAGATGAAGATGCAGGATGCGCTCAGCATAACCGTTTAGAAATTCCTGCACCCTCTGAAGGCCTCCGCCTATAAAGGCATGTGCCACATCCAGTGTGATTCCCAGGCTCGGGAATCTCTCCATTACGGGGGCGAAGTCCTTTGCTGTTACAAGCCAGCCGCCTCTGGGGAACATGTTCTCCAGGCCCACCGGAAGCCCCAGGCTTGCGGCCTCCTTGAGCAATGTATCGAGGCTCTCGAGGGCCGCTTGAGTGCTCAAATCCTTTGCCAAGTTACCCAACCCCAAGAAGCTTCCCGGGTGCATCACCACACAATGAGCCTCAAGATAAGAGGCCAGTCTCAGCCCTTCCAAGCACTCCTCCAGGGAGGCTTTTCTTATGCGCGGGGTCAAATCAGCCGGCCATACAAAGGTGGGGAGGTGGGCCACCAAACCCAGGGAGCACTCCTTCAAAAGCCCCAATATTCGTTCCCTGTGCTCCCAAATAAGGGCAGGCAGGCCCTTGGGAGCATCCATGGCCAACTCCAAGAAATCAAATCCCAAGGAGCTAAAGGCCTGGATCTCCTCCTCCAGGTCTCTTAGGGGGAAGTTCATGGCTCCGTAAAACAAGCTCAGTCCTCCTGGGTTCGAGGCTCCATCATGGAAGAGCTCAGGGCCCTTATGGATTCCTCCCGGATGAGGCGGGAGACCTCGGTCTTTATTCTCAGGAACTCCGGGGATCCCTTGACCTGGTAATCCCTGGGACGGGAAAGGGGAACCTCCAGCACTGCCTTTATCCTTCCGGGGCGTGCTGTCATGACAAAGATCCGGTCCGAAAGGAAGACCGCCTCTTCCACGTCATGGGTCACAAAAAGGATGGTCTTGTGAAGTTCTTCCCAAATCTGCAAGAGAAGCTCCTGCATGAGGGAACGGGTCTGGGTGTCCAAAGCCCCGAAAGGTTCATCCAAGAGCAAGATGTTGGGATCATTGGCCAGGGCCCTGGCAATTGCCACCCTCTGTTTCATTCCCCCAGAGAGGCTTCTGGGATAAGCACGCTCGAATCCTGAGAGTCCTATTTTCTGGACGAATCCTCTAGCCACCGCCTCGCAATCGCTTTTTTCGCGGCCCGAGAGTCGAAGCCCAAACTGGATGTTCTCCATCACCGTAAGCCAGGGGAAAAGAGTGTAATTCTGGAACACCATGCCGCGGTCTTTTCCAGGGCCCTCTATGATCCGGCCGTCTAGGGTGGCACTCCCTGCACTGGGTCTTGAAAGACCGGCCAGGATCCTAAGCAGAGTGGACTTCCCGCATCCCGAAGGTCCCAAGATGGTGGCAAACTCCTGGTCTCGGATCTCCATCTGGATCCCCTCCAGAGCCGTGACCTCTGCCCCGTGGGAGCGGAAGCTCTTGGAGAGCCCCTCCACCCTCAATCTCACCGAATTCATTCTGTCCAAGGGAAGAGTTTCCTTTGCAACCATTTGAAGCCCAGGTCCGTGAGCAGACCCAGCATCCCGATGGTGATGATGGAAAAGATTATGTTGCCTGTCTGAAGCAACCTCTGGGAATTCAGTATCCTATAGCCCAGACCTGCCTCGGAGGCCACCAGCTCAGCCACTATTATGTAAGTCCAGGCCCATCCCATTATTATTCTTAAGGTATCCAGGATGCCGGGCATGCTGGCGGGAAGCAATACCTTTAGGATGACCTGAAATCTGCTTGCCCCCAATGTATAGGCTGTCTCCAATATCTCCATAGGGACCGCCCTGGCCACCACCGTAACCATAAGGGCCAGTTGAAAGAAGCTCCCCACAAAGATGATGGCCACCTTCTCCAGATCCCCAATGCCCAACCAAAGGATGAAAAGCGGGATGAAAGCCGATGCAGGCATGTAACGCACAAAGCCCACCAGGGGTTCGAAAAAAGCCTCAGCCGCCCTGAAGGTCCCCATTAGCAGACCCAAAGGAACCCCGAGGAGGGATGCCACCAGGAAGCCCAAAAGTATTCTATAAGTACTGGCCCAGATGTCGGCCAAAAAGTCCAGTTCCGCAAACAGTTCGTACCCTGCACGCAGGACTTGGTCTGGCCTGGGAAGGAAAAAGGGTTGAATAAGGCCCAGGGAAGTTACTACCCACCAGAGGAAAAGAACCGCGGCGAACCCCCCAAGACCCAGACAGATCTGGAAACTCCTGGGAATAGGTGCCCTGGGGGTGAGGATTGATCTCCAGTCCATGATACTCGAGTTTGCAAACCAGCTCTCGTTCGGTTCCCTGCGCGATCTCCAGAGAAACAGACAGGGGGCCAGGTCTTGCCGGGCCCCCTCGCAGGCTTCACTTGATGAAGGAACCGTCTATCACGCTTTTAGGATCCACCCGCTTGGGGATCTGCTTGGTTTCCATCCAGAGATCCAGGGCCCTTTCCACCACTTTGTACAACTCTCCGGGCTTATCCCCTGTTCCGAAATAGGCCTTGTTCTCAGCCAGGCCGTAGAAGCGCACTCCCTCTATGTGTTTCTTGTAAAGCTCCGGGGTATCCTTTGTGAACTTGGCCATTATGGCGTTGGCGTCATCCGGGTTTTTCTTGTGGTATTCCAGGGCCTCGAACCATGCTGCCACTATCTTGCTGACAGCATCCTTGTTCTTTTCTATGAAGTCCGGCCTGAAAGCCAGGGCGTCCACTATGACACCGGGGGTCTTACGGCTGTCCAGGAGCACATGCCCTTTGCCCTCCCCCGCTGCCCTGGAGAGATGAGGCTCCCAGGTTATGGCTGCGTCCACTTTGCCGGCCACAAAAGCAGAGGCCGCATCCCCGGCCGTCATGTCTATCATATTGATATCCGATAGTTTCATGTTGTGCTGGGTAAGTACATAGTTGGTCCAAAAAAGCGTGGCCCCACCCTTGTGCCCGGCCACGTTCTTGCCCTTTAGGTCCTCCACTTTTTTTATGGACTGAACAGCCACTATCCCGTCCCCGCCATAGGAATCATCCAGAGCCAGGACCATTTTTACAGGGATGTCATTGGCCGCAGTTATGACATGGGCGTCCGCAGTGGTGCACATGCCCTGGATGTGCCCGGCAGCCAAAGCCGCCCTTCTGTCGGCCACTTTCTCGATTATTTTCACTTCCACATCCAGCCCCCTGGCTTTGAAAAAGCCCTTTTCCTGAGCCAAATAAAGGGGAGCGTAACCTATCCAATTGGACATGCCTATCAAGATCTTCTCCGCCGCCGGTGCACTTGCGGGAAGCACCACCGCGCACATGGCCGCCACCAAAAGCCATATTCCCAGCTTTTGCCTCATGGTCCCCTCCTGATCTTTGGTTTTTGGAAGTCTCGAATTTCTTTGGAGACAATCACAGGAGTCTGTATGCTACATTTCCTAGAGCCCTCGTGTCAAGAAGCGCGCCTTAGTTTGAAGGCCGAAAACCCGTCCATTCCGTGCTTATGGGGAAAGGTGCGCAGGAATCCATCCGGGCCCACCAAAGCTGCGGCCTCCAAAGGCAGCCCTTGGGCAGAGACCAGCAGTTCCAAGCCCAAGCCTTTTCCCAGAATGGCTTCCCTTACTGCTTCTGTTTCCTCCTGGGTGTGGGTGCAGACGCTGTAGAGCAATATCCCGCCAGGGGCCAAAAGAAGGGCCATATTTTCCAACATCCGGATCTGGATTTTGGACATACGGGAGATGTCTTGGGGAGTTCGCCTCCATTTGGCATCAGGATTCCTTCTCAGAACACCCAGGCCTGAACACGGGGCGTCCAGGAGAATACGCTGAAAAGGACCCCTGGGGAGACTGGAGGGATCCAAGAGATCGGTTTTCTGGATGGTTACACAGCTGATGCCCAGCCGCCTGCACTCCTGAGACAAGAGATGGAGCCTGGATTTGTGGATATCCAGGGCCAGGATCCTTCCTTTGTTTCCCAGGAGTTGAGCCATGTGAGCGGTTTTGCCGCCCGGGGCCGCACATGCATCCAGCACAGTCTGGTCTTCCTGGAGCTCCAGCCAGTGGGAGATGAGCTGAGAGGCCTCATCCTGCACTTGGAACCAGCCGCGTCGAAAAGGCCCTAGGCTGCTCAAAGGTGTTTGAATTTTTCCAACCTGTACAGCCTCGGGGCTGAACTTGGTGGGGAAAACCTCCAAACCTTCTTGCTCAAGAGCTTTCATCAATCCATCACGGCTGATCTTAAGGGTGTTGGTCCTCAGGGTAATGGGCGGCACCTGATTGTTGGCAAGACAAAGCGCCCTTGCTTCGCTTGAGCCCCATTGCTGAATCCATTTCTCAACCATCCAAAGGGGGTGGGATGTTTCCATGGCTATACGCTCTGAATCAGGCAAAGCGGAATCCACCTGAAGCAGAGAGCGGCCCTTTTCGGCCAGGGCTCGAAGCACCCCATTGACGAAGCCTGCGGCATAGCCCAAACCCAACTCCCTCACCAGCTCCACGGTTTCGTTGACTGCTGCGGGGACCGGGATCCGCTCCAGGAAGAGGATCTGATATGCACCCATGCGAAGGGCTGAGAGAAGTTTGCCGGGGATCCTGGACAAGGGGCGGGAACTCACCCGGCTTAAAGCCATGTCCAGGCTTGCCTGCCACCTAAGGGTGCCCATTACCAACTCTTGGGCAAGAGCTTTGTCTTGGCGTGCAAGTGTGGGATCCCTCTCGAGTCTGGCAGAAAGGAGCAGATCAGGGTAAGCCTCTTGGCGTTGGGTGCGCCAAAGCACTTCCCAGGCCAAGCGCCTGGCTCCTCCATATTTTCTCCTGCTTTCATCCATGGGCTTCCATAGCCTTTAGGCCCACAAGATCTCCTTCTGAATTACTGGGCCTCAGATCCAAAGCCCAACCAGCCTTTGGGAGGATCCGTGCGAGGGGTTTGTGGCTGGAGAAGGGACCAGGCCTGCCGGGAGTTTGCGACCCATTAAAGGGACTTCAGGACTGGCCTAATCGGATCCCAGGATTTCCCCCTCGGACATACCCCTTCCGGATATGAAGGCCTGGGCCGTCATGATCGGTCTGGCTTCAGGTTGCAGTTTCAGGACCTCCAAAATGCCTTTTCCCGTGGCTATCCAGAGGCTTTCCCCTCTGGCCTTTAGGATTGTGCCCGGCCTTTGGTCTGATTCCAGAGCCAGGGCTCTAGCCTTTAGGATCTTTAGCTGTTTGCCCCTCCAAGAGGTATAGGCAGCAGGCCATGGGAGCATGGCTCTTACCTTTCTGCATATTCTCTGTGCTGTTTCCTCCCAAATTATCCGCCCGTCCTGCTTGCGAAGCCTGGGGGCGTATGTGGCTTCTTCATCTCTTTGGGGGGAGCAAACCAGCTCCCCCTTCTCCAGCTTATCCAAGCTCTCCACCATGAGCCCTGCCCCCAGCAAAGAGAGTCTCTCTGAGAGCTCTTGGGCATCCTCCTCCACTCCTATGGGGGTTTTTACAAAAGACAGCACAGGCCCTGTGTCCAAGCCCTCATCCATCTGAATCACGCTCAAGCCCGTCACCTCATCCCCCATCAGGATGGCCCAGGCGATGGGAGCGGCCCCTCTGTGACGAGGCAGAAGTGAGGCGTGAAGGTTAAGGCAACCCAGAGGCGGTATCTCTAAGAAAGCGGGAGGAAGAATCTGTCCATAGGCCACCACCACAGCAACATCGGGCTTTAGAAGCCGGATCTCACGCAAACAATCAGGATCTCCGGCCCGCTGTGGTTCCATGACCTTGAGGCCTGCCTTCAAGGCAGTGCTCTTCACCGGGGAAGGTTTCAGAATGCGGCCTCTGCCCGCCGGCCTGTCCGGCTGGGTGATCACACTCAACACTTTGTGCGAAGATTCCAAGATGGCCTGCAGGGTTGGAACCGCAAAAGCTGGTGTCCCCACGAAGAGGACCCGAAGGCTCATGCCGAAGCCCTTGCGGCCTCTTTGAGCCGCCTGCGCCGGTAAAGCTCTCTTTTGAGGGAACTTACTTTGTCAATGATCAACCTGCCGTCCAGATGATCCAGCTCGTGTTGTAGGGCTATTGCCAGAAGTCCCTCGGCCTTTATCTGAAATCTCTTCCCCGAGAGATCCTGGCCTGCCATGAGCACCTTTTCCATGCGGGAGACTTCCACCAGCATGTCAGGCACGCTCAGGCAACCCTCTTCCCAGATGATCTGGCCCTCCCCTTCTAAAATCTCAGGATTAATAAAGACCATGGGTCCGGCATTCTCCTGGTGGGAGGAGACATCCACCACAAAAAGCCGTATGTTTCGACCCACCTGCGGTGCTGCTAGCCCTACTCCAGGAGCCTGGTACATGGTTTGGAACATGTCTTCCACCAGCCGTTTCAGATCCTGAGGGTTTCCCTTCACCGGCAGACTGGGTCGCTTAAGAATTGGGTCCGGATATGTAAGAATCTTAAGCAGGCTCATTGCGAGGCCCCTTGTCAGCGCAAGCCATTTTCTTTACTATAGAAAACCGGTCAGACCAAGTCAAGGAATCCGCCTTGCAGACAAAAGAAAACTTGATCTCCAGATCCGCCAAAATAGCCCCGTCGCTCTTGTCCGCCGACTTCGGCCGCCTGGCAGAGGAAGTCCTGGCTTTGGAACGGGCCGGAGCAGACTGGATCCATCTGGATGTGATGGACGGGCATTTTGTGCCCAACATCACCTTCGGTCCCCGCACCGTGGAGGCAGTGCGCAGTGTCACCAGCCTCCCCTTGGAAGCACACCTTATGGTGGAAAACCCGGATCGTCATCTCAAGGCCTTTGTCTCGGCAGGAGCAGACCTGGTCACCGTGCATGTGGAGGTATGCACCCATCTTCACAGGACCTTGCAACGCATCCGGGATCTTGGGGCCAGCCCGGGGGTGGTTCTAAACCCTTCCACCCCTCTGAGTTCCTTGGAATATGTGCTGGAGGAAGTAGCACTGGTGATGATAATGACCGTGAATCCGGGTTTTGGGGGGCAGAACTTTATTCAAGCCATGATTCCCAAGATCCGGACCCTGCGCAAGATGATGGACGAGAGGGATTCCCGGGCTGAGTTGGAGGTGGACGGGGGGGTTCACTTGGGCAACCTCAAAGAGGTGGCAAGGGCCGGGGCCACGGTTTTCGTCTCCGGCACAGGCATCCTGGGTACAGAGGACTACGCGACCACCATCCGACGCATGCGGGAGGAGATAAGACTGGCCAAGGCTGGGGGAGGTTTGGATGCGGCGGACAAAGGTTCCTCCGCTGGATGAGGACAAGATACTGGATGCGCCCATAGGCCTGGACGCAGAGGTCCTTGGGGGAAAAGACTTGGGGCCTCTTTCCCCCAGACAGCACTCCAGCAAAAAGAAAAAAGGGCGGGCTAAGGGTGCCTGGATCCTGGTGGGTTTCTTGCTGGGGGTGGGAGTGGCAGGATTTCTTTTTTGGGAGCTCACCCCCAGAACCAAAACTGTTTCCAGAGGTGCTCATTCTAGCTCGCTTTTTTCTTATCCGGTCCAGGGA
The DNA here is from genome assembly GCA_964414345.1 of uncultured Desulfarculaceae bacterium. Lineage (GTDB taxonomy): Bacteria > Desulfobacterota > Desulfocorpusculales > Desulfocorpusculum > Desulfocorpusculum > Desulfocorpusculum. The sequence continues at coordinate 64,177 of CAYPWF010000010.1, forward strand.
ATCAGGGTTCAGAGAACAGGGTCGGACAAAGGGGACGCGCAAGGCCAAGACTCCTCGGTGCTTTTGAGGGAGCAGACCCTGCGGGTGCGCTATGGGAAGGAAACCGTGAGGTTTGTCTCCGTAGAGCGAGACCCTTCGATTTGGGCCCGCATGCTGACGGTGTTCTTGAGCCCGCCCAGATTGTATTTTGAGGGCAGTGTTGTGGAGCCAGGCCAGGACCTCATGGCTGCTACGGCTCCTGAGAGGAGCCTCACTTATGAGCTTTCATTGAAGAGCCAGCCCGGCGCGGCACCCCTTGCCCGATTTTTCCTGGAGCTGGAGATGAGCGCTGAGACCTGGGCCGCCAGGGCAAAGCAGCTCAAGGAGCCCCAGGCCCAGAGGGCATGTCTGGAGCAGGCCCTGAAGGCGGAGCCGGGCAACGTGCATGTTCTGTTGGCTTTGGGGAACCTACTTTGGGAACAAAACGAGCCCTTGGCGGCAGCCGAGAGGTTCGAGGAGCTGCTAAAGCGCTCCCCAAAGCGCAAAGAAGCTGCAGCAGCCCTTGCCTCCATCTACCAGAAATCCAAGCCCAAGAGGGCCCTGGAGATGTACAGGCTGCTTAGCGAGATAGACCCGGATCGTAGAGTTGAGCATCTCAGGCAGATGGCCGAACTCCAAGAGCGTCTCGGGATCTCCCCGGTTGAGACCTACAGGAAGATCCTGTCCCTCAAGAAAAACGATCCGGACGCCCAAAGGGGCCTTGACACACTTTATGCCAAGCAGGTGGAGAAGGCCCAGCAGGCTGAAAAAAAGGGGGAACTCTCCCAGGCCGTCCAGCAGATGAAGCAGGCTTTGGAGCTTCATCCCACCAAGAAAGGGAAGGCCTATCTGGCTACTCTTCACAACAACCTGGCATACTCCTTAGCCAAGCAGGGCAAGTACAAGGAGGCCATACCTCACTATGAGGCATCTCTGAAGCTGGAAGAAAGCGCCGTCACACACTTGAACTTGGCTGATGCCTACGCCAAGACCAAACAAATCGACAACGCTCTCAAGAGCTTGGAGAAGGCCTGGGGCATGAAACCCAAAGAGCAAGAGGTGGTCAAGAATCTCCTTTTTCTTTGGGCCGAACTACTCACCCAGAAAAAGGATCTTCACGGAGCCATAGCCAAGCTCAAGGAACTGCACGCCAGGTTTCCAAAGGATCCGGAGGCGGCCAAGATGCTGGCGGCAGCCTACTGGAATCAGAAGGATTTGGCCAAGGCCCTGGAAGTGCTCAAAAAGGTGCCTCAGCTTATGAGTTCGCACCCACCCAAGGCAAGGGCCGAGATCCACGGTATGTTGGGGGACCTGTACAGGGCCTTGGGAGATCAGGAAAAAAACGTTAAAGGCCGCATATCCCGTTATGACGAGGCGCTAAAAGAGTACAAGGCGGCTTTGGTCTTGAACAAAGGCGACACTCAGATTCAAAAAAAGAAGGAAGAGCTGGAAAAGGAACGAATGGCCCTGGTGAAACGCTCCCTTAGAGCCTCCTAAGCCGCATTGTCCACTGATCTTGAATAATGCGGGCTGATCGGGGAGAGGCGATTTGAACGCCCGACCTCTTGCTCCCGAAGCAAGCGCTCTGACCAGTCTGAGCTACTCCCCGAAAAGTCTGCCTGAAGACTTCTGATTCGGACTAGGCGCCAATATATGTGGCACTGGGGGCTCTATTCCCACAACCCCCTAGAAAAAGCTAATGCACGGTCTCTCCGGGCTCGGTCTTGGTAAGGATCTCTTCCAGCTCGTCTACGAACTTATCGGCCAGCTTGTTGACCACGAATATGGGCACTCCCAGCCGCATTGCCAAGGCTATGGCATCGCTGGGCCGACTGTCCACCGCCAGCTCTTTCCCGTCCTGTTTTATGTAAATAAAGGCGTAGAATATGTTCTCCTTGAGGTCTGTGACCACTATCCTCAAGACCTCTCCATCCAGTCCTTTAATCAGACTGGCCATGAGATCGTGGGTAAGAGGCCTGGCCGCAGGGATTCCTCGAAGGACCATGGCTATTGCGTTTCCCTCGAAAGCCCCCACAAAAATGGGAAGCACCTTTCCTGTGGACTCCTCCTTGAGGTTCACCCTGTACATGGAGCCTTGAGCCTCATAGGAGACGCTATCTACGATTACAGGGATCATTGCCCCTTTGCTCTCCGCACTCAAGAAGCCTTCCTTTCCCCCGATTTGAACCGGCTCCCGGATTTTCTCCAACCCAAGAAAAAATGTATCATAGGGCTCGCAGAGGCGTCAATCAGACCCTTAGGGACGGGAAGCTCTTGTTCCTTACAGCATCATTAATTCTGGGAGCCTATCTAATGGGTTCTGTGCCTTTTGGGCTTTTGTTCTCCAAGGCCCTGGGGGGCCAGGATCCAAGGTGCGTGGGCAGCAGGAACATAGGGGCCACCAACGTGCTTCGAGCCTCAGGGGCGGGAGCTGCGGTTCTCACCCTTTTGGGGGATGCACTAAAAGGATATATTCCAGCTTGGGGTGCAGGAGCCCTCGGACTGGGGCCTTGGGAGTGCTCCTGGGTCAGCCTGGCAGCTTTTACGGGGCATTTGTTTCCTCTTTATCTGGGGTTCAGGGGGGGAAAGGGTGTGGCCACAGCGGCCGGCATCATGGCCGCCTGGGCTCCTTTGCTCCTTGCGGGTTGCCTAGGGTTGTTCCTTGTGGGGCTTGTCCTGAGCAGATTTGTTTCCGTAGGTTCATTGCTGGCGGCCATGGGGGCCCCTCTAGGGGCGGCTCTTCTGGGAAGCCATGGCCCTTTGCTTTTTTTGTGCTTGGCTCTGGCCTCGGGCATCTTGTGGCGTCACAAGGAGAACATAAGGAGGCTTTTTAAGGGCCAAGAAAAGCGCTTGGCCCTAAAGGGCAATAGAAACTAATAAACCCACCCGGATCGCTGCTCAAAATCAATACTCAAAAGCACCCCGCCTTTGGGTTTCGGATTCAATCCTGCTTTGGGTCGGAACATGTGCAAGTGTACCGGGGGCTTGGGGGATTGGCCCCCAAAGTTGCGGGCTCCAGAGAATAATCCGGGTTAGAGATATGGAGACCCAGACATTGGCTGGAATGGGTAAAGGAGAATCTGGGGGTTTTTGAGGTATGGGGGCTAGAGTTTACGGAGTTTTCTGGCTTGCCTGCGCTCTTTTCGGGAAAGCCTACGGGCTGGGCCCTTTTTCTTGGAACCCCATCCACCCAGGGATTCCTCCTCCCAGGAATCTTCTTTTGGCAGCTCAAGACCAGCCTCCCTGTATCCCAAAGCTCTTTCCAGGCGACCCCAAAGCTCCTGGGAGCTTATCACAGCAGCTCCCATCCTGCGGCAGTTTTCTGCCAGGGCACGATCCGAAGTGGCCACCACCACCCCTTGGGGATTCCCCCGGACCATGCCTGCTATAGCCTCATCCGCCCTCCCCCTGCCTCCGGCAAAGGCCACCCTTATGCCAGCCCGAGACTCCCAGGTTGTCTTTGCTTCCTTCCCGTCAAATACCACCGTGATTCTCAAGGGTTTTCGGATGCGAAAAGTATGTAGACGTTTCAGGAGAGCTTCTCTGGAAAACTCCAGGTCCACCCCCGGGTTCAAGCCTCCCCCTCGGGCCGCCCCCATGAGATTATAACCGTCTATGATCAAGTGAAGGGCCAAGGCCACCTCTTGCGTTGACCGGCTAGTTCGGCCATCGTAGCATGGAATGGGCCGCAGCCCAATGAGGGCCTCTTTTATTCAGATCCAGACCCTGAAGGAGGGTCTCACCCAAATGCTGACCAAAAGGATAATACCATGCTTGGATGTGCGGCTGGATGAGAAGGGCCGCCCTGTGGTCACAAAAGGCCACCAATACGACGTCAGGGGACTAGATGGAAGGATCCGCAACCTGGGCGACCCGGTGGCCATGGCAAAACTTTATGACCAGGAAGGGGCGGATGAGCTGGTTTTCTTGGACATCACCAGAACAGCCCACGGCAGAAGCCCTCTTATCTCCATCATAGAGAAGGTATCTGATCAAGTTTTCATGCCGCTAACCATAGGAGGAGGCATTAGAACTCTGGATGATGCACGCAGGTATTTTGACGCCGGGGCGGACAAGGTCTCCCTTGGAAGCATGGCGGTGGAGATAGTCCTTAGGGCTCTCGGGGCAGAGGCTGCCTTGGGTCCCAACCCCATAGAGGAAATAGCTAGGCTTTACGGCTCTCAGGCCTGCGTAATCTCCATTGACCCTGTGCGAAGGTACGTAAGTTCTTCCCAGGAAACCCGCCATCCTACAGTGGCCACAACCCTGCCGGGGCCCAATGGAGAGGGGTATTGCTGGTTTCAATGTTCCGTGAAAGGGGGGAGGGAATTTCTGGATGTGGACGCGGTGAGCCTGGCTCGGCTGGTTGAGCAGATGGGGGCCGGGGAGATCCTTCTGAACTCCATAGATCGGGATGGGACGCGCTTAGGTTTTGACATAGAGCTTGTGCGAGCGGTGGCCCAAGCCGTCTCCATCCCGGTGATTGCCTCCAGCGGGGCAGGCAGGCCCGAGCATTTCCTGGAAGTACTGACCCAGGGGGGTGCAGACGCGGCCCTGGCTGCCAGCCTATTTCATTACGGAGAGTTGAGCATAAAGGAAGTGAAAGCATATCTGGACTCAAGAGGAATCCCGGTCAGAATTTGAAACAAGAATCTCCCAGGGGGCAAGGACGGTCACTCATGATTAGCCCGCATTCTTTACGCTTAGTGGATAATGCGGGCTATCTTAATAAAATATTTGAATAAACTGCTCCATACTCAAAAGCAGCCTGATTTTGGGTTTTAGATTGGGTGCTGCTTTGAGTAGGAGTATATGGAGATTTTCCGGGTGCTTGGGGCCTAGCTTCCAAAGTTACGGGCTTTGGAGAATAATCCGGGCTAAGGCGGCTGGTCACGAGGGTGATGGGGTTGAGGGCTAGGAGGTTTTCTTTTGAAGCTCTCGGTGTAGCTTGGCCTTGAGGTGCAGGAACCCATCGTAAGAAAAACCTTCCCACCTGCAGGGAAGCAAAGTGTTGTTATGAAACAGGGGTTCTTGAGAGATGGGGAAGGGGCTTTTTCTGACTGCCTCTTCCCAAAGTTGAGTGCCTGGAATAGGGGAGTACTCGGCAAGGTGCGGCCGCAAGCCCCGCTCGAGCAAATAACTTAGGCTTTTTTCCACTTCTTGGAGGCTCTGGCCTGGAAGCCCGGCCAGAACATAGACGCCTATCTCCCGGGGGGAATAGCCTGCCCGGACAAGAAAACTCACCGCGGCCTCAAAATCCTCCATGCTCAGCTTACCTCCTGTGCACTGGTGAAAGGAATCCTTGATGCTTTCCAAGCCCAGGCGCAGGGTTGTAAATCCGTGTTCTTTGAAGGCTAGGGCTAGGTCCAAATCCAGATACCTGGCATGAAGCCCGTTGGGGCAATGAAATCTAAGCTTCCGATTCAATTCCCTTTGTACGCTTTCAAGGGCCGGGAGCAGACATGAGTCAGCCCTCCACAAGAGGGCGTCGTCGTAAAAGACAACATCCTGGATCCCCAAGGCGCGCACACCGCTTATGATTTCTTGAGCCACCCTTTGAGAAGGCCTTGGGCCTTTTGAATAGGAAAGAAGATGAGAAGCGCAATAGGCGCATCTAAAAGGACATCCCTCTGAGCTTCTCACACATATGGAACGGGCTCCGGCTGCCAGGTCCCAGGCAGGCAGATCAGACAAGGAATCCTCCGGATCATCCACACAGAAGAGTCCGGCCAAAGTTTTTTTGATTTCTGTCCAGTCACTGCCTGGAATCACCAGGTCAGCTCCGCTGAACTGCCTGGCATGTTCTGGAAGAAGGGTGGCATAGATGCCTCCCAACACCACAGGTACATCTGGGAAAATCCTGTGACAATAGGAGATGGTCTCCTGCACTCCCGAATACCAGTAAGTCATTGTGGAGCTGACCAGGATGAAGTCGGGTCTGGGTTGCCTTTTGAGGGAGGACTCCAGAAAGGCGGGTGGTATTCCGTATCTCTTGTAACGGCGCGGGAACCATTGGAGTATCTCGGGCTTTGGTATCTCTTCCCGGTAAAAGGCTCCATGGTCTCCTGGGAAACGTTTCAGTTTTTCCGTTGGAAGACCTGGATGGTGCGGGTTCAGGCAGTCCAACAGGGCCACCTCCACCCCAAGGGAGCGCAAATAGCCCCCTATTCTGAGAAGCCCCACCGGACGCACCCATAGGTCGTAAGCCGCAAAATCGTGAATCCATGGCTGTATGAGAAGAGCTCTGGGCAAGTTGAGTCTCCTGCCAACAAAAAGGCAAGATATCTCGGCATCTGGTCTTACAAGGGCCGCGTCACTTATTATGGATCCCCAGGCAAGCCGGGACAACCTATTGACATGGCTTGGTCTTTCTCATTATAGTGCAGCCAGTGAGTTGCTGGGGCAAAACCGCCCCGGGGATTTAGAGCAGTTGCAGAGGCACGGGGATGGATTTTTATGAAGAGAATCCAGATCAGGTGAAACAGGCCGACATAGTAGTTGGCATTCCTTCTTATAACGAAGCTCGACTTATCCCTTATCCCACTCAGCAGGCCAGCTTGGGTTTGACCCAATTCTTTTCGGATTACAGCTCGGCCATCATCAATGTGGACAACCACTCCACTGACGGCACCAAGGAAGCCTTTTTCGGGACCGAAACCCAGGTGCCAAAGATTTACATCTCCACCCCCGAAGGGGTGGTAGGAAAGGGTTTGAATCTTAGGAACTTCTTCCGAAAGGCCTGTGAGCTGGGGGCCAGGGCTTGTGTGGTGGTGGACGCGGATCTGAGAAGCATCACGCCACGCTGGATCAAGAATCTGGTTGAGCCTGTGTTTCAGGATTTTGGTTTTGTCTCGCCCCTTTACGTACGGCACAAGTACGACGGGACCATAACCAACAGCATCGGATATCCGCTTACCCGCTGTGTTTTCGGAAGAAGGGTCAGGCAGCCCATAGGGGGAGATGTGGGGTTTTCGGGAGAGATGGCCAAGGTTTTCTTGGAACATCCCTACTGGAACTCCATGGTCGCCAGCTTTGGGGTAGACATTTGGATGACCACAGTGGCCATTTGCCAAGGCGTGCCCATGTGTCAGTCCTTCTTGGGCAGACCCAAGATTCACAAGACCAGGGACCCGGCCTCGGATGTGGGCACGGCCTTCAGGCAGATCGTGGGCACAATTTTCGGGGCCATGATTCACTTCGGGGATTACTGGAAGAAAGTCAGGTGGAGCAGGCCTACCGCGATATTCGGATTTGGTTTGGGGGACGTGGAATTGCCACCTCCTGTAAATGTAAACCCCCAGGCCTTGTACCAGAGGTTTCAGCAAGGGATCGCAGGAAATCTGGAGCTTTGGAAAGAGATTTTCCCAACCGAGGTTTTCTCCAAGCTGACTGAGGTAACTGAGATGGATCCCTCCAGGTTGGATTTCCCCTCGGATCTGTGGGCCAAGATTCTTTTCAGTGCGGCTGTAGCCTTTGCCAAGGACTCAGGGGCCGGGGAGAGGATTTTGGATTGCCTTATACCCTTGTATTACGCAAGAGTGTACTCCTACGTCCTCAGGACGCAGGAGATGTCAATGCAGCAGGCCGAGGATTACATTGAGGAGCAATGCATGCTCTTCGAGGAAGCCAGGCCCTTTTTGGACGAGCGGTGGCCCCTCTGACGGGCTGGGAGGGAGCAGGACCATGGCCAAGATTCTAATCGTGGATGACGAGGAGCATATCCGGATGCTCTACCAGGTGGAGCTAGAGGACGAGGGCTATGAGGTGATAACGGCCGCAGACGGCCGGGATCTACTGGGCTTGATACAGCGGGAGCAGCCCAATCTGGTGGTGCTGGATATAAAAATGGCGGGTTACAACGGCCTGGACCTTCTCCAGGAGATAAGAAACCGTTTTTACAACCTGCCGGTGATACTCTGCTCGGCCTATGATTCTTTCAAGAGGGACATAAAATCTATTGCTGCGGATTTCTACGTGGTGAAATCCTCGGACCTGACTCAATTGAAAAAGACCATTGTGAGAGCCTTGGAAAGCGCGGCGCCTCATTCTTCCTGATAGACTTGCGTGCAAGAAGAAACAGCCCAGGCTTACGGTTCCCATTCACCCTCTGAACAGGCCGGCCTGGGGGTCTGCATAAGCAAAATTCCCACCTTGAGATTTTTTGCTTGACATACGGGTTTGACTTGCGGTAGGAAAGCTACCCATGGTTACAATTGCGGTTTGCGGCCCTACCCTCGCAGTTGCGTGCTCTTGTTTTTGAGGCTGCTGATCGGACTTATTGAACGGGGAGGCCGGCCTGCCGCAATTCAGAAGCAGTGCATAATGTGCGCTATCCCGGCCATGTGGCAGGAAAAACTGCTCAATGCCTAAGAGGGCCTTGATCTGCGCTTTTAAGTTTTGGGGGGAATTTGAGTCTGGATATGTCCAAGCCTAACTGGGGCTTGGGGGCGCAGCCTCTGAGGGCCCTAAAGAAAACTCAGGGCTGGCTTGCAAGGTTTTTACTTTGAAGAGTTAAGCCTCAAGGGGTGCTATGGTCCCTCAAGAGGAGCACAAAGAAATAACTAGCCTTAGGAGGAAGAGGGAGAGGGACCTAAGGGTGCAATCCATCCTTGAGGCGGCCAGAAAGGTCTTTTTCACACGTGGTTATCTTAAGGCCACCATGGAGGAGATCGCCCGCTTGGCCGAGGTGAGCAAGCCTGCCATCTACCACTACTTTCGCACAAAAGATGAGCTTTTCTTCTCCCTCATGGTGCCTGTGGTGGATTGCTTCCAAAAAGAGCTTGACAAGATCGAAAAACGTGTTGTGAGGAGGGCTTACCAAAGCGGCGAGGAGTTGGTCAGGGACCTTTTCCGGGGGTTTTTCAGCGCATACAAGAAGGACCCCGAAAGTTTTCAGGTTGTGCAGCTTTTTCAACAGACCGGAATGATCGGGGAATTGGAGGAGCGTGTGGGGGGCCTTCTCAACCGGAAAGGGGCGGAGGCTTTTCGCACGGCCCGGAGGATCATGAGCCTGGGCATGGAGCAAGGGCTTTTGAGGCCCATGAACGTTTTTTCGCTCACAGACGCTTTCTGGGGCTTCTTTGTGGGTGTGATCCAGCTAGAACGGATCAAGTCCCCAAGGAGCAGTCCGGCTCCCTATTTGCGCTCCACCCTCCTGACGGCAGAGAAGATCTTCGGCAGGGGAGTCGCGGGCAAAGCCGGGCAACCCGCAGCTCCGGAAAGGGGAGCATTGTGAAGGAAATGGAACAGGCTGGCGTGCAGGAACAAGGTTCAGGGCGGGTTCTTTAGATAAAGG
>CAYPWF010000011.1:0-69738 GCA_964414345.1 uncultured Desulfarculaceae bacterium
GGCCCCGAGGGAAAATCCCACACATCTCAGGATATCTTCGGAAAGGGGGGATCGCATTGGCGGACAATCACAGGACTAGAGGGACGATCAAGTTCGCGGTCTGGACCATCGCATCGGTGGCCATGATCTACTTCGTGCTCCATTCCTACACCTCGGGCCAGATGGTGCGCTGGTACTACTACAAGACCAAGGTGGACGGGTACGCCATTAACACCAACTCCTTCAAGGACGCCACCAAGGAGAAACCGGCTGTGCTCGAAGTCCAGCCGGGGGCCCAGAGGATAGAGGGCAGGGTGGCCGTGCCCGTGAAGAAGGGCGACAGGCTCCCCGAGGGCGCCAACGGTGTCATCGAGAAGAAGGTCCTGGAGGCTGGCAAGAGGGCCAAGCTGGACGGGGACAAGCTCGTGGTCATCGCACCGTGGGAGATCAAGGAGTCCAAGGGGTTCAAGTACAAGGACACCTTCATACACAAGGGGATTCAGACCAATCCTTGGTCCGGTGTCTGGAACGTGGCCGTGGTTATAGCCATGGGCCTGTGTCTCGGCCTGATGGCCGAGGGCTTCACGGACCTGCTCGGTTGGAAGATCCGAAAGATAGACCACTACGGCCACTGAGGAGGAGGTGAGACAATGTTCGATTTCGCCATAGGAGGTATGCAGGCCCCGATCTTCCTCCTCATGATCACGGGCTTCACCGTGGGGATCGTGGGCGGATTCATCGGCGTGGGAGGGGGTTACATGGTCACCCCCGCCCTGATCGTGTTCGGCTTTCCGGGCTACATGGCCTCGGGGATAGATGCCACACACATAGCGGGCAAGGCGGTCATCTCCTCGGTACGCCACAGGCAGCTTGGAAACATAGACTGGACCTTGGCCCTCACCATGGTGGGCGGGACCATGCTGGGGGTGGAGCTGGGGGTGAGGCTCCTCAACTACACCAAGTCCATAGGCCTCTCGGGACCCGCGCTCCTGTCAGGCTCCGTGCTCATCATGTTCGGGCTCTTCCTTTACACCCAACTGGAGACCCGAAGGGCCCATAAGAGGATCGAGGAGATCTCCGAGCACGGGGAAAGGGTTGGCCGGGAGCTCAAGACCTGCAGGGTGCACATCTGGTTCCAGTCCATCCCAATCTTTCCCATAGTCAAGTGCACCCACGCCAGGGTGGTCATCTCCATGTGGGCCATAGTGCTCGTGGGCGTGGCAACAGGGGTCCTGGCGGGGTTCTTCGGGGTGGGAGGTGGCTTCATAAGGGTCCCGGCCCTGGTCTACGTGATAGGCGCCACGACCCACATAGGGGTGGGGACGGATCTGGTGGAGATCGTGGTCTCCGGAGCATATGGAGCCATGAGACAGACCATGAGCGGCAACGTGGACATGATGGCCGTGCTCTTCATGATCCTGGGGGCCATGATAGGGGCCCAGTTCGGGAGCATAGCCACCTCCTTTGTTCGAGGGCCTGCAATCCGCTACATCCTGAGCTACTCCCTGATCCTGGCCACAACAGGGGCGCTGCTCAGGCTCATCTACGTGCTCACAGGCCAGAAGATAGAGTTCCTGGCCTTCTTCGCCGTGGTCTTCACCCTGGGAGAGATGCTCTTTCTTTGCCTGTTCATCGTCTCCCTTGTGATATTCTCGGTCAGACATACACACGGAAAGCCCGTGCCCAAGTGGGTGCCTCCCCTTGTGGTGGCGGCGGCGTGAAGGAGGTGCGAGGATGAGATGGCTCTGGGACAACATGTTCGGTTACTGGATCGTGCTCTTGATCATATCCCTGGGCGCCGCGGCCCTGGTCTATGTGCTTTGGCTGCACGAAAACATGCATATTTAATGGGAGGGTATCATGGGAAAGCTTGGACAGATCATAGCCAACCTGATCCTCTACGGGTTCCTGGTATGGCTCCTCTACGACTCCCTGGCCGTTGAGTACGACCCCTGGTTCGCCTTCTGCGTGGGCTTCGTGATCCTCGTGGCCATACTTGTCCAGCTCATGCCCGGGCTCCATGCCAGGGGGCTTTCGCCTGGGAGGTTTCCGGATGCGGAATCCCATGGATGAAATAAGGGAGGATATCCGAAAGCTCCACCTGTCCCATGCCAGGGGGGATCTCAGGGATAAGGCCTTCCAGCGGCTTCTGGCCCAAAGGACCATGGACCTCTACAGGGCCCTGGCCGAAAGCCGCCTGGCCCCCGGGGAGAAGATCCTCAAGGAGCACCACGTGGTAGAGGCCCACATGAAGCTCACCCAGTCGGTCATGAGAGAGCCTGAACAGATGGCCACGAGCCTCTTTCTGACCCAGAGGCGGCTCTTGAGGGTGCGCTCCTGGATAAGACCTGGAGAGCCTTCCACTGCTGACAGAAGAGACGGAACCATCCTGGATGAGCTTCCCTTGGGAAAGATCAAGGCAATTCAGACCAGACGCATGATCCGGCCAGGGGAAATAGGTGTGGGCCTCGCCATGGGGGCCGTGGCTCTGCTGTTTTGGGAGTGGCTGGAGGTGACAGGAGTGGTGCTCCTGGGTCTGGGGCTTCTGGGAGCCCTCCATGGAGTTCTCCTCCCCACAAGATGGCTGGAAATAACAGGCAAAGGGGCCGGGGAGGAACCCTTTAGGATTTTGGCCCCCAGAAAAAAGAGCGCCAAAGAGCTTTTAACGGAACTCAGGGGGCTTACCACCTCCAGGAGGATCATGGTCCCGGTGGGAACCTAAGCAGGACTGAAGGGGAGCGGGACATGGAGCAAAGAGACGGAAACCGCTACCGCAACATGTTCCGCTCCCTGGTCACCCGGATGATCCTTGTCTCCATGGTCCCCCTGGCCGGCATAGGGGGGGCCAATTTTCTTCTCTTCTACCAACTGAACCGCTCTGTGGTGTTGGAGCAGCATGCCAATTTCTTGAGATACCACAAGGAGTCCGTTGAAGGCTTCCTCAACAGCCTCGTATCTGAAATGGTCTCCTGGGCCCACCAGTACGGCCTTGAGGAACTCAAATCAGGCAGCCTTGAGAAGCTTTACAGGATCAACCAGGGAAGAGGCGGCATCCTGGAGGATCTGGGCGTGATAGACAGCCGCGGGGATCATGTTAGGTACGTCGGTCCTTATGATCTGGCGAAAAAGAACTACAGGGAAACCGAGTGGTTCGGCCGAGTGGTGGAAGATGGCCTTTATGTGAGCGACATGTTTCTGGGCTTCAGGGGGGTGCCCCATTTCATAATCGCAGTCAGGAGGCTTGAGGCGGAGGATTTCTGGATTCTGAGGGCCACGGTGAACACCGATTATTTTGTGAGGGTTCTGGATGCGGCCAGGCTGGGGACAACAGGCGAGACCTTCATAGTAAACCAAAGGGGCCTTTATCAAATTCCTCCCAGATCCGGGGGGACTCCTTTGGACTTCTCGGGTTTTCCGGACCTGGGGCCTCATGAGGGGATAAAGGTGCAGGAGCTGAAGGCTGAAGACAGGACTTTTCTTTGCAGCTCGGTCTGGATCCCCAGGCCCAAATGGCTTCTGGTATTCAGGCAGGAAACCTCGGACGTGTATGCCCCCCTCTGGAAGGCCTCCTTCGTGGGATTGGTACTGTTCCTGGCAGGAGGGCTGGGGGCCGCCATTTTCTCGGTTGCCGCGGCCAGGGACCAGGTAAGACGTATCCACAGGGCGGATCTGGAGAAGGAGTCATTGACCCAAAGACTTCTGGTGGCGGGCAGGACAGCCGCAGTGGGGGAGATGTCGGCAGGCCTTGCCCATGAGATCAACAACCCCCTTGCCACCATAGACACCCTCCAGACCTGGATAAGGAATCTTGCCTCTGCCTCCCCCATACCCGAGGAGGACCGGCAAGAAATCCTGGAATCAGCAGCCAAGATCGGCCGGCAGGTGGCCCGATGCAAGGTGATCACCCAAGGTCTGCTTAAGTTCTCGAGAAGGGTCGAGGCCGCGCAAGAGGCCGTGGACCTGCGGGAGCTTCTTGAGGAGATGGCTGTCATTAGCCGGGCCAGGGCCAGGGTGGAAAACATTATCCTGGAACAGAACTTGGGAGAGCTCCCCCCTGTGTGGGCCTCCCCGGCTCATCTTCAGCAGGTGTTTGCCAATCTCATAAACAACGCCATGGATGCCTCGGCCGGAAGACCACAGGCAAAGGTCATAATCAAGGCCTGGGCCGAGGGGGGGCAGGTTCTTGTGAGCGTGGAGGACAATGGCTGCGGAATCCCCCAGGAGAATCTCTCCAGAATTTTCACGCCTTTTTTCACGACCAAGCCTGTGGGCAAAGGAACCGGGCTTGGTCTGGCCATATGCCACGGCCTGGTCCAGAATATGGGCGGCGAGATCCGGGTGGAGAGTATGGCCGGGAGGGGAAGCCGGTTCACGGTGGTGTTGCCGGCCTTCAAACAAGGCAGCGAGGCCCCGGGAGATCAGAACAGGTCACAGGTGGGACATCTGCAAGGAACAGGCTGAAGCAGCGTGAATGCAATATGGGGGCAGAAATAAGTGGAGCTTGTCTCGATACTCATTGTGGACGACGAAAAAGAGTTCGCCTCGAGCCTTTCCAAGGTCTTGGCCAGAAGAGGCTTCCAGGTGGAGACAGCCCTTAGCGGTCAGGAGGCCCTGGAGCTCCTGGGCCGCAGAAGCTTTCAGGTGGCTCTTCTGGACGTGAAGATGCCGGGCCAGGACGGGTTGGCTCTGCTGAAGATATTCCAGGAAAGGGCCCCGGCCATGGCCGTGATCCTCATGACAGGGCACATCTCCCCCGAGGAGGAGCTAAGCGGAAAAGCCGTGGGGGCCTTTGCTTATCTGCTCAAGCCTCACCCGATCCCTCAGCTGGTGGAGCTGATCCAAAAGGCTGCCAAAGCAACCGGCCCCTCTTGCAAGAAAGGGCAGGGGTCCTGAGCATGAAACCCTCGAGTGGGGAGGCACCCGGGTGTGCGAGAAGGTTCCTGAGTGGCCTGAGAACCCTCCTTGAGATTCTGGGGCTCCTGCCCGAAAGACCCCAGGTGGACCATCAGGCTCAACTTGCCCGCTTCAGGCTTTACCACACTCAGTTCAGAAAGCTTCTTTCCGCCAACCACAGCTTCCTGGAGACCCTGGCCGAGTTGGAAGAGAGGCGGCGGCGCATAGGGTTTTTAGACCGGGATTACATCAAGCGAAAGCTCCTTAGATGTTTGGCCGACCTCCACGCCATGGTGGAGGGCATCCAGGTGATAGCCGAGGGGCGTTACTCTTCCCTTAAGCCTGCTTTGGAGCGCATCACTGGAGAGCTCCTCTCGGCCCTTGAGGAATCCTCCCTTAACGGGCCCAGGGAGCTCATCCTGCCCCTCCGCCGGATCCGGGCCAGCCTGGCCGACCTGGTGGGAGGCAAGATGGCCAACCTTGGGGAGGCCAGAAATGGCCTGGGTCTCCCAACCCCTGAGGGGTTTTGTGTCACAGTGGAGGGGTTCAGGCTTCTCATGGAGGAGGCGGGGCTTCGCTCCTGGATACAGGATCAGCACCTGAATCTGAGCAGCACAGCCCAGGTAGAGGCGGTGAGTCGAGAAATCCGGGAAAGGATCCTGGCTGCCCGAATCCCATCAGCACTCTTAAAAGCGCTCCAACAGGGTCTTAGGGAGCTTTCTTCGGGGCAGGGACCACAACCCCGCATCTCCGTGCGCTCCAGCGCCCTAGGGGAGGACTCAAACCTCTCCTTTGCAGGGCAGTTCAGGTCCTTGCTCAACGTGGATCCAGAAGCTATCTCCACAGCTTATCTGGAAGTTGTGGCCAGCCTTTTTTCCCCTGAGGCCATACACTACAGGATGCTCCACGGGATCCCCCCCGAGTCCGCGGAGATGGCCGTGGGGGTGCTGTCAATGGTGCCGGCACAGGCTGCCGGGGTTGTCTTCTCCAGGGACCCTGCCGAGCCGGACTCGGGAGACGTGCTCATCCAGGCCGTGCAGGGACTGGGGGTGAGCCTGGTGGAAGGGAGAGTCTCCCCGGAGCTCATCCGGGTGAAGGACCCTATGGGACCCTGCCCCACCCTCAGCAGGGGCGAGCCAGGCCAGCCATCGCGGGTTGCGGCTGGCCTGGACTCCTCCTTGGCAGAGGAACCCTCCCCGGGGGGAAGACCCGGTGGAGAGGTCCTGGGGGATCAGGACGCCTTGAGGCTTGCCCGCTGGGCCATCCAGCTTGAAAAGCATTTTGGAACCCCTCAGGACCTGGAGTTCGCCAAAGCTCCAGATGGGGAGCTCTTCCTTCTCCAGAGCCGCCCCCTCAGGCTGGCCCCCAAAGGGGAGGCCGAATCAAGTCCCCTGGAGGGTTACAGGATACTGCTCTTGGCCGGGGAGACAGCCTGCCCAGGGGTGGGCTGGGGACGGGCCGTGCGGATGGACGAGGACGCAGATCTGGAGAGCTTCCCCCAAGGGGGCGTGCTTGTGGCCAGGCGCTCCTCCCCCAAGTTCATCCGCATCATGTCCAGGGCCAATGCCATAGTAACGGACGCCGGGAGCACAACAGGCCACATGGCCTCCCTGGCAAGGGAGCTGGGGGTGCCGGCCCTCCTCAACACAGGCTCTGCCACAGAGTCCATCCCGCCGGGGACCATAATAACGGTGGACGCCTCGGCAAGGGCGGTGTACGAGGGAGAGGTGCCGGAGCTCCTGGGAAGGCAGCCCTCCTCCCCAACATGTGCTCAGAAGGCAGGGACCTTAGCTTTCAGCCCGGAGATGGAACTCCTGGAGAAGCTTCTACCGATGATTTCCCCACTTTACCTAACAGACCCCGGGAGCCCCGAGTTTTCCCCCGAGCATGCCCGAAGCCTCCACGACCTGGCCCGTTACATCCATGAGAAGTCATATGAGGAGATGTTCGGGATGGGAGAGAGGCTCGGGGACATGAGGCCAGCCAGTTACCTGCTGGACGTGTTCCTGCCCATAGACCTGTATATCCTGGACCTTGGGGGGGGGCTCAAGGAGCTGCCCAAGGGCAACAAGGTGAAGCCATCCCAAATAGCCTCCATCCCCCTGCGGGCACTTCTTTCCGGCATGCTCCACGAGAAGATCCCCAGATTCGGGCCCAGGTTCATGGACCTGGGGGGGTTCTTTTCGGTCATGATGCGCCATGCCACCACAGCCCCGGAACAGGAGCGTTCCTTCCAGGAGCCATGTTACGCCCTCATCTCAGACCATTATCTCAACTACACGGCCAGGGTGGGCTACCACTTCAGCGTCCTGGACACGTACTGCAGCCCCACTCCCAACAAGAACTACATCTCTCTTATGTTCCGAGGGGGGGCCGCTGACTACTCCAGGAGGGCCAGAAGGGCAGCGGCCATAGCCGGGGTTTTGCGCCATTTGGGCCTCTCGGTAAGCCTGGCCCAGGATACAGTTAACGCCCGCTTGGGCAAGGCCACCTTGGAGGAGACAAGGGACAAGCTGGAGATGATCGGAAGGCTCTTGCAGTTCTTCAGGCAGATGGATGCCGCCATGGCCACAGACGAACACGCCCGCCTCTTCCAGGAGGCCTTCATAAAAGGGGATTACGATTTGAGCCAGACCACAGGCAATAATCACCCGTCTGAGATGCGGGAAAACCCGCGCCCCTGAGCATTTCTCTCCTGCCCCCCAACCTGGGAGGACTCCCACATTTTGGGACTTGATTCCCAACCCACCGGGTGGTAGAGGTAGGCTTCAACAAGAGCCTGGTTTCTTCTGATTCCCAGGGGAGCTCTAGTCCGCATTATTCAGGATCAGTGGATAGTGCGAGCTATCTTAATGAGATGTTTGGACAAACCGGTCCGTACTCAAACTCTTGGTTTCAGGTTTTGCCAGGGGTTGAGTTGGAATATGTGGAACTGGAATGGTAGTTTGGGGCTTAGCCCCCGAGGTCACAGGCTCCGGAGAATAATCCGGGCTGGTCCCTGTGCTCAGAAGGAGACCCTGCTTCACGGGGTATGTTGGGGGTGATCACATGTGGAATTCGGAGAAGTGCGACCTTTGCGGGGAATGTCTGGAGAAGTGCCTCTATGTGGAGTACGATCGGGGAAAAGCCGCGGGCCAGATAAGAGAACTCATGGAGGGGAAGGAGGCCGAGATCCTCTCCAAATGCGTGACATGTTGCGGCTGCAGGGAATATTGTCCCACTGGGGCCGATCCACACGACCTCATCTTGAAGGCTCAGGAGAGGTTCGGTTCCTTCAAGGTGCATGAGAAGGAAGCCACGGCCATGGAGCTGGTCTCCAAGATTCCAAGCCAGGTCATGCCCGGGGATCCAGCAAGGCCTGCCCTCTCCCTCTGCGTAATGGAGAGGCAGCTTCCAGAAGGAACCCTCGAGAGCTGCCTTTTCCGCGGATTGACCTTAGTGAAGGGGGGCGAGTTTTTCTGTCTCATAGGCTACGTGCACCAGGGGAAAGAGGCTCCCATCCGCCAGGGCGCGAGGGGGTTCATAGAGCGTTTGTCCAGCCTGGGCAAGGAGATTGTGTTCCTCCACGACGATTGCTACGCCATGGTCCATGTCAAGGTAAAGGATTACGGGATCCAGGTCCCATTCCGGTACATGCACCTGTTCGAGTATCTGCGCAATTACCTAAAGGAAAACACATCGAACATAAAGAAGCTCGGGATCAAGGTGGCATACCAGAGGCCTTGTGCGTCTCGCTTCACCCCCGAGAAGGACGCTTTCCTGGATGAGATCTTCGAGCTCATAGGCGTGGAGCGACCAAGGCGCAAGTATGAGGCTCAGAGGGCCCTTTGCTGCACAGCCCCCATAATCCGAGTTTTCCCGGAACTGGCTCAAGAAATTCAGGCCAGGAACATTGAGGATGCAATAAACTGTGGGGCCGAGGCCATCATCACTCTGTGCCCCATATGCGACAGGATCCTCAGGAGGCCAGCAGAGGCTCGCGGTTTGCGCAAGATCTACATCACGGACCTTTGCCGAATGGCCCTGGGGGAGTTGCATCTCTGACGGCTGAACAGGAGGATCCCATGTTGGCTCTGAGACACGACCCAGAAATTTGCAAAGAGTGCCCCTCCCCCAGGTGCCTTCTCGACTGCCAGTACGTGGAGATGGGGGAGGAAGAGGCCCGCCAGGAGATCCTCAAGTTGACTAGGGGCGAGGATTCCAGGCTGCTCAAAGATTGCGTGACTTGCTACGGATGCGAGGAGTACTGCCCGTATGGCAACCACCCCTTCTTCCTGATCTGCGAGATGAGGGAGAAAAAAAGGATGTACACGGCCCCCAGGCCCATAACCAATCAGTGGAAGAACATGACCCAGATGCAGGGCAAGGCCCTGGTGGGAAAGCTGAAAGATGTTGTGCTTTCCTCCTGTCTCCTCCCCTCCCTGGGCACAATGGCATCCGGAGAGATATTCGCAGGTCTGTCATTTTCCATGGTCTTCGGTGCCGAGTTCATGTGCCCTGCGGTGCACACTCATTTCGCCAACATGTCTCTGGTGAAAGAGAGGCTCCCGATTGTGTTGGAAAACTTCAGGAAGCTGGGCGTGCGAGAACTCATATGCCTGCACGACGAGTGCTACGGGACTTTCACCTCCCTGGCCCAGGCCTACGGGATGGAAGTGCCATTCGAGCCTATCTACTACATGGACTTCCTCCTGAGAAGGCTGGAGGAGCTCCAGGAAAGGCTCCGGCCTCTGGAGGTCAGGGTGGTCTATCAGCGCCCGTGCTCCAACAGGTGGATCCCCCGAAAGCACGCCGTGGCGAAAAGGCTCTTGGACATGCTCGGGGCGAGACTCATGGAGCGCACATACCAGGACGATAACAGCCTCTGCTGCGGAGGGATCCTGAGGCTCATAGGGGGCTACAAACTATCGGATGAGGTTCAGAGACGAAACATAGAGGACATGGCCAGGACAGGGGCCGAGTATTGCGTCTTCAACTGCCCTGCCTGCCAGGGGACACTGGGCCCCAAGGTGGCCAAGGCCGGCCTGAAGCCCATCCACATTATCGACCTGTGCAAGATGGCCCTGGGGGAGATCCCCAAGGGGGAGGTGTGAGATGGGAGACATACTAGATTCCTTGAAGGAGATCCTGGGGGAGAGGTGGGTCTCCAATCGCCCCGAGGAGCTATGGTACTACTCGCGGGATCCTGGGGTCCTGGAGCCTCACCTTCCAGATTACGTGGTGGCCCCGCAGACTCCGGAGCAAGTCCAGAGTATAGTGCAGCTGGCCGTGAGAGAAAGGGTGCCCGTGGTCCCCATGGGGAACGCCATGGCCCTAACAGGCTTGGTGATTCCCCTCAGGGGAGGCATAGTGGTGGATATGAAGAGAATGAACAGGATCCTGGAGGTGAACGAGAGGGCCAGATATGCGGTGGTGGAAGGGGGGACCTCCCAGGGCGCTCTCAAGGCTTACCTCCAGGAGCATTACCCCCATCTGAGGCACAGCCTCCCCGATGCCCCGGCGGGTACTACCATTGCGGCCAATGTGGCCCTCCACGGCCAGGGGCGGCTCACACAGCAATACGGCTTCAACTCCGAGATGGTCTGCGGACTGGAAGTCGTGTTGCCCACAGGGGAGATCTGCAGGGTGGGCTCACCGTCTCTTGGGCCGTACTGGTTTTCCAGGAGCCCGACTCTGCCTGATCTCTCTGGCCTGTTTCTGGGATGGCTTGGAACAACCGGGATAATCACCAAGGTGGGACTGAGACTCTACCCCAACAAGCGATTCAGGGAGGTGGAGATCTTTGTCACGGATATACCCGAGTTGGTCCCGGAGCTCATCTACAGGCTCACCCACCTGGAGCTGCTGGAGGACATAACCGTTTGGTTCCAGCCCAAGCCCCTCATGTTCAAGGACAACTATCATGTGACCATTTACTTCACCGGTGACAGCCAGGAGGAGGTGGACTTCAAAAGGAAAATGGTCTGGGACTCCCTACAAGAATTCATGGATTCCAAGGACGGGGGCTTCATGGTTGTGGATCCCCTCAAGCCTCAGCTCCTTGAGATGCCCCAGAGGAGTGTGGCGGAGTTCGCGGACGTGCCGAGGGGCGGCGGTTTCGAGTATTCAGGCCCCATAACCCTTGTGGAGCACTTCCCGAGATATGCCCAGAAGCTGGTGGAACTCGCCGGGAAGTACGACCTGCTTTACGCGGGCACGGCCAGGGTGATATCGGGCGGGCACGCCATGATGTTCGCCATATCCTTTGCCTTCAACCGCGCGGATAGGGCTATGATGGGGAGGGTAAAGGCGGCCATGGACGAGGCCACGGAATTCGCTCTCCAAATGGGCTCCATCCCCTGGAAGCCCAACTTCATGGAACAGAAGATGATTCTCCAGAAGATGGATCCCGTCACCCGGGGGTTGATTCAAAGGGTGAGAAGACTCCTGGATCCCGAGAACATCATGAACCCAGGCAACTGGGAGGTGTGATGATGGAATACGTGCGCTCCATAGAGCACAAGGATGTGGTGCACCGCTGCTTCCGATGCGGTTACTGCAAGTTCCCCAGCGACTACTTGGATTTCAATTGCCCCTCTTACAAGGTCTTCGGCTGGGACACCTATTCCCCGGGTGGCAGGATGTGGCTCATAAGGGCATGGCTGAGCGGAGAGGTAGAGACCAGCGAGCGCTTTGCCGAGATCCTTTACTCCTGCACTGCATGCGGGAGCTGCCAGCAACATTGTCCTTTCCCACGCTTCAGCGATTCACTCTTGAAGGTCTTTGAGGAGGTGAAGGCGGAGCTGGTGAACCATGGCAGGATCCCCCCAACCGTGAGAGATTACTTCAAGGCCATTTCCATAAGCGGTAACCCTTACAAGATGCCCAGGCAAGACAGGGGCAAGTGGGCTGAGGGAACGGGCCTGGAACGTTACTCGGGCCAGGAATTCCTCCTCTATGCGGGTTGCGTGGCCTCCCTGGACGAGGTGGGACAGAGGATGGCCAGATCCGTGGGGAAGATTCTGTCGGCGTCGGGCATCTCGGTGGGCATACTGGCAGAGGAGGAGCCCTGCGATGGATCGGAGGTAAGGGCTCTGGGAGAGGTGGAGCTTTTCAGGCAATTGGCCAAGGAGAACATAGAGGACTTCAAGAGGAGGGGGATAACCAGGATCATAGCCATGGACCCCCATGCCTATGATGCGTTCAAGAATCACTATCCAGAGCTCGGAGGAACCTTTCAAGTCTTCCATTACACCGAGACCCTTGTCAGGCTCATCAAGGAAGGAAGGGTGAGGCCGAGGAGGCTGGATGCGCGAGTCACCTACCACGATCCTTGTTACCTGGGGCGGCATAACAAGATACATGAGGCCCCGCGCCGAACTCTCAGGGCCGTGGAGGGACTGGAGCTCGTGGAAATGAGAAGGCACAGGGAGAACTCCTTCTGCTGCGGCGGTGGAGGAGGTAACTTTTTTACGGACATACTGGGAAGAGGGGAGCAGAGGCCGGGCAGCATTCGCATCAAGGAGGCACTTGCAACTGGAGCCAGCATCCTGGCTGTGGCCTGCCCCATTTGTGCCAAGATGCTCAGTGATGCATCCAAGGAGCAGGAAGAATCTGGAAAACTCGAGATCCTGGACGTGGCTGGAGTATTGGCCGGGGCCATTTGACTCTCGCCCCTGTCAACTTAAAGAGCCCCTTGCCGGGTATCATGCCGGGACCCCGCCCCATCCCCCTTTGGGCATCTGAGTCTCCGGCACCCGGGATCACCCTTTTCCCCCAGATGACCCCCCGGTATCCATATCCTTGAGGCCCTGAGCAGCTGCCTTCCGCTCTGCCGCGTTCTCTATGGCTGCGGCCAGGGAGTCCACAGGGCAGGGTTTGAGGAGAATGTCCCCCACGCCTCCCTCCAGGGCCATGGTCACCTTTTCCAGATCTATGTGCCCGGTCAGCATTATGACCGGGACCATGGGGTCCCTCTTCCTGATCTCCTGAAGGGTGGCGATCCCGTCCATCCCGGGCATCTTGAGGTCCAGGACTATCACGTCGGCCTGAGCCCCCTCAAGCCAGGAAAGCGCGCTTGGACCGTCCCTGGCCGTAGAAACCTGCATGCCTCGTCTAGTGAGCACCTTGGCCAAGGACTCGGCGTAAAGCTCTTCGTCGTCCACAAGAAGAACCCTGATCCCGCTGCCCACGGCCATTTCCTCCTCAGTTCTGGCAATGCCCAGTTAGTCGCCTTTAGACTCAGTCCGAACCCTTTCCCTCAGGCCCCCACTCCATAAGAGCTTCGAGCTGCAACCATTTGCGCTCCCGGGCCTCTTTTATTTTTTCAACCAGCTCTTCAACATCCATGGGCTTGAGCACATAGTCAAACGCCCCTCCCCGCATGCCTTGAAGTCCTTTTTCCACAGAGCCCACTGCCGTAAGCAGGATGACCTCTGTTTCAGGCCATGAGGTCTTGATCCGCTTGAGGGTTTCCAGCCCGTCCATGCCGGGCATCATTAGGTCCAGCACTACCACGTCAAAGGGGCTCTTCTCCAGCCTTTCCAAGGCCTCCTGGCCGCTGGTGGCGCCCTCCACCTCCAGCCCCCTGCGGCCCAGGACCTTCACAAGGGACTGCAGGAACTCGGTCTCGTCATCCACCAGAAGCACCCTGACCCTCTCCATGAAGCCTCCTCGACTTCTGGGACATCCTGAGCCCCCTGGTCCCAGGTGTCAACCTGGGAAAAACCTTCTCAGGAGTAACCGTCCCAGAACCATGGTGCCCAGGGCCATGGGCAGGAAGGTCTTGAGAAACACGCTTGCGATGTCCTCACCTGCCCCGTGGCTCGCGTACATGCTCCATGTGAGTTCCCCCAGGATGAGGAGGTTGAGGCCCACCACCATGAGCAGCCTCCAGCCCCCTGCACAAGAGGCCGCCTCACCCTGTGCTTGCTCTGTCTCGAGACTCCTCTTCTGTGCGAACACTGCCCTCCTCCTCAGTTCTTCATGAGGTCCTGCCTGGTCACGTTCATCACCTTTACGGCCAGCCTCTCGGTGCCCTTGATCTCGTATGCTATGCGCAGGACATCCCCCGGCTTTGGGGATGCTCCGATGAGGGCCCTGGATGCATCGTACAAGGAAGTGGCTCCGGTGGGCCTGCCGTAAGGATGCTCAGGGGAGAAGTCGGTGTCGTATTCCTCCAGGGTAATGACCTTGCTCGACTCGTCGAACTTGACGCACTTGCCCTGGCTTACCTCGGCGCAGACACCCGTTGCTGCCAGGCCAAGCAACCATATGGTGCTGAGGATCGCCACCAGTGTTTTCTTCTTTCTCATGAGCTCAACCTCCTTGTCTCTCTCAGGCGGCCCTTGCCACAGCCCGCTGCCTGGCCTTCTTGTCTCGAAGCTCCTGGGCCGCGCCTTTGAGCATGATAACGGTGATATAGGCTGACATGAGCCCTATGGTGGCCAGGATCAGGGCCGCAGAAACCGCTGTGAACCGAAACTCCTTGAGGATGATGGAGACCATGCAAGCCACAACACAGGTTCCGAAGGCCAGCCTTATGCCATAGCCCTTGGCGTACTTGGTGGCAACAGTGCCTATCTGGGCTCCTATGGCGGCTCCTGTGAGCATGACGAACACTGCCACCAGCTCTATCCTTCCCTTCATGGAGTAAGTGAAGGCCCCGTACAACCCCGAGATCATCACCTCGAAGAAGTCGGTTCCAACGGCAATGTGGTGGGGCAGCCGATCAGGTAACCAAGGCCGGCATCCTAAGAAGCCCCCCTCCTATGCCCAGAAACCCTGCAAGCAGACCTGTCATGGAACTCACACCTATGGGCAGCCACATGGAACAGGTGAACCCGGCTGTCTTGAAGTGCACCATTGGTGGAATCTTGATCCTGTGAAGGGTCTTATACCATGTGATGCCCTCGGTGCCCTTCTCACCATCCGCCAGACCCATCCTCTTGTTTCGGGTGGCCTTGTAATAATCGTAGAAGATCATCCAGCCGATAAGGGCCAAAAAGACCACGTAAACCCACCTGACTATGGATTCCACCTTGCCCAGTCTCTCCAGGTACATGACCAGCTGGGCCCCCACCTCTATTCCTATGAAGGTTCCCAGAACCATTATGAAGCCCAGTTTGTAGTCCACATTCCCGAACTTGGAGTGGCGCATGGTGGAAATCATGGACTTGCCGGCTATGTGGGCCATGTCCGTTCCTATGGCAAAAGCCATGGGGAACCCCAGGATATTCAGCCCCGGGGTGACCATCCAGGCCCCGCCCATCCCGAAGAAGCCTCCCAGAACCCCAACCGAAAAGCCGATCAACACAAGCCCTGGCCAGAAGATGGTCACCCCGGCTATGGGCACATAAAGATATAGCCAGTCCATTCCCTCACCTCCCTCAGTGCTCCACTATCTTCCGCGATTTCAGGTCCAGTCCGGTCCGGGCCATGATGAAGTCCATGAGGGACCCCAGGATCCCCCCCCCACAAGGCGGTGAGCACAACCGCCCAGATAGCGAAAAGCAGCGTATTGGTGTTGTATAGGTTAGCGAAATATTTCATGATACCGCTGAGCCTTCTGGTGTCGGCCACAACCACCAGGTTTGTGGCCTTCTCTCCAGCGGCCAGGACCCAATCCGGGGCCAGGGCCCACAGGGAGGTGCCCCAGCTCAACAGGGCTTCCATGCCTCTCACGCTCCAGCTCTTCCTCCTTCTTCCAACTCTTCCCATCTCAGCCTCCTCCAGATCCTGGTCTTGTTCGGAACCGACCCATGCCTTGCGCGATCCCGTTTGAATCACCACAGATTCAAGATCCATGCCAGGGCCGAACCGGCCATTCGCCACCGGAGACAGCTTTGTTACATATGACAACCATAGGAGATCACGGAACTTTCCAAACAAACCGGGCTGATCAGTCCCTTGCGGGAAATCGCGCAACATGGCAGAATTAAGTTCCTCACAGGAGAATCCCTCGCCAGATCGGAGGCCGTCAATGCGCATTATAAGGATGAATAATGGTTCCTGGGAGCTGGAAGGGCTCGGAATTGGGTTCGGGGCCATGCGGCTCAGAACTCGCTTGCTGGTTGCCTTGATCCCTTCCGTGATCTTGGTGCTTGCCCTCACAGGATATATCACCCATTGGTTTTCCAACCGGTTTCTGAACGAGGCACTGGACAGAAACGTGGCCACCCAGACCCTGGGGATGGCCCACGAGTTGGAGATATTTCTTCACCAGTGCAGGGAGGATCTGCTGGTCATGGCCCAGCAACCCGTGGGGCAGACCGAGCTGCTCAAGACCGTGCAGGCCAGGAAAACAGCCCGTGGGTACACTTACAGGGAGGTGGCCTTCATCTCCAATAAGCCAAAGGAGAACGTGTTGTTGCTGGACATAGGTCAGGGAGCTGTGGCAGTCAGATCCCAGGATTTGGCCTCGGTGAGGCCCAGTCCCCTCAATATCTTGGAGAGGATGGGGGAGATGAGGCGCGATGCGGTGTGGGTATCGGACATCCTGCAAGTGACCTATCCCCCTTCTGCGGATGGATCGGTTACCCAGCCCATCACCACACAGCTCATCAGATTCGCAACCCCATATTTCGGGGAGGGCACCTCCCCCAGGGGAGTGTTGGTGGTTGGGGTGGATGTCAGGCAGTTGCGAGAAGTCCTTTCCCTTTTCAACTCACCGCGCTCCCCGCTTTTTGCCTTTGTGAGAAGCCCGGAGCCTCGTCACAGCTTCCTGTTTGACAGGGAGGGGTGGATTCTGTTCCAGTCAGAGGGGCCGGAGGACCAGGCAAAGGAACTCTCCGTGGATCTGGCCAGGGCCGACCTCTCAGGCACCTATGGAAGGCCGGGGCTGGACAGCGCCTTCAAACCCAATGGGGAGCACAACCACTACTGGAACATGGTGCAGGAGGTGCTTGCAGGGCAGCACGGTGTGATTCGCCTGGGGGGCTCCTCCGGGGGGGCAGCCTCATCGCAGGGGTATGCGCCCGTTAGGTTCACCCAGGCCCCGGAGAATCAGCCTGTCATCCTTTTTGGCATCTCTTTTGTGGACCGCAGCCGGCTCCCTCTCTGGGCAGGTTACCGGCAGATAGACGTGATGTTCGTGATTACCCTGGTTTCCATTTTGGCTATCTCCCTGGTCATATTCGCCGTAAGCGAGGCCCTCACCAGGCCCATCCTGCGCATGGCCGGCCGTGTGAGGGAGATGGTGGAGGCAGGCAGCCTGGAGGAGGTGGATGTGGATGCCCGGGACTACGAGACCAGGGTACTCAAAGCTGCCATCAACCAGATGATTCGCACCCTCAGGGAACAGATAGCCCAGATAAAGGCGAGGGACCAGCAGCTGGAGCTGGAACGGCAAAGGGAGAAGGTCAGACTCGAGGAGGAAATCAGGGCACTCAAGAGCCAAGGTCTTGCGCCCCAGCTCAAGGAAATCGTGGGGGTGGGTCCCCTCATGGATCAACTCAGGGCAGAGGTCCTCAAGGCCGCCAGCGTGGACGTTGACGTGCTGATCATCGGGGAGTCAGGCACCGGCAAGCAGCTCATTGCAGAGGCAATCCACGGAAACAGCTCAAGGAGCCAGGGGCCATTCGTATCCATCAACTGTGGGGCCCTGGAGGAGAGCCTCCTCATGGATTCCCTCTTCGGCCACATAAAAGGCGCTTTCACGGAGGCCAGGGAGGACCGCAAGGGAGCCTTTCTGGCCGCCAACGGAGGGACTCTTTTCCTGAACGAGATCGGCACCGCGTCCCCCAACGTGCAACAGGCTCTCCTGAGGGCCATATCAATGCGCAAGGTGCGTCCTCTGGGAAGCGACAGAGAACTGGACGTGGACGTGAGACTCATAGCCGCGTCCAACGTGGATCTCAAGGAACTGATCGAGCAAGGCCTCTTCAGGGAGGATCTGTACTACAGGTTGGAGGTGCTCACCATAAGGACCCCTCCCCTGAGGGAACACAGGGAGAGCATCCCGGTGCTGGTGGATCACTTCCTGAGGGAGGCGGGCAGGCTCATGAACAAGGAAGGCATGGGCCTCAGCCGTGGGGCCTTGGAGAAACTGAAGAACCACAACTGGGCGGGAAATGTGAGAGAGCTAATGAACTGCGTCACAAGGGCAGTTGCCATGGCAGGGGGCAACCTCATACAGGCCGAGGACATACGTCTGGGCGAGACCGGGATCAGGAGATCCGATTCCATGGAGGCCATCCCTTTGCTGCAGCCGGTGTCCCAAGCGACATCACATCCCATGGTGCCCCTGGACCTGAACCACAGGCAGCGAAGGGCCTGGCACTTGATCCAGAAACAGGGCCGCATAAGCAGATCAGACTACCAGGAGATCTTCGACAACAAACTTCCTCCCAGAACAGCCCTTTACGACCTCCAGGACCTTGTGGCCAGAGGGTTCTTGCGCAAGGTTGGCAAGGGCCCGGCCACGCAATATGAGCTGGACAATCGCGCAGAATCAAGCAAAGAAGCGTGACTGGACTCGCGCCCTTTGCACTGAAGGTGGGAAAATGTGGAGACTCTTGAGAAGGCGCCCCAAAGTCAAGGCCCTTCAGCAAGAGCCGGGGGAACTCTTCCGAAGGAAGTATGCCCTGTTCCAGGAACTCCTGGCCTCCAATGCCGAGAACCTGGATCTCATAGCCGACATGGAGGAGAAGCTCAGGGGGGATGCGGTCTTCGGCATGGCCTACGTTCGCGCAGCCGGGGCTCGGGCCTTGTTTCATGCCCATCGCATGGTGAGGGCCCTCGAGGGCCTCTCAGGGGGGGCTACTCCGCGCTGTCGCCCGTTTTGGAGGAGCTGAGTCGGAGAATACGGGAGGAGATCCAGGCCACAACTCCAGTGGAGACCACGGATCTGGTTCTGCCCTACGAGAGTATCGACCGGACTTTCCTTGACGCTGTAGGTGGCAAGAACGCCAACCTGGGTGAGGTGAGAAACAAGGTCGGGCTAAGAGTGCCAGAGGGCTTTGCAATTACCACAGCCGCCTTTCATCTGTTCATGGAAGGCAACGATCTCAAGGAGGAGATCTCCAAGCTCCAGATGGAGATAAGGCACGATGACCCACAGAGCTTGGCCAACATGAGCGAGGAAATACAGAGGAGGATCCTCCTGGCAAAGATCCCGGGGAGATTGGAGCAGGCCATCCTGCAAGGCTATGAGAGATGTTTCGGGAGGGCGGAAGTTCGAATCTCCATGAGAAGCAGCGCCACAGGGGAGGACACAGGAGGGCTATCCTTTGCAGGGCAGTACCTCTCTTCCCTCAACGTCCCACCACAGCGGATTCTCCAGACCTACAAGATAATCTTGGGGAGCCTTTACACCCCGAGGGCCATCTCCTACAGGCTTCACAAGGGCATAAGGGACGAGGACCAGGCCATGGCCGTGGCCTGCTTGCGCATGGTGGAGGCAAGGGCCAGCGGGGTCATGTATAGCCTCAATCCCTCGGATCTCGAGGACAATCGCATATGGATAAGCGCGGTATGGGGTCTGGACCCCTATGCGGTGGGGGGGGGGTCATCACCCCCGAGACCTTTAAGGTTGAGCGAACCCCTGATGGATCCGGCATTGAAATACAGGTTTCGCACAAGCCGGTGATGCTTCTTTGCAGGCCTGAGGGGTGCACGGGTTTCACCAGGTAGTAGTCGAATACCCCCAGGGCCACCTCTTCCCTGGCCTCCTGGTCGCTGCCACGCCCGGTGAGAAGAATCACTTGCACCTCCCTGAGCCTGGCGGATTCTCTTGAGCACTTCCAGACCGCCCATGCCTGGAAGCAGCACATCCAGCACAACCACATGGGCGGCTTCCGAATCCAGGGCCTGCAAGGCCTCCTCTCCGCTCAGGGCCACCCTGGCCCGGATACCCCTCCAGTGTGGTGACGAATTCCTCCTCGTCATCCACCAGAAGCAGCCTGCATGGCTCCATTTCCGCTCCCTTCGGTCTGGGGTGCCCTCAGAGGCAGCAAGACTTTGAAACTGGTCCCAACCCCGAGCTTGCTCTTCACCTGGATCCCTTCCCGGTCTATGAGCCCCAGATCCACGAAACCTCCCAGCTCTTTCTTCATGACCTGGAAGATCCTGTGCAACCCACGCTCATCGGCCAGCTCCTCTCACGAGTAGGCCGAGGCGATGAAGCCCAGGGCCGAGAGCCGCTCGGTCAAGAAGAGCTCAAAGGAATGCTTGGTGCGATTGACCAGGATTCGCAGAGGCTGCACCAGCTCCGCCTCTGGAACTGGTGGTAGTTGAATGCAGCCAGAAGAACTAGGGGTTAAGTGATGCCCGGGATGCCAAGCAAGATCATATTCCTGCGAAGCCGCCTGTAGCGCCTGGGGCTTTCGGTATAATCAGTGAAATCCTTTAGCTCCCGTGTGAGGCTTTCCGCCCACCGGGCCAGACCGCTAAGCAGAGGAATAAGTTCTCCTGCGTCACCTTTTTCAGTGGCCTCCAGTGGCCAGGATGCCAGAGGCGGCCAGGATCAGGACCAGCACCTCTGTGGTGGCTATCGCTGCGAAAATCCACCTCTTCTGGGCCACGTACGCGGGAATGAGAGTCAGGAAGCACAGCACCGTGAGCCCGGCCAGAAACACGATTCCCACAAAGTTCAGGAAATCCCCCTTCCCCAGAAGCGTTACCCAGCCCCATCCCAGGGGAATGCCCGAGCCCTCCACGTACTTGCCCACAGGCTCAGCCCAGCACTGGCTTATGCGCTGAAGGGGCACGTGTGGCTCTAAGAGCCCAAAAACATAAAGAAAGTAAGTGAGGATCATGACGAAGATACCCAGCCAGCAGCCATAGAACAGGATGTTGGCGTAAAGGATCTGCTCCCTGGGAGTCTCTATCTCTTGTGACATGGCTCACCTCCTGGCTCAGAGACCCAGGCCCTTCCAGAGGGACCTGAGGCCGGCAAAAAGGAGCACCCCTATGACCAGATACCGGATCATCTTTGGCTTGGCAATGGCCAGGATCCTCACCCCCACGAAGGAGCCCAGCATGAGCCCGACGATTGAGGGGATGGCCATCAGGGGGATCACGCAGCCCTGGTTCAGGTAGACCCACGCAGCCGAGGTATCTGTGATGGAGAGGAGGAACTTGCTTGTTCCCACCGCGATCTTGAGGGGGACCCCCATGAGTAGGTTCAGCACAGGCACGTTGGCCCAACCAGCCCCCAAGCCGAACATCCCGGCCATCACACCTATGATGATGAACAGGAAAAGCCCTGGAAGGGTGCGGTGGGTCTTCCACTCCACCAGCTCCCCGGTATACTCCTGGTAAGCACCCGACATGCCCAGGGCCATTCCGATCGGGTCCTGGGCACCCACCTGCGGCCTCTCCACGTTCTTGGAGGCCAGCAAAAGGATGGCAATGAACACGATGGTGCCGCCCAAACAGATCTGCACGACATTGGTGGGCAGGGCCAGCCCCACAAAGGCCCCCAGGATGGCGCAGCTGGAGGCTATCACGGCCACCGGGAGGGCCAGCCTCAGGCTGGCCAGGTTACGCCTCAAGAGCCCTGGGCCGGCTGCCAGAGCCCCTGCCAGGGCAACCAGCAGACCAGCCCCTCTCACGAAGTCGAGATGAAAGGGGAAGAACCCGCTCACAAGCGGCACGTACAGGACCCCTCCTCCCACCCCGGCCAGAACCGCTATTACACCCAGCATTAAGCAAAAGAAGAATAGCACGAGGGGCCATAACCACCAGGGGGTTGAGGCGGGTGTCTCGGCGCACTCAGCTGCGAAGCACTCTGCCCCCTGTGTTGCCGCCCAGGCCGCCACAACTCCAGCCACGAGTAGCCACCTTCTCCATCCTCCCATTTGCAACCTCCGCGCAGCACAAGCCACCTCTTCCAGGTCACTCCCTTTAATGGCTGAGCATCCCAGGGGCTCCTCCCTGTGCTCCAGACTTTGGTGAGAGCCATGGGAAATTCCAGCACAGTTCATTATTGCAGAGCCTAAATCGGCGGAAACGTATCAAAGGCACAGCACAACGTCAAGGGGGGATGGTTGGAGTGGTGACTCTCAGGAAGGCTGCCTTCCGGTCTCCTCCTCCTGGGCCTGGCCGGGAGGCTCCAGGCAGTATTGTTTTATCTTTCTCCAGAGGGAGACCCGGTCTATGCCCAGGATCTCCGCGGCTCGAGTTCTGTTCCACTTGGTGTGTTGGAGCACCCAGCGGATGTAGTCCCTCTCTGCCTCCTCCAGTGTGGGAAGCCCTCCTGCTTGGGATCTCAAGGCCCGGAATCGAAACAAGCTGAACTCTTGCGGCAGATCCTTGGCTTCCAGCATGGGTCCCCTGCTGAGGGCCACCGCCCTCTCCATGACGTTTTCCAACTCCCTGACGTTGCCCGGGAACGGATAATTCATGAGAAGCTCCATCATCTCCTCGGTGATGCCTTTGATTTCTTTTCCCTGCTGGGATGAGAATCTGCGCAGGAAATGGTGGGCCAGAAGGGGGATGTCCTCCCTCCGTTGCGAGAGAGGCGGGACCTGAAGAGCCACCACGTTGAGCCTGAAATAAAGGTCTGAGCGGAATCTGCCCTCTTCCACCAGCCTTTTTAGGTCCTTGTTCGTGGCGGCAAGGACCCTCACGTCCACAGGAATGCTCACGGTTCCACCCACCCTCATGACAGCCCTTTCCTGGATAACCCTGAGAAGCCTTACCTGCATTGAATGGGGCATATCCCCGATCTCGTCCAGGAAGATGGTGCCTTTGTGAGCAGCCTCGAAGAGGCCAGGCTTGGCGGTGTGGGCACCAGTGAAAGCCTCCTTCTCGTGTCCGAAAAGCTCGTTGGCCAGAAGTTCTTCTGTGAAGGCCCCGCAATTCAGGGCCAGGAAACGCGCCCTGGATCGCCTGCTCAGCTGGTGGATGGCCCTGGCCACGAGTTCCTTCCCGGTCCCGGTCTCCCCGACTATGAGAACATTGCAATCCGTTGGGGCTATCTGGCGCACTGTCTCCATGAGCTCTTGCATGGGCTTGCTCTTCCCCACAATGGAGCCAACCCCGTCTCGTGCCTCCAGGTCCCTTCGCAGTTCCTGTACCTCGTCCTTGAGCCTTTTCTTCTCCAGGGCCTGTCTCACCAAAGCCCGCACCTCCTCTATCTTGTAGGGCTTTGGAATATAGTGGAACGCCCCCCTTTTCATGGCCTCGATGGCCGAGTCCACCGTGGCGTATCCGGTGATCATGATCACCTCGGTGTCTGGTCTTTCCTCCTTGGTGCGGGACAACACCTCCATGCCGTCCACCTTCTCCATGCGCAGGTCGGTCAGCACCAAGTCATATTCGTCCCTCGAAAGTAGCTCCAAAGCCTGAGAGCCGCTTCCCACTGCTTCTATCTCGTACTGTTCCTTGGAGAGGATGTAGCGCAGGTTCTCCCTGGCCACATCCTCATCCTCCACTATGAGGATCCTGGGGCGTCTTGTCATGGATCAGGTCTCCTCGGGGACTGCTGTGGGAAGTTGCATCACCACCTTGGTTCCCCTGCCCAGCTCGCTCTCTATCCATATCCTGCCGTTGTGTCTCTCCACTATACCGTACGTAACCGAAAGGCCCAGGCCAGTTCCCCTGCCCACTTCCTTGGTGGTGAAAAAAGGATCAAAGACCCTTGGGAGAACCTCAGGGGGAATCCCGCTGCCTGTGTCCTCCACTTCCACAAGGATATGTCCCTGCAGCTCGGCCCTGCGCGCCCGAATTGTGACAGTCCCCTCGTCCTCTATGGCCTGGATTCCGTTCATGATCGTGTTGATGAAGGCTTGCTGCATCCTGGCTTTGTCGGCCTTCAAGGTTATCCCCGGCCCAACCTCGCTCCTTACCTGCACCCTCGGTGGCACATCCCCCTTGATGAGCTTCAAGGTGTCATCCACTACTTCTTTCAGATCCACGGGCCTTAGCTGGAATTCTCTTTGCCTTGAGAACTCCAGAAGGGCCCTTACTATGTCTCTGGCCTTCACCACCTGGTCCTCTATGGCAGCCAGCAGCTGTTTGTGGTGGTCCGAGAAGCTTTGGTCGGCCTCTTCCAAAAGAATCTGGCAGGAGGTGGAGATGTTGCTTAGTGGATTGTTCAGCTCATGGGCTACCCCGCTTGTGAGGGTGCCCAAAGCCGTCAACTTCTCTGTCCTTACCATCTGCTCCCTGCTCTCTTCAAGTTGCACCACCATCCTGTTGAATGCCCTCACCAAGGAGCTGATCTCGTCTTGCCCGGAATTCCACTCGATGGTCTCGAATCTTCCCTCGGCCACGTTTCGGGTGGCTTTCTCGATCACCGAGAGGGGCCTGACCACCTTGACCTCAAGCAGATAAACGATGAGCCCCCCGAAACAAACGGTACTCAAAAAAAACAGGCCGAACAGGATCCTATACCGACTCAGGAGAGCCTGGATCCCCACCCTCTCCCTTCCAGCCATGTACTCGGCCAGGCCGATGAGTTCCTGGCCAGTGGAGCGGATGGTGTTCACATGGGGTTGAAGCAGCTCCTCCCCGTCTGTGCCGGAACCCCCTCTGGATCTTGTTTCATGCACTATGGACAGGGAACGTCGGTACACCCAAGTGGTATCCCTCCACTGACTCCAGCCTGAGAAACCCATTGTTTCCTCAACTGCCTTGCGTTCTACCAACAAAATCTGTTCCACCTGTCCCAGGTACCTGAGAGCCTCCTGGAAGTCGGCCTCGTGGGCGTACAGGAAGTAATTTTTTTCGTAACGCCTTGCCTCGAGGGTCAAGTTCACCAAACCATCCGATAGGTTCAGGGAGAGGAGTTTTCCCTCGATCTGCACAAAATAACTGTAACTCAGGGCCACAAACAGGCTCACGCCCAGGAAACAGGCTGCGAACCCAAGCACAAGCCGCACCCTGATCTTCCACATGGCCTTCCACATGAAGCTCCTTCTCCCTCGGAAAGAAATGGCCTGGCAGGGGAACGTTGGAATTATCCCAAGGCGCTCCTGGAAGTGCAACATGTCTTTGGAGTGCAAAGAGTGGGCATGAAGACTTTAGGCCTCCGGCCTTGGTCTGAAAGCCTGGGAATTTTTTTGGGGCGGCCTTGAACCGCCCCGTCGATGAGCTGCTGGGGTTGACTCAGCGGGCAGCCTCATAGCTCTTTTGCAGGACCTCTTTTTCCTCTGTAGCTTCGGCCGGCCTCGTGCGACTTTTCCACATGGCTCCCAGTATCATTGCCGCTCCTATTCCCAGGGCTGCGCACATGGTGGCGAAGCTAAGCTTGGAGAGAAGATCCGAGGCTTCTCCAGGCACCTGAATAATCCCCAGTTTGTCCAAGTACTTGGGCACGGCCATGGCCCGACTCAGGGCAACGATCAGCATTATGGTGCCCATGACGGCCTTGATAAGGTGTGGGCGGACCATTGTGGTCCCGATGGCCCCTAGCTGGACTCCCAGGAGGGAGCCAGCCAGTATGATCAGGGTGAGCCGGATATCAATCATACCGTGGATGGCCCAGTTCACTGAGCCTGCAAAGCCCATCACAAAAGCAATCACAAGCTCTGTTGCAGATGCCACAAGGCTGGAGGCCCCGACAACGTACATCATTCCAGGCACCCCGATGAAACCTCCTACGGCTATGGTGGCTGCCAGCATACCAGTGGCGAATCCCACAGGCACAGTGAACCATAAGGAGATCCGCACGTTGGCGGTCTTGAAGTGGATCATGGGGGGGAGTTCTATGCGCTGGAGCCGCCCGGCCAGGGAGGAGGGTTTCTCCTCCCCTCCCCGCTTGGCAAGACGCCTGGCGTCCCTGAACACGTACCCACCAACGGTGATTAGCACCACCACGAAGGCCAGGCTCACGTACAGGTCAGATCCAGCCTCACCCCACATGGACAGGATCCATTGCTGGATCCTAATGCCCACCTGCACGCCGATGGCTGCTGTGGCTGCCATTGTGAGGCCCAATTTGATATCCACCTGGCCATACTTGAAACGCTTGTATGCCCCCACCATGGCCTTGGGAAACTTGTGGCACATGTTGCTGGCCACCGCCACCGCCCCGGGAACTCCCAGGCTCATCATGCCTGGGGTGAGCACAAAAGCGCCCCCTGAGCCGATAAAACCGCTTACCAAGCCGCCTATGAACCCTACCACGAACAGAAAAAGCACCGACAAGAGATTCAGGTCTATGAATCTGACCGCTTCCTGCGCAGCTTCGTGCATGATTCCCCTCCCCCTCAAGTTCTATGGCAGCCTCTCCCTGGTGGGTATCCCGACCCTGGCCTGCCTAAGCATTCAGCCTAGGCTGGGGCTGAGGTCTGCGTCTTCGGACCAGCCTTCTGACCTTCCTAGGTCTGGGTTGGGCCGGCCTCTTGGTCACCCCTACTCCAAGCACAGTCCACAGGTGGCTTGCAAAGGCCCCATGGACAAAAGAGAAAAGAAAAACAGTCGCCACAGGTAAAGCCGCATACCAGGCCCCCCGGGTGAAATGCTCCATCACCCAGTCAGAGTTGGCGAAAACTGCCCCGTAGAGCCCTGCAGTGGCTATTCCAAACAAGGCCATCTTTCCCACAGGTCTTCCCATGCCATCCTGATCCCGAGCCATGCTCCTGCACCTCCTTTGAGCTTCAGGCTTGATTCAAGAGTGTGAAAACAGTTACAGGCACCTCCAGCCTTTCGGGCCCTTCCTTTTCCATGAGCACGAACTCCACTCTTTTGAGGTGGCCCAGTGCCTGTTGGATACAACTGCCAACATCTCCTTCCAAGAAGATCTCTTCGTGAGGCCCCCCTGTCCCGACCAAACAGCTGCGCCTTAGTGTGGAAGTGGATCCGGGCCTTGAGCAAACCAAATGCCATACCTCGCATCCCATGCGGGCGGCCAAGGATGAGGCATAGTTCCTCAACGGTGCAGAAACTCCTTCCTGCCCGGTGACCACAAGGATCTTTCGAGGCTCCAATAGGTGTTCCAAGACCAGACCGCGGGCCTGTTCAGTCTGACCCTCCTGGGCGATCCCGGCCGCTTCCCCGTAGCGTTCAAGAGCATCGGCCCAAGAGACCGCCCGGCGCCTCTTCTGGAAAATCCCAGGGCCTCCCCTTTTCTTTCCCCTGAGTCTGCTCCATACACCCATAGCGGTTTCCTCCGGCCGCCCTTCACACTGGCTGCTCTCAATCTCTGCTAAGCCGGGCCCTGGCCGCCATTCTGTCCCTCTGTATGGCTCTCTTGCGCGGAGCCACCATAGGTCTCTGTTTACCCCGGACAAGCTGCCTCGCCGTGAGGTGATCTCCCTGTTCGGCAAAAGCCACAGCGGCCATCCAGTCCTCAAGTCTCTGTCGAATTTCGTTCATCATCTGAGCATCTCCCGCCCTATTTCTGAAGCTGGGGCAATGATTTTCTTATCAAGACCCGTGCCTAAAAACCTCTAAGCTATAACATATTGATATCACACATAATTGGGCGCATATGAGTTGTCAGGAGGCAAATCGGACCATTGCAAAATGAAACAGCTGCGAGTAACTCCCAGAGGGCATGATAAAGATTTCAAGAAGTTGAAGAGCTGTTACCCTTGGCAAGCCAATCATTGCATAATGCAACGCTCAGGAGTCGGTGAAAACCGCCTCAGGGTGGAAGAAGCCCCTTGAGTTCGGCCAGCCAGCATGCCTAGCATCAGCTGCCTGGGTCTGATCTGAGCCATTGAAAAGCTTCAACCCCTTCTTTGGAGGGGGAAGCAATGTATAATGGGAACAAATATGAGGGGACAGGTCATGGGATGGTTTGGGAAAAAAGGGCCGCCAAGCCGCGAACAAGTCCCATCAGAGGAGTGGGAGGAACTGCTCTCCCTTCGCAAAGCTCTGGAACAATCCTCCATGCCTGGGCCTGCCAAAGAGGCTGCCCTGAGAGAGTTGGCCCGTATGGAGAAGATGCATCCTGACTCCACAGACTATACCATAGGCATCACTTACCTAGATTACCTGCTTTCCATGCCCTGGGGCTTGCGCACAGAGGACAACCTGGACCTAGCTCGGGCCCAGGCGGTCCTGGATGAAGACCACTTTGGTCTCACCCAGGTAAAGGAGCGAATTCTGGAGTACCTTGCGGTCAGAACACTGCGAAGGAAAAAGCCATTCCGTATGCTGGTCGTGGACGACGAGGAGATAGCCAGGGAGAACATCTGCCACGTGCTCCAAAAGGATGGTCACCAAGTGGCGTCCGCCTCCACGGGTTTGGAAGCCCTGGCCTTGGTGCGCTCTGAGCACTTTGATCTGGTGCTTACGGACCTGAAGATGGAAGGGTTGGACGGCCTGGAACTCCTTTCTCGCATAAAGGAAGCCTGTCCTGAGACCGCCGTGATATTGATCACCGGATACGCCACGGTGGAAACGGCAGTCAACGCCATGAAGACAGGGGCCTGTGACTATATCGCCAAACCTTTCCAGTTGGAGGAACTTAGGGCTGCCGTGGCACGCTCCCTGGAGAAGAAGCAGGTGGAACAGGAGGTCAAGGGTCCTATCCTTTGCTTCGCCGGTCCCCCAGGAACAGGCAAAACATCTTTGGGACGCTCCATAGCCAGAGCAATGGAAAGGCGGTTCGTGAGGATATCCCTGGCCGGAGTCAAGGACGAGGCGGAAATCCGTGGTCACAGAAGGACCTATGCTGGGGCTATGCCTGGAAGGATTATCCAGGAAATCCGCCGAGTGGGATGCCTCAACCCGGTCTTCATGATGGATGAGGTGGACAAGCTGGGGCAGGAGTTCAAGGGCGACCCGGCCTCGGCCCTCCTGGAGGTGCTGGACCCTGAGCAAAACAGGCACTTCGTGGACCACTACCTGGATCTGCCTTTTGATCTCTCAGGAGTCATGTTCATCCTCACGGCCAACGTGACAGACATGATACCTTCCCCTTTACTGGACCGGATGGAGGTTTTGACCCTGCCCGGATACACGGATGATGAAAAGCTTGAGATCGCCCGCCGCCACATGCTCCCAAGGCTGGTGCGGGATCATGGACTGGAGGGAAATCCACCCAGGTTCACGGAGGAGGCCCTCTTACGGGTGATAAGGGATTACACCCGCGAGGCCGGCCTGAGGGCTCTGGAGCGAGAACTGGCATCTATACACAGAAAGCTGGCACGGCAGGAAGTACAGAAGGATGGGCCTGCTCCCCCGAAAAACATTGAAGCCGAGGATGTGGCCTCTTATCTGGGGCCTAGGCGTTATTTCCACGAGGTGGCAGAGGAGAAAGATCGGGTAGGGGTGGCCACAGGGCTTGTGTGGACCGAGGGGGGTGGGGATATAGTGTTTATTGAAGCTACCTCCATGAAGGGGAAAAATGCCTTGCTTCTCACAGGCTCGCTGGGGGAGATCATGAGGGAGTCGGCCCTCGCTGCTTTGAGCCTTTTGAGAAGCCAGGCAAAGCAGCTGGGTATCCCTGAGGAGGCCCTTGATGGCCGGGACATCCATGTACATGTCCCTGCCGGGGCCATTCCCAAAGACGGCCCCTCGGCAGGGATAACCATTGCCATAGCCCTGCTATCCCTTTTCACCGGAAGGCCGGCCCGCAGGGAGGTGGCCCTAACCGGAGAGCTGACTTTAACAGGACGGATTCTTGCGGTGGCCGGGGTGAGAGAAAAACTGCTGGCAGCACAGAGGGCCGGGGTAAGGGAAGTCGTGCTGCCTTCCAGAAACAGGATGGATGCACAAAATGCCCCAGAGAAAACCCTGGCCGCCCTCAAGCTTCATTTCGTGGACTCCTTGCAACAAGTGGTGGAACTCGTCTTGGGGCCACCGGCCAAAAGCTGACATCAATGGCCTTTTCAAACGTGTTCGGCCATGCTTCTGTGATCGAAGTTCTCCTTGCGCACCCTTGTGTCGTAATAATATATGACCAAAGCTATGGAACCGTAGGCTGAAGTCAAGGTCTCGGCCAGGAGTTCCAACCCCTCTCCCAGATAACTGCTCAAGGCGCCCGGGAAAAAGTAACTCAGTATCCAACCCGGAATCAGGAGGACCAGGTACATACCAAGGCAGACAAGCCCCACCCCGCAGCCCAAGAGGCTCACCCTCGCCCAAGGCCTGCTCCAAAAACCAGCTCCAAACCTAAAACGCATGAGCTCTCGGCTCCTGCGCATAGCCTGCGTACCCCTCAGCCCCTCCAGAACGACCACCTTGTCAGCCATGAGCCATCTAAGCAGAAAGATGACACCCGGTATTACAAAACAAAGGAACCCGAGGAAGATCAGAAACCACACCAGGAGCATGGTAGAAAGTAAGGCCCCCAGTTTGGGCAGCACTGCCCCCAAAGAGCCCCACAGGCCCGCCTCGTGCCCCAGGTGGATCTCAGAGACTGCGTAAATCAGGGCACCTTCGGTCCATATGAAAAGAACAACAAAGACAAGAACACCCACCGCCAAGACCAGGATCTCCGGGCTTCCCAAGGAAGCTGGAGAGAAACCCATGCCTTCCACCCCACCCAGCAGCCTGGCCAAGAGGAAAGAAATCAGATTGGGCAGGAGCATCAGAAGAAAAAACAGGACCAGGTTTTCTCTTAGCAAAACAAGGGCCCGGGAGAGAATCTCCTTAAGACCCATAGGCTCCAGGGGAAGCCCGGGGTGAACCCTGGGCTTGGAGCGCCTTTCCTTGGCCCAGATAATGGGCTTACCAACAGGGCTGAGAGCTCCGGGAGCCTTGAGCTCCTGTAACTCCCCTTTCTCCTCCACAGGGAAAGTTTGGGCTTTCAAGACAGCCTGGTATGTAATCTCCAGCAGCGCCCCTTTTGTTTCCAAGAAGCCCCTGATTTTACGTGCCTGTTCTTCTGTGGCCGAACGACTTAAGGTAAAAGGCACCCTGGCCAGGGCCTTTCTTATCTCTTCCTGGCTCCTCCCCTTGTAAAGCCGCCCCAGTGCCAGTGCCAGTTCATCCTGTGAGGCCCCAGGCTGGAATCCCACCAATCTTATGGTAAGTTTGGGAAGAGGTTTCTCCCCGCCTTGCTCCTCGGCCATGCACACCTCCCGGGCAGCGCTGGAATTACCCTGCAAGCCCAAAACAGGTGAATCTCTCCTAACAGAAGCCGGCTTGCCTGTCAACAGAGAAAAATAGCGGTGACACATTTGCACAAACAGGCCCATACCCAAAAACAGCCTGATTTTAGGTTTCATATTTGGTGCTGCTTTGAGCTGTAATGTGTCGAAGTGTACCGGGGGCTTGGGGGCGTAGCCCCCAACGTTACGGGCTTTGGAGAATCATCCGGGCTAATGGGCAAGCAGAAGCCTCTGCCTCGGGAAAAAGCTTTATAAAGCCTTTCCCTTCCAGGAGTCAGGGTCTTTTGGGGGATGTGTTTTCATGCGGCCCCCGGCGGATCAGGAGAGCCTGTGAGCTTTTTTCCTGGAGAGACCTGAGGTCACAAAGAAAACCAGGGAGAGGATCCCCACTATGGCCGCGCCTGTAGGAAGGTCCAACCAGTAAGAAACAGCCAGCCCTATAAGCGTTGAGCCGACAGCCACCCCTGCAGAGACCGCCGCCATGTGGCGTATCTGGCGGGTAAGGTTTCTGGCCACAGCCCCCGGTACAACCAACAACGCTTCCACCAGAATGATCCCCACAAGATATATGGACACAACCACGCTTAAGGCCAACACCACCAGGAAGAGGTATCTCAGAAGGCTCACCGGCACCCCGCTCACCCAGGCCATAGCCTCATCAAAGCTCAGGAACACCAGCTCTTTGAAGAAAAGAAACACCACCGCCAGAACCAGCCCCGCTAAGCCCAAAATCTCCCAGAGCTGCCCCTCCCCCACCGCCAGTATGTTCCCGAAAAGAAAGCCGAACACATCCACATTGTAAGTTCTGGAAAGATGGAGAAAGAGCACCCCTAGGGCCATAGAGGCTGAAAAAAGAATCCCTATGGCCGTGTCCTCCTCCACACGGCCTTTGCTCCTGGACCACTCAATGAGCAGGGCCACAAGCCCGGCAAACCCCACCCCGCTCCAGAAGGGACTCACGCTCAACAGAAAACCCAGAGCCACCCCTCCGAAGGCGGAATGGGAAATCCCAACCCCTATGAAAGCCATCTTGCGAAGCACCACGAAGACCGAGAGCACCCCGCACAGACCGCTTACCAAGACCCCTGCTGCCAGGGCTCTATGAAGAAAACCCCATTCCATGAACTCACCCATCGTGACCCCTGACTACCCTATGGGGCACTTCCCCGTGGAAGAGGTACTCCACGCTGCAGCCAAAGGTTTGCTCCAGCCCGATGCGGCCGATGGGAGGGGGCTGATGCAAATGCACCCGACGGTTTATGCAGATCACATCGTCCACATGCCTGGATACGGCTCCCACATCATGGCACACCATTAGTACCGTGAGGCCCAATTCATCTTTTAGTCCGGCGATCAACTCATACAGCTCGTCCTGAGCGCAAGCATCCAAAGAGACCGTGGGCTCATCCAGCACCAACAGCTTGGGCTCCACACAAAGAGCCCTGGCAATAAAAACCCTTTGCTGTTCCCCCCCTGACAGCTCCCCTACGTTTCTACCGGCCAGATGCGCTATCCCCACCCTTTCCATGGAGCGAAGGGCCGCTGCCCTATCCTCTCTGCCGGGCCTTCTAAAAAGCCCAAGCCTCCCGTAGCGGCCCATGAGCACCACCTCCAAGGCTGAGACAGGGAAGTTGGGGTTGATAAGAGGTCTCTGGGGAAGATACCCCACCACCCTGCCCCTTCCCCTGAGCCGCTCTGGCTCCTCCCCAAAGACCCTCACCCATCCCTTTGTGGGACGCACAAGCCCCAGGATCACCTGCAAAAGCGTGCTCTTGCCCGCCCCGTTGGGCCCTAGAATCCCAACATAGCGGCCCTCCTCTATTTCCAGATCCACTTCCTCCAGGGCCACTGTCCCGTTGTACTTGACCGTCAGGCCCCTGATTTCCACTGCCGCGCCCATCATTTCCCTCCCATGCTCTGGGCCATCACTTCCAGGTTGTAGCGCATAAGGGCCAGGTAATCCGAACCATAAGGAGGTCTGCCTCCCAGGGGGTCCACAGTGGCTACCCTTACCCCTGCCTCCTTGGCTATCACCTCGGCCACCCTGGGATTCAACTGGGGCTCTGCAAAGACCACCTGGATGCCCTGCTCCCTGATTGTTCCCACCAGGTTCTTCAGATGTTTGGGAGAAGGCTCCCTGCCTGGGGAAAGCTCTATCACTCCCGCCTCCTCTAAACCATAGCGTTTGGCAAAATACACATAAGCCGGATGGAAACAAACATACTTTTTGATCTCAAAGCTGCTTACCCTCTTCTGGATCTCTTGGTGCAAAGCCTCTAGTTTTTCCAGATAGTTTGCCAGCTTTTTTTCATAATATGCTTTTTGGGAGGGATCCACCCGGATTAAGGCCCCGGCTATCTTGCTGCAGATCTCCTTGGCCAAAACTGGATCCAGCCAGATGTGGGGATTGGCTCCCCCATGGGAGTGAGAATGCTTTTCTTTCCCTCGCTTTGGAGGCTCTTCATTGTGAGTCTCCCTGATAAGGGGAAGACCTTGGGCAGCCTCCAGCGCCACTGAGCCCTTTTTTAAGGACTTGGCCATCCTTTCAGCCCAAGGTTCCAATCCCTCTCCTATGTACAGGAAAAGCTTTGCGCTGCTGGCCCTGGCCACCACCGAGGGAGGGGGTTCAAAGGTGTGGGGGCTTGCCCCGGGAGGCACCAGCACCTGCACATCCACCCGATCCCCTCCTATCT
The DNA here is from genome assembly GCA_964414345.1 of uncultured Desulfarculaceae bacterium. Lineage (GTDB taxonomy): Bacteria > Desulfobacterota > Desulfocorpusculales > Desulfocorpusculum > Desulfocorpusculum > Desulfocorpusculum. The sequence goes on from CAYPWF010000011.1 coordinate 33,497, forward strand.
GGCTGCAGAAATCAGCCAGGGGCACTATGCTGGCTGTAACCGGAATCTTTTGTTCAAGAGCCCAAAGGCCTCCCCCGCAGCTCAAAAAGACCAAAAGAGCCGAGCCTCCCAAGCCCAAGATCATTTTCATGGCCTCTCCTTAAGCTTGATCATCCGCCAAGACCCCTCAAATTGGTGGCCAAACCCTCAGGCCACCGGATCCCAGGCCATATCCAGTCTTACACTTGCAACGGAAATAGAATCACCCGCTTCTTCCACCATGTGTCATAGTGTCCTTTGATTTCCTAGAGTTGGCCCTGATTATCCGTTGCTTTTAAACAGCCTTGCTGAATCCTCCCCGCGGTTTCCAGGATATAGAGCCTGCCTTTGCCTGGCAAGGTGGCTTTGGGCAAGCCCGCAGAATCTGATATCCTGTAAAAAAAAACGAGGAGGAAGACAAGTTGAAGGATATCTCGGCCATCATGAACCCAAGCTCCATAGCAGTGGTTGGAGCCACCAATCGGCCCGGAAGCGTGGGGAGGGCCGTTTTTTCAAATATCCTCTCCGGAGGGTACCAGGGAGTGCTCTACCCGGTTAATCCTAATTCCCGCTCGGTTCTCAGCGTGAAGTCCTATCCCTCTCTGAGCGAGATCCCGGATCAAGTGGACCTGGCTGTGATCATAGTGCCGGCTAAATCAGTGGCAAAGGTGGTGGAGGATGCGGCGGCCAAGGGGGTGAAGGGACTTGTGGTCATCACCGCAGGCTTCAAAGAGGTGGGAGGGGTGGGGATTCAGCTTGAGGAGGACTTAAAAAGAGTCGTAAGATCCCACGGCCTTCCCCTTGTGGGCCCCAACTGCCTTGGGGTCATCAACACCCACCCTTCGGTCTCCATGAACGCCAGCTTTGCCACCAAGATGCCAGCCTCAGGCAACATAGCCTTCATCTCCCAATCGGGCGCCCTGTGCACCGCAGTGCTGGATTTCGCTGCGGGCCGCAACATAGGCTTCTCCAAGTTCATAAGCTTTGGGAACAAGGCGGATGTCAACGAGATCGACCTTCTGGCCTACCTGAAAGAGGATCCAGACACCCAAGTGATATTGATGTATCTCGAAGACATAAGCGCGGGTCGGGAGTTCATAGAAATAGCCAGGGAGATCACCTGGTCTTCCAAAAAGCCCATGCTGGCCATCAAATCAGGCCGCTCCCCAGAGGGAGCCAAGGCGGCATCTTCCCACACCGGATCCCTGGCAGGTTCCGACGCCGCCTACGATGCCATATTCATGCAAAGCGGCATTCAGCGCGTTGAGACAATAGCCGAGCTTTTCAACTACGCTCTGGCCTTTTCCCGTCAACCCGTGCCCAAGGGGAACAGGGTGGCCATAGTCACTAATGCCGGGGGCCCAGGCATAGTGGCTACGGATCCCGCCATCCGCTACGGGCTCACCCTTTCCAGGTTCTCCGACTCCACAAGAGAAAAGCTGGCTCAGCAGCTCCCCCCAACGGCCAGCACAGCCAACCCCGTGGATGTGATAGGGGATGCAACCCATGAGCGTTATGAGGCGGCCATAAGGGCCATCCTGGAAGACCAAGGGGTGGACGGGGCCATAGTCATCCTTACTCCACAGGCCATGACAGACATCCTTGAGACAGCCCAGATAGTGCCCAGGGTGGCCCAGGGCATAGACAAGCCCGTGCTCTGCTCATTCATGGGGATAGTGGATGTGTCCCAAGGGGTCAGTTACTTGGAGAGAAACGGTTTCCCCAATTACACCTTTCCTGAGGCTGCGGCCCGGGCCATGGCCTCCATGGTGCGCTTCGGTGAGCTTTTGAGGTTGGAGAAGAGGCAAATCAGAAGGGTGGCTGCGGACAGAGAAGCGACAAGTCAGATAATCAGGAGGAGACTCCAGGATAGCCGCAGTTACTTCATGCCTGAGTGGGAGGCTAACGAGATCTTACAGTGCTACGGCTTTCCAACCCTCAAGGGCCGCTTGGTGCAGGAAGCCTCCCAACTGGGCCAGGCTCTGGAAGAGGTGGGCTTCCCTTTGGCCATGAAGATCAGTTCTCCTGACATAGTTCACAAGTTCGACGCTGGAGGGGTGCGTCTCAAGATCCGAAGCATTGAGGAGGCCCAGGCTGCTTACAGGGAGATCCTGGCCAATGCCCGCAGCTTCAACCCAGAGGCCAGGATCCAGGGAGTTCTCATTGAGCGCATGGCCAGGGGCGGGGTGGAGGTGATTCTCGGGGCCACCAGAGACCCCAGGTTCGGCCCCATCTGCATGTTCGGCCTTGGTGGGACCTTTGTGGAAGCCCTCCAGGACGTGACCTTTCGCCTGGCTCCCATGTGGGAGGTAAGCGCCGAGATCATGATCCGCTCCATCAAGGCTTACAAGGTTCTCCAGGGTCTCAGAGGGCTACCCCCCTCAGACATAGAAGCCATAAAGGATTGCATCCTCAGGCTTTCCCAGATGGTAAGCGATCACCCTGAGATACGCGAGCTGGATATAAATCCCCTTATTGTCTATCCAGAAGGGGAAGGCTGCGTTGTGGCCGACAGCAGGATCCTGCTTTCTGAGCCAAGAGATTAATATGAGAAGAAAAGCAGAAGAACCCTGGCGGGAAAGCTTGGCCAGGAGCCTCAGCAGCCCGGAGGAGCTCTGCAAGATCTTCGGCTTGGATCCAAAGGCCACCAAGCTTGTTTCCCACCGCTTCCCAGCCCTCATAAATCCCTATTTTCTCTCCCTCATCCGGGGGCCGAGAGATCCCATTGCAAGACAGGTCCTTCCTGATCCCAAGGAAATGGAGGATAAAGCCGGCTCCCTTGATCCCCTGGCAGAGGAGAAAATGAGCCCTGTGCCGAATCTGATCCACCGCTATCCCGACAGAGTGGTGATTTTGGCTTCCAACCAATGTGCTGTGCATTGCAGGTTTTGCAATAGGAGGAGGAAAGTGGCCAAAGCCTCCCCTGAACAGGAGCCGGATCTTGGGCAGGCCATAAAGTACATCCGTTCTCACAAGCAGGTGCGCGACGTGCTCCTTTCAGGGGGGGATCCCCTGCTCCTGGAAGACAGGAAACTGGAGGGAATCCTTTCCGAGCTTCGAGCTGTACCCCACGTTGAGATGCTCAGAATAGGCACCCGGGTCTGCTCAGCCCTCCCGGAAAGAATCACCCCCTCTCTTTGCAGAATGCTCAGGAAATACCACCCCCTTTACATGAGCCTTCATTTCAACCATCCCTTTGAGCTGACCCCTCAAGCCCGTCGCGCCTGCTCAATGCTGGCCGATGCCGGCATACCCATGGGTTCCCAGACCGTACTGCTCAAGGGAGTCAACGACGATCCCAGTGTGATCCTGGGGCTGGTAAAGGGGCTCTTGTCCATGAAGGTCAGGCCCTACTATTTGTTTCAGCTGGATCCCGTGAGGGGGGCCTCCCATTTCCAGACCCCGGTCCAAAGCGGCCTGGAGATCGTGCGGGAGCTCACCCGAAATTTGCCCCTTGAGCTAGTGCCGCAGTACGCCTTGGACCTCCCCGGCGGAGGGGGCAAGGCGGTTTTGGGGCCCGGCCACAGGATGCACTTCCAGGCTTGATCTGGTATATTGAAACGCTGCCGCGGCGCCTAGAAAGGAAGGGCTCTCCGGATGGGGGATTTTCACCAAGAAGGGATAATCACCAATCTCCACGGGCTTTACCAGGTGCTGGACAGGGAAGAGTATCTGGCCTCCTTGGAGCAGAAGTTGCTGTCCTACGCCCGGAGCCTTCGCATGAGCCTTCTTCTGCCCTGCCTGTATGAGGAGCTGAACTCCAAAGTCGCCTTGGAGCGGATCTGCCGGCAAATAAAGGAGGTGGGCTATCTGCGCCACGTAGTGGTGGCTTTGGGCGGGGCCCCGGAGCCCTCCCAGTTTCAAGAGGCCACAGAGCTTTTCTCCTGCCTTTCTTCAAGGGACCGTGAGGTGGCCGTGGTTTGGGTGGACGGCCCGCGGGTTCAGAAGATATTTCAGGAATTGGCCTCCAGAAGGATCCACACAGGGATTCAGGGCAAGGGGCAGTCTGTCTGGATCGCCTTGGGGTACCTCTTTGCCAGGGGTGACAGCGATGTGATCGGATTGCATGACTGCGACATATTGGACTACGACAGGGTACTGTTGGGAAGGCTTTTGGAGCCCACGGCAAACCCCCACAGCGACTTTGAATTCTGCAAGGGTTATTACCCCAGGATTTCCAAGTCCGAGCTGGCCATGAAAGGCAGGGTCACCAGGCTCTTTGTTGTGCCTTTTGTGGACGCCATGGCTGGCATAATGCGCCAGAGGAACATGAGGGATCTGGAACGGTTTTTCCTTTACCATAGGGCCTTCAAATATCCCTTGGCAGGTGAGGTGAGCTTTTTGGCCAGGTTGGCCAGGGGGATAAACATAGCTTGCGACTGGGGCCTAGAGGTGAGCACCCTCTCGGAGGTGTACCACAGGGTGGCTCCTAGGAAAATAGCGCAGATCGACCTGGCGGTTAACTATGAACACAAGGAGCAGGAACTCCAACCAGAGGATCCTGCCAACGGGCTGCGCCGCATGGTGGTGGACATAGCCAAGTTTTACCTCAACCACATTCGTTCCCATGGTGTGCCATTGGATGACTCTTTCGTGGACATGGTGAGGCACACCTATTATCAAAGAGCCCTTGTCTTCATCAAGCGCTACAGCGACGACGCCGAGGTCAACGGGCTTCGTTACGACAGGCACAGGGAGGAGATCACGGCCCGCCATTTCCAGGACTTCCTTTGGGAAGCCTGGCAGAAATGCCGGGCTGAGGCCGGAGGCACCTTGATCCCTTCTTGGAACCGGGTTCTATATTCCTTTCCGGAAGTTTACGGGGAGCTCCTAGAAGCAGTGGCGCGGGACAACCAGGACACAATGCAAACTACCAAGGCGGGCAGGAGGTGACCATGAGCAAGGAGCCTGAGGTTCTTTTCTTGTCCTCGGAAGTGGTTCCATTTGCCAAGACAGGAGGTCTGGCCGATGTGGCCGGGGCGCTCCCAGGGGCACTGAGAGAACTAGGGGCCCAGGTGATGGTGGCCCTACCACTTTACAGGTCGGTTAGGCAAGGGGGCTTTTCCCTTTCCCCAGTGCTCAACCGGATGGAAGTGCCCCTCGGCAAGGCTCGCCTTGGAGCTGCGGTGTGGGAAACCCGCAGTGAGGGGGGGATTCCTGTTTACTTCCTGGAAAGGGAGGATCTTTACGACCGGCCAAATCTTTACGGCACACCCGCGGGAGACTACTACGACAATCTGGAGAGGTTCAGTTTCTTCTGCCATGGGGTGCTTCTCATGGCCGAGGCCTTGGGTTTCAGGCCGGATGTGATCCACTGCAATGACTGGCAGACAGGGCTGGTGCCGGCCCTCTTGGCAGGGCCTTACAAGCATTCCCCTGTTTTGGGCGGAGTACCAAGTGTCTTCACAATACACAATTTGGGTTATCAGGGCATTTTCCCCCCCGATAAGCTCTGGGTCACAGGCCTATCAGGGCCCGAGTTCTTCCACCCAGAGGGGGTTGAGTTTTGGGGTAACATGAGCCTTTTGAAAGCAGGGATAGTGTACAGCCGTGCCATAACCACCGTGAGCCCAACTTACGCTAGAGAAATCCAAACCCCGGAGTTCGGTTTGGGGATGGAGGGGATCCTTTATCACAGGAGGGATGTGCTTAGGGGGATCCTAAACGGGGTGGATTATTCCCTGTGGGATCCTGCCACGGATCCTCATATCCCTGCCAATTACTTCCCGGGGAAAATGAAGGGTAAGACCACTTGCAAAAAAGAGCTCATAAAAGAGACCGGGCTGGATCCCCGTTTGAGCCAAAGGCCTCTTTTGGGCATGACAACCCGCTTAGCTGCACAGAAGGGCTTGGACCTCCTGACAGCTGTCCTGCAGGAGGTGTTGAATCTGGATGTGGGCCTGGTGATCCTGGGCACAGGAGAGGAACACTACCAGAGCACCTTGCAGGAAGCGGCCAGGGCCAATCCCTCCAGACTGGCGGTGAAAATAGGCTTCGATGAAGCCTTGGCGCACAGGATAATGGCCGGGGTGGACATCTTCCTGATTCCCTCCAGGTACGAACCTTGCGGGCTGACCCAGATGTACGCTTTCAAGTATGGGACGGTTCCCTTGGTGAGGGCCACCGGTGGACTGGAGGACACTGTGAAGCCCTTTGAGCCCTCCACTGGTCAAGGAAACGGCTTCAAGTTCGGACCTCACGAGCCGGGGGCTTTTCTGGATTGTGTACGGCAGGCAGTCTCACTTTATGAAAAGCAGGGGATTTGGAAAACCCTTGTGCTCAACGGGCTTAAGGAGGATTTCTCCTGGAATCGTTCGGCCAGGCAGTACCTGGAGCTCTACCAATGGGTCTGCGGAGGCTAAGAGCTTTGGGAGAGCCCACTGTAAAGAGGTTTATATGCATTCACGGTCACTTCTACCAACCCCCGAGGGAGAACCCCTGGCTGGAGCTGGTAGAGCTCCAAGACGGGGCCGCCCCTTACCATGATTGGAATCAAAGGATCACAGCCGAGTGTTATGCCCCCAACTCGGCAGCCAGGATTTTGGATCCGGAGGGGATGGTCCAAGGGCTTCTTAATAATTACGAGCACATGAGCTTTAATGTGGGGCCTACCTTGACCAGCTGGCTTGCCCTCCACGCCCCGGAAGTGAAGGAGGCTTTGCTGGAGGCCCATCGCAGGAGCCAGTCCAGGCGCGGGGGCCACTCCAATGCTTTAGCCCAACCCTTTGGTCACAGCATCCTCCCCCTGGACAGCCAAAGGGACCGCCTCACACAACTCAGATGGGGGATCCAGGCTTTTTCCCAGTTCTTCGGGAGTAAACCCGAGGGAATGTGGCTTCCGGAGACCGCAGTGGATCTGGCCACATTGGATCTAATGGCCCAGGAAGGAATTTTGTTTACCGTTTTGGCACCTCACCAGGCTCTTCGGGTGAGACCTGTGGGCCATTCCTCTTGGAGCCGGGTAAAGGAGGACCTGGACATCACCCAAGCGTATCTTTGCAAGCTCCCCTCGGGCAAACACATAAACCTGTTCTTCTATCACGGCCCCCTCTCCAGAGGAGTTGCCTTCGAGGGGCTTCTGAGGGACGGGGAATACTTTTACAACAGGATCTTGGCTGCTTTCCCCTTGGATCCAGGGGGCCCCAGCTTGGTACATCTGGCCACCGACGGAGAGACTTATGGGCACCATCACCGTTTCGGGGAGATGGCCTTGGCGTACGTGCTTCACAGGGCCATGGAAGACCCCTCGGTTAGGCTCACCAACTACGGGGAGTTCCTGGAATTATCAAGGCCCAGCTGGGAGGTGGAGATAAGGGAGGGCACCTCCTGGAGCTGCGCCCACGGCTTGGAGCGGTGGAAGTCAGACTGCGGCTGCCGGGTGGGAGGCCCACCCGAATGGCACCAGAGGTGGAGGGCCCCTCTCAGGGAAGCCCTTAACCAGCTCAAACAGGATCTGGACAGGATCTTTGAGAAGATGGGCTCGCTGGTCTTGAGAGATCCTTGGGAGGCCAGAGACAAGTATATAGGGGTTCTCTTGGGGCAGTCGGGGGAAGCCCTGGAAAGTTTTTGGAAGGCCCACCGAGCCCCCGGGGCGGAGCCTCAGGAGAAGCAAAAGGCTTTTAAGCTCTTGGAAATGCAGCGTCAAGGGCTTCTCATGTTTACAAGCTGCGGATGGTTTTTTGACGAAATCTCGGGGATAGAGACCACCCAGATCCTGAGATACGCGGCCAGGGCCATACAGCTGGCAAGGCAGCTGGGAGAGGATTTGGAGGAAGGCTTTCTGAGTGTCTTGGAGAAAGCCCCCAGCAATCTCCCAGCCTTGAAAGACGGGAGAGGGGTTTGGGAGGCCCAGGTTAAGCCTTGGGTGGTGGAGCCTCCCAGGCTGGTGGCTCAATTCGGGGTGCGCACCCTGTTCCGGGAAAAGTATGCCCCTGGGGAGATCCCGGCGTACATAATTCAAGGGCTCTCCAACAGGGTGGAATCCACCGGGGCGGCCAGGGTGGCTTTGGGCAAAGCACGAGTGATCTCCCGAAGGACTACCGAGTCTATGGATTACCTGTACGCAGCCATTCATTTCGGAGGCTTGGACCTGGCCTGTTTTCAGAAACCCTGCTGCTCTCAACAGGACTGGAACCTTTTGGAACAGGAGACCAGGAAAAAGATAAAGGAAGCCTCAGTAGGAGAGCTTTACTCCTGGATGAGGGGGGAATTCCCCGATCCTGTCTTGCATCTCAAGGATCTCTTCATTGACGAGCAAAGGAGACTCATCCAAGTCATGCTGGAAGACAGGTTCCAGGACTATGTGAATACCTTGGAGAGCTTGGCAGAGTACGACCTGGGCATGCTGGAGCACCTGGCCGCTATGGGGTTTCCCATACCCGATGCCCTTGTCATGGCAGCCAGAGTATATGTAACCAGGCGAATCCAGAAGATTCTGGAGGAGCTCCCCCAAGACGGGGAGCGATTGGAGGAGGCGGCCGAGCTCTTGGAACGTTCCTCTGCCTGGGGTTACAAGCCGGACAAGACAGGATGGGCCAGGCTCCTTTCCCAAAACATGGAGTCCGGCCTGGAGGCTTTGCAAGAGCGTCCAACAGAGGCCTTTAGGGTCTTTTATGCCTGCATGGCAGCCCTCAAGGCGGCCAGGAAATTGGGCATCAGTCTGGAGCTTTGGAGGGCCCAGAATCTTTTCATTAGGGCCTGCGAGCAAAACTGGTGGGAATTCGGCGGGGCTCTGGAAGCAGCAGAAGAGCTGGCCCGGGAAATGAGAATCAGGGAGAAGCTTTTGCCATGGCGTCAGAGGATGTGAGAAGGGCCGCCCATAAAGGGATTCCCCATGCGGCCGGGGAAGAGCAAGCTTTGGAAGCTCCACAGCCGATTGAGCTCATTGAGGGGATTTCTTCGGAAGAGTTGGAGGCCCTTGTCAGGGTGGATCACTCTGATCCTCACCGCATCCTTGGAGCTCACGGCTTGGGTAAGCACACGGTGGTGAGGGCTTTTCACCCTGAGGCGACCGAGGCATGGGTGCTGCTTCCAAGCGGACAAAAACTCCCCATGCTGCTTTGCCACAAAGGCGGTCTCTTTGCTGCCTTGATCCAAGGCAGGACCCCACCTTTTGCCTATAGACTACGCTTTGGCTTCTCTGACGGTTCTTTTTGGGAAAGGGAAGATCCTTACAGGTTTCTGCCCACCCTCGGGGATTTGGACTTGCACCTTGCCTCCGAGGGCCGGCATTGGAACCTTCACCAGAAGCTGGGCGCCCATCCCATGGTCATGGAAGGTGTAGAGGGAGTGGGCTTTGCCCTTTGGGCCCCCAATGCCAGGAGGGTGAGCGTGGTGGGTGAGTTCAATGGATGGGATGGGAGGCTTTTCCCCATGCGCTCTTTGGGATCCTCAGGTATCTGGGAGATCTTCCTGCCTGGGATAGGACCTGGGGAGCTTTACAAGTTCGAGCTTCTGCCGCGGCGGGGCCATATTCGCATCAAGAGCGATCCCATGGCCTTCTATATGGAGCAGAGACCCGGCACCGCATCCAGGGTGTGGGATTTGCGTTCCTACCAGTGGGGTGACAAGGCGTGGATGGAGAGCCGACCCAGGGGTGGAGAGCTCAGAGGGCTCCCCATGAACATATACGAGGTGCACCTGGGCTCCTGGCGCAGAAAGCCTGACGGTTCCTGGCTGAGCTACAGGGAGGTGGCACCCCTTCTGGTGGAGCACGCCCGCAGGTTTAATTTCACTCACTTGGAATTCCTGCCGGTCATGGAGCATCCCTTGGATGCCTCCTGGGGCTACCAGGTGACAGGCTATTTCGCTCCCACAAGCCGCTTCGGCAGCCCGGATGACTTCAAGTTCTTGGTGGATTTCTGCCATCAAAACAACATTGGTGTCATACTGGACTGGGTGCCGGCCCACTTCCCCAAGGATGATCACAGCCTGAGGTGGTTTGACGGCACAGCCCTTTATGAGCACATGGACCCCAGGTTGGGCTATCATCCGGATTGGGACACCCTTATCTTCAATTACGGCAGAAACGAGGTAAGAAACTTCCTCTTGGACAATGCTCTTTTTTGGCTGGAGGAGTACCACGCAGACGGCTTAAGGGTGGACGCGGTGGCCTCCATGCTCTATCTGGATTACAGCCGCAAGGAGGGAGAGTGGCTTCCCAACAAGTACGGGGGCAGGGAAAACTTGGAGGCAATGGCCTTCCTGCGGGAGCTCAATGAACTGGTTTACAGCCGGGTGGAGGGTGGTTTCACGGTGGCTGAGGAGTCTACTGCCTGGCCCGGGGTTTCCTCCCCTGTTTATCTGGGAGGCCTGGGCTTCGGATTCAAGTGGAACATGGGCTGGATGCACGACACCCTGGAGTACTTTCGAAAAGACCCGGTTCACAGGAGCTTTCACCACAACCTGCTGACCTTCTCCATGCTTTATGCTTACAGCGAGAATTTTATTTTGCCCCTCTCCCATGACGAGGTGGTGCACGGCAAGGGCTCGCTGCTTTCCAAAATGCCTGGGGATGAATGGCAGCGCTTCGCCAACTTGAGGCTGCTTTTGGCTTATCTTTTTTGCCACCCTGGGAAAAAGCTTCTTTTCATGGGCACGGAGCTGGCCCCTTGGAAGGAGTGGACCCACGATGCCCCCCTGGAGTGGTTCTTGGAACAATATCCCACCCACCGGGGGGTGGGAAGGCTTCTGGAGGACCTTGGCAGGCTTTATAGAGAAGAGCAGGCTCTCTGGGCATGGGACACGGATCCGAGGGGTTTCTCATGGATTGATTGTAACGACTCCCTTCAAAGCGTGCTTTCCTTTCAACGCAGAGGCCCTGGAGGCCACCTTGTGTGCGTTTTCAACTTCACCCCTGTGCCGCGTGTGGGTTACACTGTGGGGGTTGACATCCCGGCTCTTTATTGCGAGGTCCTCAACACGGACTCGGCCTTCTACGGGGGAAGCAACATGGGTAACCGGGGTCTGGTTCAGGCAGGGGCCCAGCCGGCCCACGGAAGGCCTTACAGCCTGAGCCTCGTTCTCCCACCTCTGGGGGGACTCATATTGAGGCCCGAGTCCCAGAGGGCTTGAGCGGGTTTTCTTGCCCCTGGAGGAGGGTTTTTCTTGGGCGGCCCGCCTGGGCCCCAGGACGAGGAGAGTAGCTAAGTATGGAAAAACAAGCAGGGCTTCGGGATTACGGGGGAGGCTTTCTATTGGCAAGCCTTGTGGCCGTATTGGTCTTCGGTTACGTGGTCTTAAGGCCCTTTTTGAGCATCTTCCTGGTGGCGCTTGTCTTGGCTACCATAGCCGAGCCCGGCCACGCCAGGATAAAACGTTTTACCCGGGGGCGTGAGGGCCTGGCCGCGCTCGTTACTTGTTTTCTGGTTGTGGTGGTCGTGATCGTCCCCTGCCTGGTGCTCCTGGGACTTCTGGCCCAGCAGTCCCTTCAGTTGTACGACTGGGTAAACCAGAAGCTCCATGGAAACATCTTGGACGAAGAGCTGGTGCGCCAGGCCCTGCAGTGGCAGAAAAAGGTCTTGCCTCAGCTGCGCATAGACCCCAGGGAACTGCTCAAGAGCTTCACGAGCCTTGTGGGAGGCCTGAGCAAGGAGATCGTGGGGCTCAGCGCGGCCGCCTTGAAGGCCGTTACAACCACCCTCTGGCAGTTTTTCCTCATGCTTGTGGCTCTTTTTTATTTTCTCAAGGACGGTGGGAGGTTTCTGCACTGGGCCCTTTATCTGACCCCTCTGCCAGGGAGCCTCAGGAAGGAGCTTTTCCAGAAATTCAAGGGGGTGAGTGAATCGGCTTTCTATGGAGCTTTTCTTACGGCTCTGATACAGGGAACGCTGGGAGGGGTAGGTTTTCTGATAGTTGGTCTTCAGCCCCTTGTTTGGGGGGTTGCCATGGCCTTTTTCAGCATGGTGCCTGTGGTGGGCACAGCCTTGGTTTGGCTCCCAGCCGGAGTGATCCTGATACTAAGCCAGCATACCGGATCAGGGATCTTTCTTATGATCTGGGGGCTGCTGGTGAGCCTGAGCGACAACCTGATAAGGCCCATGATAATGAGGGGCAGAAGCGAACTTCACCCACTTCTCATATTCTTCTCCCTCCTGGGCGGAGTCTTCTCCTTCGGCCCCCTGGGAATCCTCTTGGGACCCCTGGCTATTGTGCTGGCCATCTCTATGCTCCAAGCCTACGAGGCAGCTGCCCGGCCTGTCTTGGAGGAGCTGGACCGGCACTGAAGAGGGGGGCCTTGCGTGTTGACCCAGAGCATCTCCGGTTTCGCGGTATCCTGCCTTGAGGCCACAGGCTACTTGGGCGCTGCTTTTCTGATGGCCTTGGAAAGTATGATCGCCCCTGTGCCCAGCGAGGCCGTGATGCCCTTTGTGGGCTTCCTAGTGGCGGACAAGAGGTGGAGCCTAGAGATGGCGATTCTATCCACCAGTTGCGGTTCCTTAGCCGGCTCCTTGGCCTCTTACGCCATGGGCCGCTGGGGTGGAAGGGCTTTGGTGCTCAAGGCTGGCAAATACCTACTTCTAAGCCCCCACGATCTGGAGATGACAGAGCGCTTTTTCGCCCGCAGGAGGGGAGCCTGGGCGCTTTTTATCAGCCGCTTCATCCCTGTGGTAAGGCATCTCATCTCCATTCCGGCCGGGGCGGGGGCCATGCCCATGGGGCCTTTTGTTTTGGCCACCCTTCTCGGGGCAACTATATGGAACAGCTTCCTTCTTTACTGCGGCATGAAGCTTAGAGAACACTGGTCCTTGGTGCAACAGTACTCCCACCAGGCGGATCTGGTGGTGCTGGCCTTCCTGTTGACAGGAGTGGGCCTCTTTGTGCTTTCCCGCCGAAGGAAGCAGTGAGGCCCCTGAGCCGTTACCTCTTTTTTGCTGGCCTGCCGGTCAGCTTCTTTAGGGCGTCCAGGCTTTGCTTGGCCCCGGAGACCAGCCTGTTGTACTCTATGACCAGGGCCGCCAAATCGGCCAGGCCTTCAACAAAGTCCACATCCTCCATGCTGAACTCTGTGGGCACTGATGCATAAACTCTGAGCACCCCTATTACCTTCTTCTTAAAGACCATGGGGGCGGACAATATGGAACAGATCCCCTCCCTGGCGGCCTCTTGGGGGTACTGGATTCGGGGGTCTGTGGAAACGTCATCCACACACACGCTCATCCCCTCAAGGCCCTCTTTGATGCTCCTGTCGGCCAAGACAGGCCCCTTCTTGAGGTATCGCTCGCTCAAGCCGTAGGAAGACACCACCTCCAGGACCCCTTTTCGTCTATCCAGGAGGAAAAGAGCGCTCCCCTTGACCCCCATGGAACGCGCCACGGCCTCGGTTATGTCGTGCAGCACGTTCATGGAGCGCCTTGTTGTGGAGACCCTTTTCATGATCTCCCTGAAAGTTCGGAAGAAGTCCTGATGATACAAGAGCTGCTCCCCGGGCTCCCGCCCCGCCTGCCTCTTTGTCCTGACTTCCATGGCTTCCTCCTTTCTTCGGATACCCCTGTGGATGAACCCTTAGCCGCAAAACACAACCCGGTCCCCACCCCTCATTGGAATGAGCCGCGCACCTCCTTTTATTTGTCCCCATAATGGAAGTATAAAGCCGAAGCCCCCAAGATAGATCCCATGAATCCAATCAAACCAAAAGATTTTTTTCTTGTTCGCTGGGTGCGGGGAGGTGGCTTGGCAGCTTTGAGTCAAAACATTCCAAAGCGTGAGCAGGGGGCTTGAGAGGGTAGCCCCCAAGGTCACAGGCTTAGAAGAATAAGGCGGGCTGGCCGAGTCTATTTCTGTTTTCCGGGATCTGTCAGTTGGGTATAATCAGTTCTTGAATCTGAAGAGTCAGGCAGGGTTTTATGGAAAACACGGCTTACCGGGGGCGGCATCATGGCCCAATCTTTTAAGTTTTCTTTGAGGATAGCTTTGGCTTCAGTAGCAATGGTAGTGTGTTGGGGCGTACCTTTGGTGGCCGGGCAGGAGCTTAGGTCCAAGGCTCTGGAAGCCATAGCCCCCCTTGAGCCGCAGCCGGCTTCCTCCAAAGAAGCTTTTTGGGAAGAAAAGGTGGCCCTGGGCAGGCTTCTTTTTTTCGAGCCTAGGGTCTCTTTGGATGGGACCGTAAGTTGCAGCCGTTGTCATCTTCCCCAGCTTTACGGCACAGACGGGTTGCCCCGCTCGCTTGGGGTCATGGGCAGGCTCAACCCTAGAAACGCCCCCACGGTCTTGAACGCTTCCCTTCAGATCTCCCAGCACTGGAGAGGGGACAGGGAGTCTGTGGAGGATCAGGCGGTCAAGGCTCTGGTAGGTCCCCCAAGCTTTGGGAACCCCACGCCAGAGGCTGCCATGTCGCAACTCAAAGCCATAGCCGGATACCCCGAGCTTTTCAAAAAGGCATTTCCTCAGGATCAGGATCCCATAAGTGTCAGGAACTGGGGTTTGGCCATTGGGGCTTTCGAGCGGACGCTTCTTACTCCTTCCCGTTTGGATGAGTGGCTCAAAGGCCATGAATCGGCCTTAAGCCCCCAAGAAAAAACCGGGCTGAAGCGGTTCCTGGATCTAGGCTGCGCTGATTGCCACAACGGGGCCGGAGTGGGAGGCTCCACGTATGAGAAGTTCGGGATCCACCTGGAGTATTGGAAGGCAACCGGGAGCAAGGAGATAGACAAAGGCCGGGCGGATGTCACGGGTGACTCCCAGGACATGTATGTCTTCAAGGTCCCTAGCCTTCGAAACTCGGCCATGACCCCGCCCTATTTCCACGACGGCTCTGTGGCCGAGCTCAGAGAGGCCCTCAGGGTGATGGGCTTAACCCAGTTGGGCCGGGAGATCCCCTCCGCTGATCTGGAGGACCTGGCGGCCTTTCTGAACAGCCTTACAGGCCCTTTGCCCAGGGCCCTGGCAGAGGCGCCCCTTCTTCCCTCCGGCGCGTTTCGGCCTTAGGGCAAGAACTCCAGAGGGAATCAACATTCCCAGGTTATGGTAAGGCCCGGCTCAGGCGGTGGACCAGGCTACTCAGTGGCCAAGGCCGCATGGATTTTTTGGGAGAGCTCAGCAAGGCTGAAGGGCTTTTGGATGAATCCCCTGCAGCCCTTCTCCATTATCTGCATGGCCTGCCCGTTTAATGCATAGCCGCTTGAGAGAAGAACTCTTACCCCTGGGTTCATCTCCCTGAGCCTCTCGAAGACCTCCCCTCCCCCCATGTCGGGCATTATCATGTCCAAGAGAACCAGATCCACCTGCTCCTTGAGTTCCTGGTAAGCCCTAAGGCCCGCTTGACCCCCTTTTGCAGTGAGCACCTTGTAACCCAGGGCTTCCAAAAGCTGGGTTGCCACCTTAAGGATCATCTCCTCGTCGTCTATAAGAAGAATAGTGCCCTTCCCCTTGAGCACCCCCGCGGGCAGCCTGAGCTCTTTGGAGGGCTCCTTTTGGGAAGCCGGCAGGTAGATATGGAAAGTAGTTCCCTGGCCAGGTTTGCTGTACACGGTTATCAAGCCCTTGTGCCCCTTTACGATGCCGTAAACCGTGGCCAGGCCCAGGCCTGTTCCTCGGCCCATGGCCTTGGTGGTGAAAAAGGGCTCGAATATGTGTTGGAGGGTTTCCTCATCCATGCCCTTACCTGTGTCCGTAATGGAGACCCTCACATAGGGACCAGGCCTGCCTGAAAAAGGCTTCACATACTCCTGGTCCAGGAAAACGTTTTGCGTGTCCAGGAAAAGCTCTCCACCTTGAGGCATGGCATCCGCGGCGTTTACGAAAACATTCATGAGAACCTGTTCCATCTGGCTCCTATCCGCCTCCACAGGCCAAAGCTCGGGCTGGAACCTCTTGTGTATAATGATGTCCTTCCTGGTTCGGCCGAACATGGCCGATGTCCCCTCTAGGAGCTGGTTCATATCCATGGGCCTCATTTCATAGCGCCCACCCCTGGCAAACCCCAGGAGCTGCCTGGTCAGCTCAGCACCGCTTTTCACCGCATCCTGAATGGCCATGAGCCTCTCCCTGTAGGGATCACTCTCGGAGGTCTCCAGGAGCAGCAGGGAGGCGTTTCCTTGGATAGACATGAGGAGGTTGTTGAAATCGTGGGCTATGCCTCCTGCCAGGATCCCCACTGCCTCCATTTTCTGAGCCTGCAGGAACCTCTCCTCCAATTTCTTTCTCTCCTCCTCCTGCCTCTTCCGCTCCCTGATGTCCCTGTACACAGCCACAACCGCCCTTTGGCCCCCGAAGGGCACGGCAGTGGCGCTGGTTTCCACCTCCACTATGGAACCGTCAAGTGCGATGTAGCTCTGCTCCCTTAGGGGCACAGTGATCCCATCCCGCATGATCTCCTCTGTTCTTTGCTCCACAGAGGCCCTGGAGTCGGGATGCACGAACTGGTAGATGCTTTTCCCAATGAGCTCTTCCGGCCCTGAGGCTCCCAAGAGCCTTACCATGGCTGGGTTCACGTAAAGTATCTCTCCTTGCCTTTGAACCCAAACCCCCTCCGGGAGCAGCTCCACCAGGTTCTTGTACCTCTCCTCGCTCTCTCTGAGTGCATCCTCTGCTTGTCTCTGGGCGGTGATGTCCTGCACGAGGGATATGAAATGAATGGGTTTCCCTGAGCTGTCCCTCTGAACAGTGGCCCAGATCCGGACCCATACCACTGAGCCGTCCTTGCGGACCATCCTTCTTTCCTGGACACCGCTTGAGATGCGGCCCCAAAGCAGATCCTCCAGGAACCCCTCTCTTTTTTCAATTTCTTCGGGGTGGGTGTAATCCGCCACCTTTTTCCCCAAGAGTTCCTGCGGACTGTATCCCAGGATGGAGGCCATGGCCGGATTCACCTCCTGGTACACCCCCTCCGGGCTCACCAGGGTTATTCCTACTGCGGCATTCATGAAGGCGGTCCGAAACTTCTCCTCCGATTCCCGCAACTCCATCTCTCTGTGGCGAAGGGAAGTAAGATCCACCAGGTTTCCAAGAACCGCAGGCTCCCCTTCGTGAAACACCCTGAATGCCCGAAGCCACACATGCCTTATGGATCCATCCGCACGAATTAGCCGCAGCTCATACTCCGAAGGCGGCTCCTGACCTGCCAAGCGGGCCACCAGGCGCTGCCTGGCCAGTTCCCTGTCTTGCGGGAGCACCACATCCAGGGGATCTTTTGTCTTGAGCTCTTCCCAGGGGTAACCCACGATCTCACAGTAGGTGGGATTGGCAAAAAGATAGCGTCCTTCTCGCACAAGGTAGATTCCGCTTAAGGAATTCTCCATGAGAGTGCGAAGAAGAGTGTTTTGGGCCTGAAGCTGCCTAAGCTCCTCCCCGGCCTGGTGAAGAGACGCCTCCAGCTGATGCACCCTATGTTGTAGATTCTCTTTATCTTCAAGCCCCATGCCGCCCCCCCTGTGATTGGATTCTCGAGACTTGCAGCCTGGTTTGCAAGCGTCTAACCCCGATTGTTCTCCAAAGCCCATAACTTTGGGGGCTAAGCCCCCAAACCCCCGATGCATTTCTACATATTCCGACTCAAAACAATACCAAATTTGAAATCCAAAGGCAGGGTGCTTTTGAGTATGGACCGGTTTGTTCAAACATGTCATTAACATAGCCTGCATTATCCACTGATTGTGAATAATGCAGGCTAGAACCACGGGCTTCAAGGTCCTTTGCCGGGCTGAATGGATTCAGCCATCCAAGGTCCTGGAATTGCTTGGAATCAATAGGATTGTGAAGTCTCTGTTGAACCTGGTTCTTTTTAGGAAAAAGAGGCCTGCAAGTCAAGAGAGGACGTTTTCTTTAACCCCACGGCCTCATTTCTTCAAGTCGCCCGGTGCAGGAAGGAATTCAGCTCAGGCGCACTCGGCCTCCATGGGCGGAAAGCCCATGGCCATGGCGTAATCCAGGGCAAAATCCACCTCCTGGGCCAGTTCCACCACTTGCACTCGGGAAACTAGCTCCCAGGCCTCTTGCCGCCTCTTGTGGTCCAGCAAGGCCATCACAGCCCCCAGCCCCGCCGCGTTTCCCACCACCTGGACTTGGCCTGATGCAGCCTCCTGGGGGAGCATCCCTATGTTTACGGCCGATCGCCAGTCGAAACTGGCCCCAAAGGCCCCGGTCAAGACCAAACGATCCACCCGCTCCACCCCGGCCCGGCGCATGAGAAACCTGATACCTACAAAAAGAGCCGCCTTGGCCAGCTGCACCTGGCGTACGTCCTCCAGCTCTATCACAATGGGCTTTCCTGTGGCCGTCTGGTCAGGCTTCACCAGAACAAATTCTCTTCCCACGCCTTGGGAGTCCACCACCACACCACAGGCCCCTTCTTTTAGCCTCCCGCTGGGCAGCAGAATCCCCGCCTTCCTCATGGCGGCCATTGCATCTATTATGCCCGAGCCGCAAATCCCCCTGGGAGGCTGGGATGCCCCTCCCATCACCTCCCATCTAAGGCTGCCATCTTCTTCCCAGACTCGGCGGATAGCCCCTGCCGCAGCTCTCATGCCGCAGCTTATGTGAGCCCCTTCAAAGGCCGGCCCGGTGGCGCAGCTTGTAGCCCAAAGCGCCCTGGAGTTGCCCAGGACCAGCTCCCCATTGGTCCCGATATCCACTATGAGGGTTGTCTGATCCTTCTTGTGGGGCTCCTGGGCCAAAATCCCAGCCAGGGCGTCCGCCCCCACGAACCCAGATATGACCGGAAGCAGATGCACGTTGGCGCCCCCAGGGATGTCCAGCCCCAGATCAGCCCCCCTTAGGTCCTGGGGACTGCGGGTCACCGGGAGATAAGGGGCTACACCCAGGGCATGGGGGTTCATCCCTGCCAGGAGTTCCAGCATGGTGGTGTTGCCCACCGCCACCGCCTCGTCCAGGTCATCCCTTTCCGCCCCGGCCCCTTTCAGACATTTCCTCACGAGGCCGTTCAAACCCCCCACCACCGCCTGCGTAAGCTTTTCAAGCCCGCCCGGGGACTGGGAGGCATATCCGATGCGGCTGATCACGTCTTCCCCGTATCTTCTCTGAGGATTGACTGCACCACAGGAGCCCAGGACCTCCCCGGTGCAAAGATCGCACAGGTAAGCAGCCAAGGTGGTGGTCCCTACATCCAGGGCCAACCCCAGGCTGCGTCTCCAAGAGCCTTTTCTCACCCCGGTGATCCCCCGGAGCCTGTGCCACACAAGGCTCACATCCCCCTCCAGGGTGTCGGGCTGGCTCAGGTCCCTAAGGGCTTGGGGATCCCATCTGCTTTGAGGCTCCATCCCAGCCCAAGCCATCCTACCCAGGATTCCCCCCACAAGATCTGTCGGGCCCTCTTTTAGGTCGGCCCGGACCCAGCCCTCCAAGACCACTCTTCTTACAGCAGGATCCGCCGGGTACCTGCCAATAAGGCCTGTCTTGCCTGATCCATCCTGGCTTTCCAAGGACTCCTGTGGAATCTCTACGGAGAGGTCCCCTAGGGCCCGACACAGACAGGCAAGCCTCCAGCCTTCCAAAAGCTCCTCCCTGGAAAAGAATTCTTCTTCCTGTTTCTGAGGCTCCCCCTCGGCCTCCACTGGATGCACCTTCACCCTGCACTTTCCACAAAGCCCCTTCCCGCCGCAGTCTGAGCGGATTTCGATCCCGACCAGCCTGGCGGCCTCAAGAAGGGAACTGCCCGAGGGCACCTCAGCCCGAAGACCCATGGGTTGAAAGGATATCTTGAAGATTTGATGATTCATGGCAGGACAGGGCTCAGGCGGGCTTTTCAGAGGCCGGGGCCGTTATATATAGGCACCACATAGGGCCCCTCAGGCACCACCACCACCCGCTTCTCCTGGGAGCGTTCCACGCTCTTTCGGATCTCGGCCTCAAGGTCCTGGATCACCCTGACCCCGGTGAGTTCCCTCTCCTCTTGACTCAGAGCCTGGGTGTAAAGGTGGATTTGTCCTATCCTCATGGGTTTTAGCTGCATTTCTGTCTGCCACTCATCTATGAGAGCGTGCTCCCTTGGGAGAATATCTTGCAGGAATCCATCCGGCCCAAGCCGGATGAGCCTTTGCTGGGCCTCTCGGTACTCAGGGGACCCAAACCCCTCTGAGATCTCGCTCACTATGAAGAGATCCCCTCCTGGCCTAAGCAGATCCATGGCACCCACCATTCCCTTGACCGTCTGGTAGTAGGTCCTGTCCAGGGGGTAACCGGCGGCGCTGGTCACGACTGTGTGATACCTCTCCTTTACCTGGATCTCGGCATATGGCCTCATGAAGGAGACTGCCTGCAGGTGGCTCTTCTCTATGTCTCCAAAGTTGACGAAGGAAACACGCCTGTGCTCGTCTATGACCGCGTTTACGGCCAGAGCCCCTCCCAGGAGCCTCACCACCTCCAGTTGGGCCTGATGGAGGGGGTTGCCCTCTATAACGCAATTGGCAGAACAGGGATGCTCGAAATACTTGGCCGTGTGCAGGGCTGTTATGGTCCTCTCGTATGCCACCCCTGGCATGATCACCTTCCTGCCCCCTGAGTAGCCGGCCATAAAATGAGGCTCCACAAGGCCTGTGACGATCCTGAGTTCCGCCTCCACCAAGCGCCTGTCCAGAAGCACGGGCACGCCTTCACTGGTCCTGCCCACCTCCACGTGGTCCTGCTGGTTCCTGGCGAAATGGTTCTCCACCCTGACGGTTTCCAGAACCCATGGGTCCCCTACCAACTCAGCCAGTTCCTCTCCCTGATTGGGCCTGTGCAGGCCCGTGGCCACCAGTACCCTTATGCGGGCGGGATCCATCCCGGCCCCCATGAGGGTCCGGATCAGGGGCGGTAGGATGATGTTGTTGGGCACAGGCCTTGTGATGTCGCAGATCAGGATGCAAGCGCTCTTGGCCTGGGAGGCCATCTCCCTCAGAGGGGCGCATCCCACAGGTCTTTGCAATGCGGCTTCCACGGCCCCTTTGGGATCTCCCAACACAGGCATGGGTTTCTTGCGGATCACCCTCACATCCCAATCATCAGGCAGGTTCAGATAAAGGCCTTCCCGGCCGTAGTTCATGAGCAGGCGCATGCCATAGCCTCTTCCAAGTAGCGTTCCTGGGTCACCTTCTGACCAGGGGGGATGAAGAAAAAATCCCTCTCAGTGTAAGGCCCTTCCAGGAGCTTTCTCAAGTAGGATAGGTCCCCGGGGATCTCCTCGTATTGCTTCCCGAAATATTCTGCATTGGCCCTGGCCCGGGCTCTCAACCGCTCCAGATCCCCAACCCCGCTGTTGATCAAAGCTATGTGGGTGTAGTGCTTTAGTTCCTCCTCCATTACCCACTGGGCGGTCTCCTGCCCGTAGCGCTCTTTGTACTCCTCCAAGATGCCAAGGGGATCCTTGGACTCAGCAACCCAACCCGGGGTGAGGTAGTAGGTGCCAGGCCTCTCACGAAAGCATTCCCTGTACCTCTCCAGCGAGCCCAGGAAGAGTCCTATGCAGTCATGGGCCCTGGGCACCACCAGCCCCTGGGCAGGGGCCACCACCCCCACGATCCCGTTGGAGCAAAGCCCGTAGCCAAGCACTATCAGCCCGGCGCTGCTTTGCACTTTCTCTATCTCCTCCTGGACCCTGGCAGCCATGTTCTGTGGCACCCTGTGGAGAGCCTGCTCGATGTAGCGCACCTCCACCCCCGCAATCCCTTTACGAAGCTCTTCCAACTCGGGCTCCATTACCCGGCAGGCTATGACCAAGCGAGAAGAAGCCTGGATTCCCTTTTCTTCTGATAAGAGCTTAGCCCCGTCTGTGTTTCTTGCCAGCTCCGCCATGCTACCTCCCATCCAAGAGTCGCTTGGCCAGGGAGACGGCCTCGCCGGCGTCCTGCGCATAACCGTCTGCCCCGATGTCCCTGGCAAACTTCTGGTTCACGGGCGCACCTCCCACCATCACTTTCACGAGGTTTCTGAGACCCTTGGCCTCCAGGGCCTGAATCACCTTGGCCATCTCTGGCATGGTGGTGGTAAGAAGCGCAGAGAGTCCAAGAATCTGTGGCTTGTATGACTCCACCTCCCTCACGAACTGCTCCCTGCTCACGTTTATGCCCAGGTCCCTCACCTCGAAACCCACCCCCCTCAGCATGGTGGCCACCATGTTCTTGCCTATGTCGTGAAGGTCCCCCTTGACGGTCCCGATAAGGACCCTGCCGCCTTTCTGAACCCTTTCTCCTGCCAGATGCGGCTCCAGAACCTTTAGAGCCTGGTTCATGGCCCTGGCCGAAAGGAGTACCTCGGGAACAAACACCTCCCCCCTTTTGAACCTGGCCCCTATGGACTCCATGGCCCGTATGAGGCCCCTTTGCAGGATATCCCCGGCAAGGATCCCCCTCTCAAGTAGCCTTTCAACCTTCTCCCCGATCCCACATGGTCTCCGGAAATTACAGCTTCTCCTAATTCCTGGAAGGTCTCATCAGGCAGGCTCTCAGGGCCCAGAGGTTTCTCATCTCTCTTCTTTAGCCCCACAAAAGGCCTGAATCCGCCTGCTTCAAGGGCCAGGCGGCCTTCACTTGCCACCCTCTCCCCAATGCGTCTCAGCCTCTGGAAGCTGGCATCCGGTGGGGTGGTGTCTGCTATGCCCACGATGAGCCTTGTACCCGGGGCCACTGCCTTAAAGAAGTGATCCAGGTAGGCCTCAAACTCTTCTTCTGAGGCTGTTTGAGGCAGAAGCAGGCTCTGTGGGATCCCGCCCCAGATGGTGAGCCTATCCCCCCATTTCTTGTAATACTCCTCAATGGGCACCTTGGTCATAGGGGCCGGGCAGACTGCCTCTGCCAAATGAATCCCGGAGTCCCGGATCAAATCCAGGAGCCCCTGGTTCTCCCCGTCACAATGGCACAAGAGAAGCTTCCCCCTGCTCTCCAGGGCCGAGGAGGCCTTTTTGAGCCACGGCAGGATCTCTTTTTGGAAGTAGGGCGGATAATTGATCATCTCATCGTAGTTTGCCCCCCATAGCACCACTTCGGCCGGGGAAGAGCACACCACCCGAAGGAGCTGCTCGTAAAGGGGTTCCAGGCTTTCTGCCAGCCTGCGGATTTCCCTTTGGCGGTCCTCGTACTCGTAAAAAAACCTCGTGGCATCCAGAAGATCCCTCTGGATGTGCAGCATCGGGGATGCTGCAAAGCTCCCCATGAGCACTGCCACGCCGTCCTGTCCTATCTCTTCCTGCCAGCTGAGATAGCGCTCATATTCCGGGACCAGCTCCACCTGCTCGAAAAGATAAGCCAGCCTCTCGTAGTCCTCGAGGCCCTTTATGGCCCTCTGCTCCACCCAGGTTATGGTGGCCCCAGCCCCCCTCATCTCCTCGGTTATCACCTCCTTGGTGGTGATGACCCCCTTGGGGGTGTGATACTCCACCTGGAGGGAGTCCCCCGTCCTTGTAGAACGGATCTCCACATTGGAGGAGAATTTGATGCTGTACCCGCATTCCCTGAGGCCATAAAGGCCTATGGCCCGGTAGAGGTTATCCTCCTGGCGCTGCACATCCAGAAGCTCAGGCACCACCTTGTGGAGCGCCCAGCCCTCTGCCCTTGCGATCTGCTCTGGACTCTTATCGCTGTACCGGGCAGGCAGCGTACCCCTATACCTGTTGGCGTTGTACCACAGATCGAAGCGCGGCACATAGGGAAGCACATCCACCATTTCCCCCCGCGCGGCCATCAAAATGCGTTCCTTGTGGGTCATGAAATCTCCCCCCATCTCCAGCCTGGATTGCCAACCACTGGAAAATCAGGAGTCCCCAGCCAGCTTCCGGGTCAGCTCCACGGCCTGGGCCGCGTCTTTGCCGTAGCCGTCAGCCCCTATCTGATCTGCGAACTTCTGGTCCACAGGCGCTCCGCCCACCATGACCTTCACCTTTTCCCTTAGCCCTCCTGCCTCCAGGGCCTTGATCACCCTGGCCATCTCGGGCATGGTGGTGGTAAGAAGGGCCGAGAGGCCCAGCACTTGCGGGCGAAGCTCCTCCACCTTTTGGATTAGGGTATCCACATCTATGTCAACTCCCAGGTCGGTCACCTGGAAGCCTGCCCCCTCCAGCATCATGATCACCAAGTTCTTTCCGATATCGTGGAGATCCCCTTTGACAGTAGCCATCACCACCCGGCCGCTGGACTTCCCGTCCCCCTTGAGAAGAGGCTTTATAAGCTCCAGGCCCTTTTTCATGGTCACTGCCGAAACTAACATCTCGGGGACAAATATGAGCCCCTCGGCGAACCTCTTGCCCACCACATCCATGGCCTCGATCATGCCCTCCTGGATGAGCCTGTGAAGATCCACCCCCTCCTCAATGGCCCTTTGAACGAGCTCCTCCACTTCTCGATGCTTCCCCTCTATCACCGCCTGCCTTATTATCCCCACGTGATCTGACATGAGATGCCTCCCGCTGGCTCGCGTCTTAGAGCTCCCGTAGCAAGCCCCCTCAGTAACCTTCCCTGGCAGCCTCCACGATGGCCTTCAGATTCTCAAGAGGCGTGGCCAAAGGGATGGCGCACTCCGGCCCAATGATATGCACACCCGCCTCTATGGCATAGCGGGCCTGCTCGTAAACGTCTTCAGGGGTGCCCTGAAGAAGAGCCCTGGGGTTGTTCACATTGCCTACCAGGGATATGCCCCCCCCTATTTTCCGCACAGCTTCCTTGGCGTCCACTTGCCACTCAAAGTGATAAGCGTCCACCCCGGAGCGGGCGAAAAGCTCCAACCTGTCCATGCAGTTACCGCACACGTGGAGGATAACCGGCCCTCCTATTTGGGCTGTGATCTCCTGATGGATGGGGAGCAGATACTCCTCGTATGTGTAAGGCCCCACAAGGTTCCCTGTGGCGTGATCCGCCAGCACCACCGCATCAGCCCCTGCTCTGAGCTGGGCATTGGCAAAGGAAATGGTCACCGGCATGAGCTGCCTGAGCATCCGGTTCACCTTCTCCTTCTCCCCCATGCCCACCTGCAGCAGGAAGTTTTGGGTGCCTGCCATGTGGTAGGAGAGGGTCCATGGGCCCATCACCTTCCCCCAGATGGCCACTTGGCCTCCCACGTGTTTGCGAAGTATTGACAGGGCCTCCAGGACCACCCTCATGGAGGGCATCTCCAGGAGGTTCTGCGGCACCGGGATGTCGGAGAAGTCTGCGTGGGGGAAGTTCTTGGCATCAGGCATCCTGTCCCTCCCGCCCCAGTCCACGACACAGCCCAGGGCGGCTGATTCCTGGTGCACGCTATACTCGGGCATGACCGTATCAAAGCCCGCCACCTCGTGCCCGGCCAGGGCCAACTCGGCCATGGCCTGGGGATCCAGGTGAGCCTCTGGAAATGAAACCCCGCAGGCATCCATCAGGCCGTGGCACACTATGGAAGTTGGGTTCCCCACAGGAGGCCTCTGCCCCTTCCTCCCGCCCAGCAGGGCCGACATGACCAGGTTGTACGAGGTGCCTTTCATGCTCATTTCGCGCCTCCCTTTTTCCTGCCATCTTTCTCCCCTCTGATGCCTTGGAAAACGCTTTCCAGTTCCACGTTCACCCCCAGGTGGTCCTTTATCCTCTTTGCCACGTCCGCCAGATGGTAAGCCATGAGCCGCCCGGCCTCATCCAGATCCCGGCTGTGGAGGGTCTGGGTGATCTTCCTGTGGAACTGGAGTGCGTCCTCGACCGCCCCAGGCAGATCCGACACTTTCCTTATGAACTGCCTCAGCAGATCAAGGATGGTCTCCTCGAGCCTCAAAAGCACGCGGTTGCCGCTTGCCCTGGCCAGGGTGAGGTGGAACTCCGTGTCCAGGCGGCTGAACTCATCCAGAGCCCGGTTCTGCGCGGCCTTTTCCTGGCGCCTGAGAATATCCTGAAGAAGGGCCCTGTGTTGCGCTGTAGCGCGTTGCACTGCCAGTTTGGCAACGGCAGTCTCTATCACCACTCTGGCCTCCAGGAACTCCCCTGCCGAGACTCCATCCAGGAGGAAATGCTCCTCCAATGAGCTCATGTATCTGAGGGGATCCCCATTTTGCACCATGGTGCCGACACCCTGCTTTGGTGCCACGAAACCCAGGGCCATGAGCTTGTGAATGGCCTCCCGAAGAGTGCTCCTGCTCACGTCCAGCCGCTCTGCCAGCTCTCTTTGAGAGGGGAGTCTATCCCCAGGCTTTAGTTCCCCGGAAAGGATCAGGCCATGGAGGACTTTGAACACCTCCTCGGTGGCGCTAGTTCTGCGGATCCTGGTGACCCTCACCTGCCTACCTCCTGAGCAGCAGTTCCGGGAGCCAAAGGGAGAGCCCAGGCCAGGCCGTGACCACGGCCGTGGCGAGGAAGGTAAGCCACAGGTAGGGGAGAGTTGCCGTGTAGATCTGCCCCATACTTATCTCATCAGGGGTGATGCTCTTCATGTAGAAGGCCGAGGGTGCAAAAGGGGGAGTGAGATAGGATATGTGCATGTTCATGCAGTACACCACCCCGAACCATACAGGGTCAAAGCCGAACTCCAGGATGATGGGAAGGAATATGGGCACTGTCAAAAAGAGGATACCTATCCAGTCCAGGAAACAGCCCAGGAAGATCCAGATCAGGTTCATAAAGATCATGGTTCCCCAGGGGCCAAGCTCCATGGCCTTGAGGGCCTGGGTCACGAACCTGGTCCCGCCGGCCAAGGTATAGGCGCCTATTATCGTCTGGGCCCCGAAAAAGAGCCAGGCCAGCATGGAGCTGATCTTGAGGGTCTCGTACAGGGAATCCCTGAGCATTCCCCACCTGAACTTCCTGTTGATGAGTGCCACCAGGATGGAGCCCAAGACTCCCACCCCGGCCGCCTCGGAAGGGGTGGCCACCCCAGCATATATGGAGCCCAGAACCGCCCCTGCCAGAAGAAGAGGCAAAGCCAGCTCTTTCTGGGCTTTCAGCTTCTGGCCCAGGGGCATCCGCCTCTCCTCCAGGGGGGCCACTGGCGCGGCCTCAGGGTGCCTCCATCCATACCAAAGAACATAGAGGATGAAGAGACCACCCAACAGGAGCCCGGGGAGCACCCCTGCCAGGAAGAGCTCGCCCACAGAGCAACCCGCGGTCATTCCGTACACTATGAACACTACGCTAGGGGGAATGAGGGTAGCTAGGCCCCCCCCCGCCGCTATGCTGCCAAGGGCCAGTTTGTAGTGGTACTTGCGCCTGAGCATCTCCGGAAGCGCTATGAGACCGAAGGTGACTATCTCGGCACCTATGATCCCCACCATGGAGGCCATTATGGCATTGGCTATTATGGTGCCGATCGCGAGACCTCCCCTCAATCCCCCGGCCCAGACGTTCACGGCCCTGAAAAGCTGATCCGCAACCCCGGAGCGCTGCAGGATCCCTGCCATGAGCACGAACAGGGGCACTGACATGAGGGTGTAGTTCAGGCTCATGTCGAAAACCCTTGAGACCAGCATCACCATGACCTGGGGGTCGAACATCAGGAGCACCAGTCCCACGGCCACCGCCCCTATGGACCAGGCCAGGGGAAGCCCTAGAACCATCAGGCCCAGCATAAAGAGGACTATGAGCACGCTTATCCACTCGATGCTCATGGCCGCCTCCCGGTCGCTAAAAGCGCCAGGTCGCGCAAGAACTTGGCCGTCCCCTGGAGAAAGACGAGGGCCAAAGCTGCGAGCATTATCAACTTCATTGGCCAGATAGGCGGATTCCAGGGGGACATGGTGCTTTCACCCAGTTCCAGGGACTCGAAGGCGTAGTGACCTGTGGCCCATATCATGACCAAGAGGTACAGACAGAAGGGGAAATAGGTGAAACAGTCCACCAGCGCCCTTGCTGTGGGGGAAAGACGCCCGTACAGGGCATCCACCCTGACATGCTTGTCCTCCAGCAGGGTCCAGGGCCCCCCCAGAAGGTAGAGAATCCCGCAGGCAAACACAGTCGCCTCAGCAGCCCAGACCGTGGGCCTCACCAGGACCTGCCTCACGAAGATCTCATAGGTGATCACCAAGGCGGTGAAAAGGGAAAACACGCTGGCGCACTTGCCCGTCCAGCGGCTGATTCCATCCAGCACCAAGAGGATTCTGCCCATGATGACCTCTTACGAACTCCAGCCAGAGCCGACTCAAGCCTTGGCATCACCCCTGGCTTTGCCACATGGGTATCAAGATACCGCGCCGATTCATCCACAGGCCCGGGGGAAGCAGCCTTCTCTTCCCCCGGTCAAGTCCCCCTCAGTCGATCCTGCCCAGCTCCTTGAGCCACGCCTCCTGGGCCTCTATGACCTTTCGGGTCTGCTCATTCTTCTTCTTCCAATCGGCCCATATCTCCCTGGCCACCTTCCTTGCCTTGGACTTCTCCTCGGCTGACCAGGAAACAGGAGTCCTGCCCTTGGCCTTGGCCTCTCCCACCACCTTCAGGTCCTCCAAGGCCACCTTTTCCACCGTGTCCCAGCACCACTCCCTGGTGGCGGTTGTGACAATGGCCTTGATGTCATCGGGCAGGCGGTCCCACTCCTTCTGGTTCACCGTGAAGTCCCCCACGGGCATGGAATGAAATCCCGGGTAGGTGAAATATGGAGCTATCTGATGGAAGCCCATCTTCTCGTTGATGGAGGCCGTGCCCCAGTTGGTGGCGTCTATCACGCCCTTGTCCAGGGCCGAGAAGACCTCTGTGCCGGGCAGCACCACCACCGAGGCCCCTGCCTTGGCCATGAACTCCGCCTCCATTCCCTGGGGCTCCCTTATCTTAACTCCCTTGAAGTCCTCCAACTTGGTGATGGGCTTTTTGGAGGGCCAGGACTCCACCCCCCAGAACATGACCCCCACGGTATATGCCCCGAAAGGCTTGTAGAGCTCCCTGAGCATGTCAAGGCCACCTCTGTAGTGCATAAAGGCATCCAGCTCCCAGGGATGCTCGTATGCGAAGATGAGATCTGTGAGGGCTGCGAAGGCCGGGTTCTTCCCGGCCGCGTAACCGGGCCAGACGTGGATGGCCTGAAGCACGTTGTTCTTCAAGGCGTCCAGGGTTTCGTTGGTGGGGACCACAGCCCCTGCCGGGAAGGCCTGGATCTCCAGCCGGCCGTTGGTCATGCGTTTCACCTTGGCGCAGAATTCTTCGAAGGTCTTGTGTGGGGTCTCCTGGGCCGCCCAGAGGGTCTGGGCTTTCCACTTGAAGACCTCCCCCTTTGCCTCTGCCTTTGGCTGCTCCTTCTTCTTGGCCGGCTCCGCGGCCATGACCGGTGAGCCGATGGCCAAGACCCCCACGGCCAAACCCACTACTGCCCAAAGAGCTTTTCTACCCATGGCACCCTCCTTCCTGCTTTTAGGTTTCTGGAGCAGGGCGGCACCCCTGTCCACTCGAGCGCTGTGAGGCTCACAACGAATCATCTCACATCCTCCATGTTGCCGGGTGATCCGATGGCCCGACCTTTATCATCGAATGAATTTCCCCCCCCATCTCCAGTAAACATCCCACCGCCCAGTTCCCGGTCCAATCTACCCCGTGGACCAGCCTGGCTATGCCACCAATTCCTTACATTTCTGGGCTGCCCCAGGGGCGTCGTAGGCGTACCCATCGGCCCCTATCTGGTCTGCGAAGTTCTGGGTGACCGGGGCTCCACCCACTATGACCTTCACCTTTGCTCTCAATCCTGCGCCCTCAAGGGCCTGAATCACGTTTCTCATCTCCACCATGGTGGTGGTCAGCAGTGCGCTCATGGCCACTATTTGGGGTTGCTCTCTCTTTACAGCCTCCACGAATTTCCGGGGATCCACCGAGACCCCCAGGTCCTCCACCTCGAATCCCTGCCCCTTCAGCATCATGGACACAAGGTTCTTTCCTATGTCGTGGAGGTCTCCCTTGACCGTGCCTATGACCACCTTTCCCCTGGCCTTTCCCTCCGAGGCAACCAGCTTTTCCTTGAAATGAGCTATGGTGGCCGCCATGGTGCGGGCCGCAATCATCATCTCGGGAATGTAGATCTGGCCGCTTTGGAACTTCTGGCCTACCAAACCCATGGCCGGGATAAGCCCTGCTGAGAGCACATCCGGGGCGCTCATTCCCTTCTCCAGGTCCTTCTGGAAAAGCTCTATGACCCGATCCGGCTTGGCGCTGAGTAAGGCCGCAGCATAGGCCTCGGCATCCAGCTGCGAAGGCTTCTCCAAGCTTGGGGCTCCAGTGGGTTTGCCCTTGAAGGTCCAAATCTTTCCCTTTATCTTCCCCTCCTCCAGCTGGATGGGGTACTTCCCGAACTCGAAGGTGGCCTCTATCATGGCCTTCATGTTGGCCAGGGGCACGTAATCGGTTATGGAGTTGGAGGATGAGACCATGTATCCCCCCCCGGGAGCTATGGTCCTTATCCTCTCGTAAACCTCTGCACGCACATCCTCGGGGGTTCCAAGGGTGAGGGTGGAATCCAGGTTTATGTTCCCCAGCAGACACAGCTTCTTCCCCCAGCGCCTCTTCACCTCCACTATGTCCATGGCATTGGGCTGAACCGGATGGAACCCGTCGAAGCCGCAATCTATGAGGTCCTCCATGGCTTCTGTGCAGTCCCCGTCGCTGTGGAACACATGCCCCAGGCCCTTGTCCTTGCAAACCTCACTCATCTTCTTGTACCAGGGGAAGAGATACTTCCTGAGGTGCCGTGGGTGGACCAGCAGCCCGGTGTTGTGGGCTATGTCGTCCGGGTGCAGGACCGCCCCAACGCAGGGATGTTCCACCACCCTCAGGAAGGTCTCGTATTGGATCTGCCCTATCTTCTGGAACATGGCCGCCACGAGCTCCTCGTTGGACTCCAGGGCCTGGAAGAATACCTCCGCCCCCATGTACATCCAAACAGGCGTGTAGATCTTGCCCAGAAGAAGAATGGCCTTCATGCCCGATGGCAGGATCTGATCCAGGGCGTCCCACTTGGAAAGGTCAAACTCATCCACAGAGGGCCAAGGGTATTTCTCAAACTGCTCCCAGTTTGTTATCACCCCCTCGTGCTCGTGGGCCCATTCCCGGGAGACCTTGTCGCCGTACTCGGTGTGGACCCCCTCGCCCTTGACCGCCAGGCCCTCGGGGGCGCGAACCGGCTCCAGGATCCCAGAGGAGGTGGCCACGTAGTCGAATCCAGCCTGGTACCAGAACTCCACGTGGTCCTTTAGCGTCACAAGCTTGCGGCTCATAAAGGCCTCTTTGGGCCTCTGGTCCACATGCCAGTCCCCCAGGGGAACCCTGTCAGGCTCCTGGCAGTGAAGGGCGGTCATGTATCTTTCGAAATCTGGCTTAGGCTCTCTCGCCATGGCTCTTTATCCTCCTCTTTCTACGCCGCAAAAGTTCCCAGGGAGCCTCAAGCGATATCAGGCTGCCCCGGCGATGATCCTCAATACCTCCTCATGGGCCGCTACCTCATGGGGCAATCCCGAGAAGATCACCTCTCCCCTCTCCAAGACGTAGAGACGTTGGGCAAAATCCGGAACATGGTAGATATTGGACTCGACTATGAGTATGGAGCTGCCCATCGCGGCGATCTCCTGGATACTGCCCGCCACCTGGATCACGAAGGCCGGGGCCAGTCCCTCGAAGGGCTCATCCAGAAGGAATAGCTCCGCGTCCAGAGCCAGGGCCCTGGCAATGGAGAGCATCTTTCGCTCTCCACCGCTCATGTGAGTGCCCTTCCGGTCCCGGTATTTCCTCAGAACCGGGAAGACCTGGTAAGCCAGCTCCATTCTCTCCTGTGCCGAGCGATTTGTTGTCCTGGTCCAGGTGGAGATCTCTATGTTCTCGTGGGTGGTGAGGTCAGGGAATATGGCGCTGTCCTCGGGGGCGTACCCTATGCCGAT
The DNA here is from genome assembly GCA_964414345.1 of uncultured Desulfarculaceae bacterium. GTDB lineage: Bacteria > Desulfobacterota > Desulfocorpusculales > Desulfocorpusculum > Desulfocorpusculum > Desulfocorpusculum. The sequence goes on from CAYPWF010000011.1 coordinate 65,232, forward strand.
GCGCCCGATCTGGTAGGGATCCTTGCTGGTCAGGTCCACCTCCTTGAACCGGATTCCCCCTCGAGTGGGCCGGAGGTATCCCATGATGGCCCTGAGGGTGGTGGTCTTGCCAGCCCCGTTTCTGCCTATGAGGCAGACCACCTCGCCCTGGTCCACACCGAGGCTCACGCCCCGCAAGATCCGGCTGGACTGGATGAAGACCTCTATCTCTTCCACCCTAAGCAGCATGGCTCACTGCTCCCGCCCCCTCCTGGCATCCAGGATGGCCTGGAAGGTCTGGAAACACTCCTTCTTGCCCACCACCGTGCATATCACATCCTCGTTTTGCTGGAGCTCCTCGGGACTTCCGTCGGCTAGTATCCTGCCCTGGTGAACTGCCACGATCCGGTCAGAGTAGGAGAACACTATGTCCATGTCGTGCTCCACCTGCAGGATGGTTCGTATGCCCATCTTCTTAGCCGCATCCACCATGGTGCGCATTATGCGGTTCTTGTCCGATGTGCTCACCCCGCTTGTGGGCTCATCCAGCAGTATGATGCGCGGTCTGAGGGCGAAGGCCGAGGCCACATCCAGAAGCTTCTTGGCCCCCTGAGGCAGCCCGGAGGAGCTTTGGTTCAGAACAGAAGTCAGCCCGAACAGCTCGGCCACTTCCAAGGCCTCTTCCATCACTACCCTATCCGAGGCCAGCCTGGCAAGCCACTTGGTTCCCCTCCCCAGCCTGGAGATGACCGCCACCTGGAGGGTTTCCAGCACGGTTAGCCCAGGGAATACATGCACCAGCTGAAAGCTCCTGGCAATCCCTAGACGGGTCAGCTCTTCTGGGGATTTGCCGGCTATGTCCCGCCCCTGGAAGAGCACGCTCCCTTCATCGGGCTTGAGAAAACCTGTCAGCACGTTTATGAGAGTTGTCTTGCCAGCCCCGTTGGGTCCTATGACAGAGACGAACTCCCCCTCCCTGATGGAGAGGCTCACACCGTCCAGGGCGCAAAAGCCGCCGTAGAACCTCTTGATGCCCCGGGCCTCCAGGATCATGCTGCTTGCTCCTTTGACCCAGGCCCTGCCACCGAGGACCAAACCTTGCCCAAAAGCCCCATCAGCCCCCCTGGGGCCAGTATCACCAGCGCGGCCAGAAGCGCCCCGAAGATGAAGCGCCAGTATTCGGTGAAAGAGCTCACCGCATCCCTCAAAAATATGAAGACCAAGGAGCCCAGCATGGGGCCGAAGAAGTTGCTGAAGCCTCCCAAAAGGGTCATAAAGACCATGTCTCCAGAGTGTGTCCAAAAAACCATTGCAGGATCCATATGGCCCGTAACAGGCGCCATGAGTGCCCCCCCAAGGCCTGTAAAGCAGCCCGACATCACGAAAGCGTAAAGCCTGTAGCGCCGGATGGAAACACCAAGATATTCAGCCTTGTCAGGGTTGTCCCTTATGGCCTGAAGGGAAAGCCCGAAGTGGGAATGCACTATTCTCCACATAAGGAAAGCGGCAGCCAGAAAAAAAACAAGACTGTAGAAATAGTAGGGACCTGAGAAGAAACTCATCTTGTCCATCTGGCTCAGGTCCATGCCCAGAAGTTTGGGCTGCGTAACATGCATCCCCTCGTCCCCCCCGGTCAGGCTGTAGGTCTTCATGAGAAAGGAGTGGAAGAGCATGCCAAAGGCCAGTGTGAGCATGGCAAAATAAATCTTTATGTACCTCACGCAGATCAGGCCTGTGAGGAAAGCCACAAGACCGCTTAGTACAACCGCCACAACTATTATCAACTCCATGCTCAATATGGAGTACTTGTGGGTCATGAAGGCCGCGGTGTATCCCCCTATTCCCAAAAACAGAGCATGGCCGAAGGATATAAGCCCTGTGTAGTTGAAAAGCAAATTCAGCCCCAGAAGTGCAATGGAATAGGAAAAAAAGGAGAGGCTCAAATAAACCTGATATTCCTTTCCCACAAAGGGCCACACAACGGCAGCCAAGAGAAATCCTATTCCCAGCAGCACTCCAGGGCTGCTCCTGCCTGAGGGACGGCCCAGTTTCCACTGAAAGCCGCCTTGCTCCAGAGCCGCCCCTTTCACGATGTACCCCCGAAGAGACCTTGAGGCTTCATTACCAATACACCGATGACTATCAGATATATGAGCATCATCTCCAGCTCCGGGTACACAGCTATGGAGACGGATTTGAGCAGGCCCACCAGGAGGGCCCCCACAAAGGCCCCCTTCATGCTCCCAAGCCCTCCTATTACCACCACCGCAAAGGCCAGCACGATGAGATGAACCGCCATCTCTGAGACCGCCGCAGTGGTGGGGATCACCAGCGCCCCTCCCACTGTGCCCAGGACCGTCCCCAGGGTGAAGACCTTCATGTACACCACCGAGGTCCTGATCCCCAGGGCCTGGGCCATCTCACTGTGGGAGGCTGTGGCCCGGATGATCCTGCCGAACCTGGTTCTCCCCAGCACGTAGCCCATGAGAACCGCTATGATCAGCGAGGCCACCATCACCAGGAGGTTATAGACCGGGATGGTGGCCCCTCCAATATTGAGGCTCCCGAAGGCCAGGTAAACCCCCTTGGGGGATCTGGGGTACGTGCCCCAAAAAAACCTCATCACATCCTCGAACATGAGCACTACGGAAAAGGTGAGTAGCAGCTGGAAGCTCTCGTCTCTTTGGTACACAAACCTGAGAAGCCCCCTCTCCACCATGGGCCCCATGGCCCCCAGCAAAACTCCGGCCGCCAAGAGCGGGATGAGGGACAGCAGGGGCGGCCCGCCAGCCCCTGTGAAGGCGTCCACAAAGGTAATGCCCAAATAGGCCCCGAGGGCGTAGAAGCTCCCGCAGGCCAGGTTGAAGACCTTCTGAACCCCGAAGACCAGCTGCAGGCCTGCTGCCACCAGAAAGAGGATGGAGGCGTGAAACACGCCGCTGGAGAGGATGTTCAGCAGGGTTGCCATTCTGGAGACACCTTAACTCGGAGTATTCATGCCCACAGGATTGGGAGGTAAGATCCCCAACCCCGGGGGTGCCTGGCATCGGCCGGGGACCACTTGGGGGCTCCTCATGTGCCAAAGCCCCCACCCCACGCTTCCATCGGCAGTCATGTCACTTATGGCCCTTTTTCACATTCTCGAGCGCACTGTCCTGGATCATCCACCGGCGGCAAACAATCCAGGGTATGGGGCTCAGGCCTTCTTCGCCTCTCTGACCTGTTTCTCCCACTCCTGCATCCACTGGTCAAAGGTGTAGCCTTCGGGCTTCTGGATGCTGGCCGAGGGAAAGATGTGCACCGGGTCAATTGTGACAAAATCATAAGGGTTCTTATGGGTTGTGACACCCATGAAGAAGCAGCACTCCTGCTTGTTGTCCTTTCTGTATCCCCTGTAGCCTGAAAGGGAAGGCACCTGGATGCCTCTTAGGGCTTCTATGAGCTGCTCCTTTGTGGGCCACTTTTTGGTCAGGGTATAGCATTTCTCAACAGCTGCCTTGTAGGCCTGAAGAGTGAACCAGGCGTGGTCGCACTCATAGACAGGGTAGGTCTTGGTCTTCTCGAAATAGACCTTGACGAAATCGTTGAGCATGGGCCAGTTGTCTGTCCATCGGAAATACATGCTGTTGTAACCCAGAATAAGGCCCTCTGGGGTGAACTCCTTTTTGAGGGTGTCGTGCACACCCCCGCCGGTGGTAAAGCAACCCTTTATGTTCTGGAAGAGTTTCTTGGCAGCAGCCTGCTTCAGGAAAATGGTTGTGTCGCCTGACCAGAAGCTGCTCATTATCAGGTCCGGCTTCTTGGCAGCCAGAGCGTCTATGGCGGCCGAGAACTCTGTCTCCCCCAGCTTGAGGAAGATGGAATCCTCGAAGCTTACGTTGGGGTTGTACATCTTGAGGACCCGGCAGTAGGATTCCCAGCAGTCCCTTCCGTAGGAGTAGTCGTTGTTGATCCCGGCCACCTTCTTCAGGTTCGGGAAAACTTTGGCTGTTAGGATGGCCCCGGCTATTGCCTCCAGCTCGTTGTCCACGCTCCGGAAACTGTAATTGGCAACAGGCTGGCCTTCCAAGACCCCCTTCTGGGTGGTGGCATCCCAGCTGAGCCAGAGTTGCTTGAGGGCCTCGGCCTCCTGGCCCACGGCCTGACCGTTTCCCGTAGACATGAGCCCCACCACCACCTCCACCTTCTCCTGGAGGGTAAGTTTCTTGAACTTCTCCACGGTTTCTTTTGCGCCTGTCTCCTCCTCCACCTTGAGCTCCACACTGCGCCCCAATATGCCCCCTGATTTGTTGACCTGTTCCGCCCAGATGCGGCAGGCCGTAAGGGCAGCCACACCTGGCACGGCCATGACCCCGGACTGGGCTGCCATGACCCCTATCTTCACGGGTTCCTTGGGCACCCCCTCGGGCGCTGCGCCCATGGCCGTGGGCCCGCCCCATGCCATAGCTGCCCCGGCGCCTATTACCCCTGCACCGGCTGTTTTGATGAACTCCCTACGGTTCCTTGCCATCGCACACCTCCCATTGGG
>CAYPWF010000012.1:0-5375 GCA_964414345.1 uncultured Desulfarculaceae bacterium
TTCTTCATTCTTCACTCTTCACTCTTAATTCTTCATTCTTCATCCCCCCCCGTCCCCGCGTCTCCCTCTCCCCATCTATCCTTTCCCCTTCTTTCCTCTACTTTTTCAGGCTCACGTACAGGGGATAGAACTTCTCGGTGGGGGTCACCACCATCCCTTCGATCTTGCTGGAATAAGCTATTACAAACTTCTCTATGTGCAGCCAGAGCCAGGGGCAATCATCCCATATGATCTTGGATGCCTGGATCAGAAGCTCCTTTCTCTTGGCAGGGTCCTGTTCCAGACGGCTCTTCTCCATGATCTCGTCATACTGGGGGTTGGAGTAAAAGGCCGAGCCCAAGCCCTTGGGTGGGTACACGGCCGTTGTGAACTGCCCGTACAGGGCCATATCCGCGTCCATGATCAGGGGACCCCAGCCCAGAAGCACCATGTCGAACTCGGACTGTTCCAGGGGCTTGTACACCGTGGACATGTAAGTTGGCCAGTCCATGACCCTGAGCTCGGTCTTGATTCCCACGGCCTGGAGCTGTGCCTGGATGGCCTCCGAGACCTGTGTGTCGAAAAGGTACCTGCCCTGGGGGCTTCCTATCTTCACCACCTGGTTGAAGTCCCAGTTGGCCTTCTTCAAGAGCTCCTTGGCCTTCTCGGGGTTGTAGTCGTACTGAGGCTCCATCTTGGCATACCCGAACAGGATGGGGGACACTGTGCCATCCATGGGTTCGGCCGTGTCGAAGAGGATCTTCTTGACAATGGCCTTCTTGTCCACCGCGTAGTTGAGAGCCTGGCGCACGAGCTTGTTCTTCATGAGCGGGCGGTCCCCCCTGAGGGCCATGAAGATGGTCCTGGTGCTCAGGGGCATCTCCACCTTGATGGCCGGATCTGTTTTGAGGGCTGCCACGTTGGCGGGGGAGGGCTTGTAGCAGATATCCAGCTGGCCCGCCCTCAGCATTGCCTCCCTGGTGGCCACCTCTGGCACTACTTTGAAGGTGAGCTGCTCCACGGTGGGCTTGGGTCCCCAGTAAGACTCGTTGCGCACGAGCACAATCCTGTCCCCCTTCACCCATTCCTTGAGCACGTAGGGGCCTGCCCCCACAGGATGCTGCCTCACGTCCTCCCCGTATTTATCTATGGCTGCGGGTGAGATGGGGGCCACAAGGGTCATGGCCAGGGTCTGGTCCAGAGGCGCGAAGGGATACTTGAGCTTGAGCTGCACGGTGTGGTCGTCCAGCACCACACACTCCTGCACCATGGTTATGGCGAAGCGAAGAGGCACCTTCAGCTTTGGATCCAGGGCCCGATCGAAGCTCAGCTTCACTGCTTTGGCATCCAGGGGGGTGCCATCCGAGAACTTGACCCCCTGCCTAAGCTTCAGGGTCCAGGTGAGCCCGTCTGGGGAAGGCTTGTACTCAGTGGCCAGCCTGGGCTCCAGTTTCCCGTCCGGCTTTACAAAGAAAAAAGTGTCAAAGATCAAATCGCAGATATTCTGAATAAGAGTCGTTGTCTGCTCCTGGGGGTTGAGGGTGTCGGCGTCTATGCCTATGCCGATATTGAGGTTCTTTATCTGGGCCTTGGCCGCCCCCCAAGGTATCATCAGGGCCAAACTCAATGTTGCTCCAAGTATCAGCCTCCTGCTCCAGCTATTCATGTTCCTTCCTCCTGGTTCCATCCCGCCTGGTCCGTTTCCTCTTTCATCAGAATGCAGAATCAACCTTGTGGGGACCGGCTTCAAACACCGGTCCCCTTTGTTTCTCATTGCATGGTCACATAAGTGGGATAGAAGGTCTCATAAGGGGTCACGATGAGGCCCTTGATCTTACTGTTGTAAGCTATGAGGAATTTCTCCGTGTGAAGCCAGATCCAGGGGCAGTCATCCCAGACCATCTCCGCGGCCTTCTTGAGGAGCTCCTTTCTTTTTTCAGGATTCAGTTCCTGCCTGCTTTGGTCCATTAGTTTGTCGAATTCAGGGTTTGAATAAAAGGCCGAACCCAAGCCCTTGGGAGGGTTCACGCTGGTGTGGAACTGGCCGTAAAGGCCGTAGTCAGCATCCATCACAAACGGCCCCCAGCCCAGCAAGAATACTTCCAGCTCCGTCTCGTTTATGGGCTTCTGGAGTCCTGCCACGTAGGTGGGCCAGTCGTATGTGCGAAGCTCCACCTTCACCCCAATGGCCTGGAGAGAGGCCTGCACGTACTCTGCTATCTGCTTGTCAAAGAGGTATCTGCCCTGAGGGGTTCTCATCTGCACTGTCTGATTGAAGTCGAAATTGGCCTGTTTGAGAAGCTCTTTGGCCTTCTCGGGGTTGTAGTCGTACTGCTTGGCCATCTTGTGGTAGCCCCACATTATGGGGGATACGGGCCCTTCCATGGGCACGGCCGTGTCAAAGAGGATCTTGCTCACTATGGCCTTCTTGTCAACGGCGTAATTGAAGGCCTGACGCACCAGCTTGTTGGTGGTCACCCCCTTCTGACAGTTGAGCCCCATGAAGATGGTCCTGGTGTCTAGGGGCATCTCCACCTTGATGGCCGGGTCGCTCTTGAGAGCCGCCACGTTGGCCGGTGAGGGCTTGTAACAGATGTGAAGCTGGCCGGCCCTGAGCATAGCCTCCCGGGTGGCAGTCTCAGGCACTATCTTCCAGGTGAGCTGGGCCACCGTGGGCTTCTTGCCCCAGTAGTTCTCGTTTCTGACCATCACTATGCGGTCCCCCTTGACCCACTCCTTGAGCACGTAGGGACCTGCTCCCACGGGCTTTTGCCTTACGTCCTCACCGTGCTGTTTCAGGGCTTGCGGAGATGTGGGAGCCAGGATCACCTGAGCCAGATTGTATGGAAAGGGGGCGAAGGCATACTTGAGTTTTACCTGGAAAGTCAGATCATCTATGACGCTGGCACTTTCGATCATGGACACATAGTAGCGAAGAGGCACCCTCTTGTTGGGATCCAGGGTGCGATCTATGGTCTCCTTCATGATCTGGGCCGTAAGGGGGGTGCCGTCCGAAAACTTGACCCCGGCTCTGAGCTTTATGGTGTAGGTGAGCCCATCCTCTGAGGCCTTGAACTCGGTGGCCAGCCTGGGCTCCAGCTTGGCCTCCGGGGTCTGGAAGAAAAGGGTGTCATGGATCAGCTCGGCCATGTTCATGATGAGGGAAGTGGTCTGCTCCTGCGGGTTGAGGGTGTCTGCATCCACCCCTATGCCTATGACCAGTTCCTTGACCTCTCCCTGCGCAGCCGCCTTGGGGGCCCCCATGGCCAGAATCAGGGCCGCGCCCAGGAGAACCGCCCCAAAACCCATCACAAACCTTTTTCTCTTCATGCAGCACCTCCTTCCTGGTCAATTTGAATTTTTCCTTCGGCCTTTACAGGCTTGCCTCCCTTGAGGATCCACAGGATCTTCTGCCTGTTCCTCAAGAGACCCAATTCCTCCAAAGGATTCCCTCTCACCACGACCAGATCCGCAAGCTTCCCTTCCTCTATGGTTCCAAGATCTTTCTCCAACCCAAGCACCTGTGCCCCCACCTGGGTTGCCGCCTCAATGGCCTGCCCTGGGGAGAAGCCGCCCAACTCCACCATGAGCTCCAACTCCCTGGAGTTCTCCCCATGCAGGTTGAACGGGGTCCCTGCATCGGTCCCCATGGCCACCCGCACCCCAGCCTCCCTGGCCATCTTCAGGCTCTGGAGAAAGTCGGACTTAACCCTCTTGGTCTTCTCCACTGCATAAGCAGGGATCCCTGCCTCAACCCCGTTCTGCTCTATACAGTTGAGGGCCGAGATGGTGGGAATCAGTGGCACCTTCCTCTCCAACATGAGGGCCACGGCCTCCTCCGTGAGGAAAATCCCATGCTCGATACTGTCGATACCTGCCCGAAGAGCGTTCATGATCCCCTCGGCACCCTGAGCATGGGTGGCCGTGCGCCGGCCGGCCTTGTGGGCCTCCTCCACCGCTGCCCTGAGTTCCTCCTCTGTGAGCTGGGCGCTTCCAGGCTCCACTCCAGGGGTCATCACCCCGCCTGTGGCCATTAGTTTCACCAGGTCGGCCCCGGCCTTGATCTGCTCTCTGGCCGCTTTCCTCACCTCATGGGGCCCGTCAGCCTCCCTGGCCATCTGCCACCCGTGGCCGCCTGTCATTACTATGGGCTTCCCGCTAGCCATCATTCTGGGCCCAGGGATGATACCTGCCCTTATGGCATCTCTTACCACAAGGTCCACACCGTTCTTCCCGCCCATATCCCTGACACTGGTGACCCCGGAAAGGAGTGTCTTACGGGCATGCTTGGCCATTCGCAGGGCCAAAAGGGCATCCGGGGTCCGCTCCAGAACTCCCATGGGGTCGGGGCTTCCATCCAAACAAAAGTGCACATGGGCATCTATGAGACCAGGCAGGAGAGTGCAGCCTGATATATCCACCCGATGGGCGCCTTTGGGAAAAGAACTTCTTCCTTCCCACACCCCGGCTATCCTCTCCCCCTCCACCATCACAGAGGCCCGCTCCAAAACCCTTCCATCGCCTACCAAGATGCGCCCATCAAGAAAAAGGATTCCCATGGCTTTGACCTGCCCCTATTCCCCCAAGCCCTTAACACAGGAAAAGACTGAGGCCCGACTCCCCGGATGTTTACCTACAAAGGCCCCTCTAACCCGGTTCTTGCCAGGTTTGGGAAGCAGAACTGCTTTTTCAGCTTCGCAGGATTCCCAAAGCAGCAATAAGCCTCTATTTTGGATATCCCACTTTGTAAGACCCATCCGGCTGAATCCGGGCCCAAATGTCAGAAGCATAAACCAAAGGCTTTATTGGGTCAATCCGGGGAAAGGCCTCTGTTGGTATAGCAAGTGATGTGTCCGCTTTTTTGGTGTGAGGGGGGGATGGTGGGGCGGGCCATGAAGATTCAGGAGGTGATTTTGAGGGCTATGGGCTGGAGGCCCCAAAATGGTCTGTGGTAAAGATCTCTGCGAATTTGGTCTTTACCGGGAAGCGGCTTGTACCCATGCCCAGCATAAGGTCTGTCTCCAATCCGCGGGAATCCGGCGAGAATGACGCACTGCAGGCGGCAGCCGCCATGAGAAAAGGGAAAGTGGTGGATCTGACGGCTTCACTGGCCCTCACTGCCTCAAGATTGAGCCTTGCGCATCATCTTCCAATGGCTGACAGCATCATCCTGGCAACGGCAGAGGAGTTCAACGCCAGCATCTGGACACAAGACTCGCATTTGAAGGATATGGCACACGTGAGGTATCTTCCCAAAGCAATGCTGCCAAAAAGACCGCCTGTAGAGCACGAGTAAAAACGCCCGAGGTCTCAGCTTTCATGTAAATGACCCACCCTTCTCAGAGCAGGACCATGCTCGCATCACTCCCCCAACTTCGGCACCCCCCGGGGGTGGG
>CAYPWF010000012.1:5475-68457 GCA_964414345.1 uncultured Desulfarculaceae bacterium
CGAAACCCGAACAGACCAAATTTACCCAATTCTGGTCATACCTGTTTTGGGTAAGAGCAGGACCATGCTCGCATCACTCCCCCAACTTCGGCACCCCCCGGGGGTGGGTCATTTACATGAAAACCAGGTGGGTCATATCCGTGAAAAATCAGCTGTAGGGGAGGGGTTTATCCCCTCCCGTGGGGTTTTGGTTTAGGGTTTAGGTTTGGCCCGTTTTGCGTCCGGATGTGAAATCCGCCCCTACGAAACCGAGGGTCAAACCCATTACGGGCGGGGATGAACCCCGCCCCTACGAAACCCGAACAGACCAAATTTACCCAATTCTGGTCATACCTGTTTTGGGTAAGTCATATCGCTTTCGGACAGGGTCCCACCAAGGCGAGGACCACCCTGATCTACAAGTTTCGCCCTTAAAGCATTCAACTTCATTGCAACCGCAAGCCTCCCCTGGCGTGCCCTCGCACACAACTCACCTTTCTCAGCCCACAAAGCTCTCCCTCCCCCTAACCCCCCCCTCGCCATTGACTCCAGATCTGCCTTCAAGAACCCCAGCTCCGCAACCGAGAGCCTCTTTCGCACCCTTCACCGCCTGAACTCCCTCACCTGCGTTCAACAACAGCACCAAAGCCAATTCCAAAGGCCCCACCTCAAAGCGGCTCAGTCCAATCACATCTTTGAACAGACCGGTCCATTCCAAAAAACCCTGACTCTTGGTTTCAGGTTTTGCCCGGGGTTGAGTTGGAATATGTCGAAGTGGACCTGGGGCTTGGGGGCTAAGCCCCCAAAGTCAGAGGCTTTGGAGATTAATCCAGGCTGGGCCTACCTGGGGTATACAGAATCCATCAGTCCAAGTAGTCCTTGCCTTTCCAATGAGGCTTGGGAGTGATAAGGCTCAAAAGCTCCCTGTGGACTCCCTCTGCGGCGAACAAAACAGGCGGGCCCTTTTCAGGCCCCTTGTGTGAAAAGCGCTCCATTTCCTTGCCTTTTCGATCCGTCACCTTGACTCCGGCCTCCCTTGCCACAAGCAGCGCTGCAGCCAGATCCCAAATGTGCCATCGCTCCACAAAATAGCCCACATAAACCCCTGAGGCCACAAAGCAAGCCTGGGCAGCCGCACTACCCAGTGCTCTTATCTTGGGAGGAACTTGGAATTCCCAATCCTTCACACCCTCAGAGGTGATTCCCAAAATGTCTTCCCCGTGCAGGTGGGTTCTCACCAAAGGATGCACGGGACGGCCGTTGCATGTGGCTCCTTCCCCCTTTGCAGCCGTGTAAAGCCGGTCCAGGGCCGGCAGGTAAACACACCCCCATATGGGCGCTCCCTCTTCCAGGAGCCCCACGGAAATTGCCCAAATGGGAAGCCCGAAGCGGTAATTGGTGGTGCCATCTATGGGATCAAGGACCCACATGCGAGTGGACTGGAGTTCCCCGTTTACTCCACCCTCCTCTCCCAAGACACCGTCCCCAGGACACAGACTCTGAATCATCTCCACAAGCCGCCGCTCGACTTCCCGATCCACCTGCGTGACCGAGGTGCCGTCCTCCTTGATCCGGGTGCGAAGCCCTCCCTGTTGAGCCTCAAGCGCCCTGAGGCCCATCTCCCGGACGGCTTCCACTACCATTCTTCTTATTCTCCCCTCAAGCCCGGGCATGCATTCTCCTAAGACAATTTCGGGAATTCCTTTGGGCAAAAAGTTTGCCACAACTGCCTTGTCTTAGAAAGCCTTCCCAAAGGCAGCATAAACTTTCCCCCCCCCCCAGGATTAGGCATCTGGTGGCGCGGCTTGCAATGGGGTTTCTTGCCTTGGGCTGGCAGCCTTTGAGAGGTTGTGGCAAAATAATCCCGGGTCTCTGAAGCAGGAAGTGGTTTGGGAGGCAAAAGCTTTATGCCCAAGTGTAGAGAACATAAGTGGCTGAATCACGGAAACGGGTGGATCTGTGAAACCTGCGGGGAGAAGGCGGCTGTCAACCATCCCCAGATTCAGCCTTGCCCCCGTTGCGGGGCCAAACCTGAGGGAGACCTGGTTTACTGCCGAGTGTGCCTGGACAGGATATACGGCCTGGAACTCCAAGACGCTTGAGCCCCTGGCCTGGCGCGCTTTCAAAGCCGAAAAGCCGCCCCCTGAGCCTGACAGCCTCTTTAACCGATGTTATCTTAAAAGCAAATGCTCAGAGAACCTGCTCAAGGGTGGGCCCTCTCGGCACGGGGCAAAGCACTTGCAGATTGCGGGGCAGGCATGGTTGTCTCAGGGAGAATAATAATAGAGACCCGTGGGAACGGAGACACCAAGGACATTACAGAGCTGGTGCAGGAGCAGCTTCAGGGCTCGGGGCTTTCCAGCGGGGTTGCAACCTTGTGCGTGGTGGGAAGCACAGCAGGCCTGACCACCCTGGAATTCGAACCAGGGGCTGTAGCCGATCTTCAAACAGCACTGGAGAGAGTGGCCCCGAGAGGAGCTCACTACAAACACCATTTTCGCTGGGGGGATGACAACGGGCACTCCCACGTAAGGGCCGCTCTGCTGGGGCCATCCCTGAGTGTGCCTTTTGTGGACGGGAAGCTCATCCTAGGCACATGGCAACAGATCATACTAGTGGATTTCGACACCAGATCCAGGCGCCGGGAAGTGGTTGTGCAGATCATGGGGGAGTAGTCGGTCGAGATGTTAGGGATTTCCACCTGTTGGTGGGAGGGGAAAAACATAAGGGGTGATGAGATTCCCTTGCAGGCCCTGGAGATGGGTTTCCAGGGCTTGGAGCTGGACTACAGGATCACGCCAGGCATGCTGGGAGGCCTGAAAGCCTCCCTGAAAGGATCCATTCCAGTTTGGAGCGTGCATAATGTGTTTCCCTGTCCCTTGCCCAGAACCCTGCAGGGATCAGGCACAGCCGATCCTTTACCCCTCTCCTCCAGGGACAGGGAAGAGCGGGCGCAGGCAGTGCGCTGGGCCTTGAACACTATCCAGCAGGCCTGTGATCTGGAGGCCCATGCGGTTGTGATACACCTGGGGCAGGTGGACATGGAGGATCCTACAGAGGAGCTACGAGAGCTGTTTCAAAAAGGGGCTTCCTGGAGCCCCCAAGCACAGGAGCGCATAAGCCGGCTTCGCTCGGTTAGGGAATCCCTAAGGCAGCCAAATCTGGACGCAGTGCTTTTCAGCCTGGACAGGATCCACAAAGAAGCGGACAAGAGAGGGATTCTTCTGGGCATCGAGAACAGGCTTCACTTCCAGGAGATTCCTGATCTCTGGGAGATAGGTTTTCTGCTGCAGAGTTTCCAAGGGGGAAGAGTTCGTTACTGGCACGATGTAGGGCATGCCATGGTTCAAGAAAAGCTGGGGATTCTGAGACAAGAAGAACTGCTGGAAAGATATGGGCCTCAAATGGCCGGAATCCACCTGCACGACGTGGTGGACCTAGAGGACCATCATCCTCCAGGCAAAGGAGAGGTGAATTTCGAAAAAATTGCCTCTTATTTGGGCCCAGGGGTCATCCGCATACTGGAGGTGAAGTCTGCGGCCCACATCCAGGATATGGGAGAGGCCATGAACCTTTTGCACCGAGCAGGACTCTCTTGAAGAAACGAACTGTTTCAATTCTTCTCCGAGGGATGGGCTTCCTTGGTAAAGAGGTAAAGGAGCAAGGCCAAAGCCACCCCCCCGAAGGCGCTTAGAAAAGCAGCTGTAAAGGCCTCCTGGCTCGATCCTCCCCCCTGGGCCCATCGGTCCACAACCCAGCCAAGCCCCTGAAGAAAAGACGCCGCCCCCAACATGGTAAAAAGGTTTATCCCGGTCAGGGCCATGCCGGTCATGGGCCCAGGGACCATGTCCTTGATATGCGCGTACATCACCTGGCCGAAGGCAGAGGACAAGCCGAGACTCACAAACAACACGGCCAGCCAAATAGGGTCATCCCCGCACCAGCCCAAAGCCAAAGCCAACTCGGCTACTGCCATGACCCCGAGGCCCATGACCACAACCTGTTTTCGAGAGCCTATCCATCGGTCCGAGAGAATTCCCCCAAGGGGAGAGCCAAGCACCAACCCCAAATTCAGAAGCACAAGGATATTTCCCGACCTCACAGGCCCCAAGCCCAAGACCTGTATCAGGTATGGTCCGGCCCAGAGTCCCTGTATGGCCACAAAGGTCCCGTATCTGAAAAAAGTAGCCATGGAGATGAGCCAGTACTCCCTCAACCTAAGAAGATAACCCACCTGGCTCAGGGTGGAGGCCGGGGCAGAGGTGAGGCTTTGATCTTTGAGGTAAGACGGCCTCTCCCTTACCAGTGCAAGGAATACCAATGCCAGAAACCCCGTGCCCACGGCCGAAAGCCCTATGGACCACCTCCAGCCCAGTTTTTCCACCATAAGGGCCAGGGGCGTGGCGGCCAGCATATTCCCCAAAGTCCCAAGAGCCAAGAGCAGCCCCGAGAGAGTAGCGAACTGCTGAGGAGGGAACCAGTTGGAGATGAGCTTGAGTGATCCCATGAGGTTTCCAGCCATACCCATTCCCAGCAAGACCCTTCCCAAGACCGCCCCCTCGACTCCTCCTGCTGCACTGAAAATGATGCCACCTGCCGCCCCGAGGATAGAGAGGGCCCCCATGCAGAGCCTTCCTCCGATCCTGTCCAAAAACAAGGCCAGTGGGACCTGCATGACTGCAAAAGCATAGAAAAAACAAGCGCTCAGAACCCCCAGACTTTCGGCGGAGATATTCAAGTCCTCCCTGAGTTGCACGGCAATTATGGCGTTGGAAACCCTGTGGAACTGAGAGGATATGAATAAAAGAGAGCAAAGCCCCAAGACCAACCAGCCCCTGGGGCTGGAGCAAGGGGCCCCATGGGGGCGGTCTGCGGGGATTTTACCCTCCGAGTCCCTCAATGTCTCATCCATCCAGTAGATCCATCTCCTTCAGAATCAGCCTGAGTTTCTCCCTGGCCTGTGAAGAGAGGGCTGAGACAGGGCCCCTACACCGCCCTGGCGCTATTCCCATGAGTTCCAATGCTTCTTTCACCACAACAGGGAAAGTTCCAAGCCCAAAGGCCATCCTAAGAGGAGCTAAAGCCGCCTGGCACTTCCGAGCCTTTTGGTAGTCCCCTACCAGGAAGGCTTCATATATCTCCACCACCAACTTGGGGGCCACATTGGCGGTTGCTGCTATGGCCCCGGCCGCCCCATGCATCAAGGCTGCAAAAATCAAGGTGTCCCTGCCCATGATCACCCGGAAACCCTCAGGGCAGAGTCTGAGCATCTCGGTCACCAAAGTCAGGTCCCCGGAGCTGTCCTTGATGCCCACGAAATTGGGCAGATCCCTTGCCAGCCGCTGCAGGGTCTGTACTGAGAGCGCCACCCCGCCTGTGCGGTCCGGGTTATTGTAGGCCAAGACAGGTATTTTCACCGACTTGCAAATGGCACGAAAGTGCTCGTAGAGCTCATCTTGGGAAGGTGAAATGAAAAAGGGGGTTATCACGGAAATGCAGTCCGCTCCCACGGATTCAGCCATTTGGCTCAACCTGACCGACTCTCTGGTTGTGAGGGCCCCGGTGTTGGGCATCACAAAGGCCCTTCCTGCAGCCTGCTCCACTGCCACCTCCATGAGTCGCTTTTTTTCATGGAACTCCAAGGCATAAAACTCCCCCTGACTCCCCACAGGGAAGAGCCCGTGTACGCCCGCCCGGATCAAGTGCTCTATGACCGCCCTGAAGGCTTCCTCGTGAACCTCCTCCTTCTCATCAAAAGGGGTAACCACCGCGGCGATTATTCCTCTTATCTGCCCTTTCATGGACTTCCTCCTGCTGGTTTGTTCCCCTTGCACTGGAGTTAAGGGGAGTCTCCAGTATCTCCAGCTCTCACCGGGTGTCAAGATGAAGGCATCTGCACCTTTGGCCCGGATTGTTTTCCAATGCATTTACTTTGGGGACTGCGCCCCCAAAAGCCCCGCCTACTCTCTTGTGTGTTTCGATTCAAGCCAAGGCCGCATCTAAAACTGAAAATCAGGGTGTTTTTGAGTATGAACCGGTTTGTCACAAGATTGAACAGCTCTGGCCCCCCGGTTATAATCTGCCTGCCTGTTGACCTCAGAAGCGCTGCTCCAAAAAAACATGGGGGTAAGAAAATGGCATCCAGGCCCAAGGTGTTGCTTTATGAGCCAATACATGAGGAGGGCACAAGACTTTTGGCCGAGAGGTGTGAACTCCTGTACGCGGATTCCTTGGAGGAAAGACGCCTGTTGGAACTTGTGCGTGATGTTTCTGCCATACTCATAAGGTTCAACGGGAAGGTGACCAGAACAATCATGGAGGCCGCCCCGGAGCTGAGGGTCATAGGAAGACATGGGGTGGGGCTGGAGAATGTGGATCTCCTCTCGGCCAAGGAACGCAACATTCAAGTGGTTTACACTCCCCAAGCCAATGCCGTGAGTGTGGCCGAGCACTTCTTGGGCCTGACCCTGGCCCTGGCCAAGCACATACCCCAGGCAGACCAGGCCGTCAGGGAGGGCAGGTGGCACGTGCGCCACGAGCTTGTGAGCCGAGAGCTCAACGGCAAGACCCTTGGGATCCTGGGTTTGGGCAGAATAGGGCTTCAGACAGCCAGGCTTTGCAGGATGGGGCTGGACACGAGGATACTCTATTTTGATGTGCGGGAGTACCCAGAAGCCGAGAAATCCCTCGGGGCCAAGAGAGTGGGAATCCAAGAACTCTTCTCCCAGGCAGACTTGGTGGCCGTCCACCTCCCTCTGGTGGCCCAGACCCACCATCTGATTGACCGCAAGCTCCTCCGATTGATGAAACCCACGGCCTACATAGTAAACCTTGCCAGAGGTCCCATTTGGAAAGAAGAAGACCTTGCCGAAGCATTACAAGAAGGCTGGATCGCCGGGGCCGCCTCCGACGTGTTTGAGCAAGAACCTCCGCCCCCGGAGCACCCGCTCTTGAGGGCGCCAAACTTCTTGGCCACCCCGCACTCCGCGGCCCACACTGAAGAGAGTCTGATTCGGATGAGTCTTGTGGCCGCCGACATACTTAGGGTTCTGGAGGGTAAAGCCCCGGAATTTCCCGTGCCTGAGGAGGTCTACATGCAGTATGGGGGAGAGTCCAGATGAAAGGGGAAACAGGGTTTCCATCTTCTCGGGCCTCAGGGGCCTTCCCCGAACTTTACATGGTGGAGCAAAAATTCCAGGTCCAGGTCCTCTCGAATGTGGAGGCCCAAGTCAGGGAAGAACTTCTCAGGTTCCCAATAAGCTCCTTGATAAGCCCCGGACAGAGGGTGGCAGTGGGGGTGGGCTCAAGGGGGATCCATGATCTGGTGCCGGTGGTGAGAGCCGTGGTCGGCCACCTCAAGGAGTGCGGGCTTAGGCCTTACATAATCCCAGCCATGGGTTCCCATGGAGGAGCAACTGCCCAGGGGCAAGCGGAAGTCCTCAAAGGACTGGGGGTAACAGAGAGCTCTGTGGGTGCTCCTGTCAGATCCAACATGGAAGTTCTCTCCTTGGGAAGGCTGGAAAGCGGCCTGGAGGTGTTTTGCGCCAGGGACGCGCTTTTGGCTGATCACCTGGTGGTCATAAACAGGGTAAAGCCCCACACGGCTTTCAGGGGACCTGTTGAGTCTGGGCTGTGCAAGATGTTGGCAGTGGGTCTGGGCAGAAAAGAGGGGGCCGCCCTCATGCACCGCTACGGTCTGGGAGAGTCCATAGTGCCGGCGGCTTTGAGGATCCTGGAGAAAGCCTCTGTGCTCTTCGGCCTGGCCATTTTGGAAAGCCCTACGGGGGGAACTTGTTCTGTCAGGGTGGTGCCCCCCTCAGAGTTCCCAAAGGCGGACCAGGAGCTCCTGGAGAAGGCCTGGGAGATTTTCCCGCGGGTGCCTGTGGAAAAGTTGGACGTTCTTCTGGTGGAGCGCATGGGAAAGGACATAAGCGGTGCAGGCATGGATCCCAATGTGATAGGTCTTTGGAGGAGAGAGGGGGGGCCCAGGATTCCTGATTACAAGACAGTAGTAGTTCTGGATCTGACACCCGCCTCACACGGGAATGCCACGGGCATAGGAATGGCGGATTTGACCACGAGAAGGCTCATGTCCAAGGTGGACCTCCAGGCCACCTACACCAATGCCTTGACCTCAGGAGTTTTGAGAAGCGCCAGGTTACCCATTCCCATGAGCACGGATATGGAAGCACTTCAGAGCGCCCTAGCCCAAGTTCAGGACGTGTCTTTTGTGCGCATGGCCCGCATAAGGGACACCTTGAATCTGGAGCGTTTTTGGGTGAGCCGGGCCCTCTTGCCCGAACTGAAAGAAAGAGAGGGGCTTGTGGTGCACGAGAAGCCGACTCCCCTTCTCTTCGACGAGGAGGGCAGCTTACTGCCTTTGGAATGACACAGGCTAGAGGCTCTCCAAGAATCGCCTCAAGTAGAGCAATCTCCGGTCCCGCTCCAAAAGCGTCTCGGCCGTGGAACTATTGGTGTAAACATAGAAACCCCTTCCTGTCTTGACCCCTAAGTCCCCGGCCTTTACCTTTTCCATCAGGCTTGCTGGGATTCTGTCCTCATTTACCAGTTGGATCGAAGGATTGCCTAAAAATTTAAGGGCCAAATCCAGGCCAGTGAAATCGTATCTTTGTACCACACCCACCACCGGGATTCTTATTCCTAAAGAGGCCTTCACAGCCTCGTCTATTTGCTCTGGGGTGGCATAGCCTTCATCCAAGAGGTGAAAAATCTCCCTGGCCATGGCTCTTTGGAGACGATTTACTATGTAACCCGGGATGAACTTTTTCATCAACACTGGTTTTTGACCCCAACTTCGCAGGAGCTCAAGGAGTTCTTCCAGGACCCCTGGAGAGGTCTTGGGGCTGGGGACCACCTCCACCAAAGGAATCAGATGAGGAGGGGCGTAAAAATGAGCTATTAGGAACCTCTCTAGAAGCTCCTCAGGGGCTATGGAAAAAACATCCAGGTACGATGTATTGCTGGCCAGGATTGCCTTTGGGGAAAGCTTGGGAGCTATGGCTTCATAAAGCCGTCTCTTGACAGAGACATCCTCACTTACTGCTTCCAGGATCAATACTGAATCTTCCAAAGATTCCTCTAGAGCCCTGGTAGTTCTTATGAGTCGAAGCACATCCTGGGCCCCCAGGCCCCCCAGCTCCCCCTGGGCCTCGAGCCATTGGGTTTCGGCTTCAAGAAGCTCCCTGGCTTTTCTCAGAGCTTGCTCCTCTAGGTCCACAAGCCAAACCCTATGCCCGGCCCGGGCCGCAAGCAAGGCCAACCCATGGCCCATGGTTCCGGCTCCCAAAACCGTGACCGGATTCTGCCCTCTCTGGCCGTTTTTTGTCCCTTCCATCGCAGCCTCCTTTTCTAGGACATGCGCACTCCCACCAGTCTCAAAGGCCTAAGACTTCATTAGGCCTGACATAAATTCCTCAGGCCCTTTCCCAGCCGGGCTGCTGCTCATATAATAGAGCCAATTGTCCTATAGAAAAGGGGTTTGTCCATGTATGAGATAATGATCCAAGAGAGCTTTTCGGCTGCCCACAGGCTTCGCAATTACGGTGGACGATGCGAGGAGCTCCACGGACACAACTGGCGGGTGGATGTGGTGGTTGGGACCAAGCAGCTTGACTCCACAGGCCTTGCCATGGATTTCAAGGAGCTCAGGCAACACACCAGGGAGATCCTCTCCAGCTTGGATCATGCTTTTTTGAACGAGCTTGATCCTTTCCAAGAGATGAACCCTTCCTCGGAAAACATAGCCCGTTTCATATTCCAAGGCCTGGAGGCTAAAATGGCCGGCCGTGGGATTTCCGTGCTTCGGGTGAATGTGTGGGAATCGGATCATTCTTGTGCTTCTTACCTGGGAGACAGGGCATGATAGATGTTCAGAACCAGAGAGACCATAGAAACATAGACATCCAGAAGGTGGGGATAAAGAACATTCGTTATCCCATCACGGTCCTGGACAAAGCCAACGGCACCCAAAACACCGTGGCCAGCATCAACATGTACGTGAACCTGCCACGGCAATTCAAGGGCACACACATGAGCAGGTTTGTGGAGGTTCTAAACGCCCACCGACACCAGATAAATTTGAAGCACTTCGGAGTTATCCTGGAAGAGCTTCGCAAGGCTCTCAGAGCTGAAAGCGCCCACATGCAGATCTCCTTTCCATATTTTCTGGAAAAAAGAGCCCCGGTCTCAGGCGCACCGGGGCTGATGGAATACGCCTGCGAATTTTCAGGCTCTGTGGGGGCAAGCAGGGTCTTCTTGGTGGGGGTCTCAGTCCCTGTGACCACCCTTTGCCCTTGCTCCAAAGAGATCAGCTCCAGGGGGTCCCATAACCAAAGAGGGCTTGTGTCGGTAAGGGTCTCCTACAGACGTTTCTTTTGGATCGAAGACCTTATCCAGACAGTTGAGGAGTGCGCTTCTTGTGATGTTTATGCCATACTGAAGAGGCCAGACGAGAAATTCGTCACAGAGAAAGCTTATGACAACCCCACCTTTGTGGAAGACGTGGTTCGCAATGTGGCCACAAAGCTGGATGCAGATCCAAACTTTGAAGCCTACAGCGTGGAAGCCGAGAACTTCGAGAGCATCCACAACCACAGCGCGTACGCTTACCTGGAGAAATTACCTAACGGGATCAAGGAAGCTTGGGCCTCTCTGGAAGTTCTCCCACGTAGGATAGAGGCTAGCCTCTAGACAGCATTATTCCCCATCAGTGGACAATGCTGGTTGTCTTGAGGATATCTTGGGTCTAAAAGCTCCATGCTCAAAAACACCTTGCTCTTGGGTCTCAGATTCCGCCCTGGTTTTAGTCCGAATCTGCCAAAACGCATTGTCACAAGCTTTGGAGAATAGCCCTGGCAAGCCGAGCAAACCAAGGGCCAAGGCAAGCTCATTCCCCCCCAATCCTTATCTTCTTAAGGCCTCTTCTTTTTCTTCTCACACAGGACACAGATCCATGGCACCCCCCAGGGAGGCCACCTCCTCCCTGGAGAGTTCCCGCAAGTCCACCTCTTTTGCCAGGGCCATCAAGAGCTCTTCCAACTCTTCTTCCATCTGGGGTGAAAGCAGAATCTCCACTAGCCCCTTGTCCCCGTCAAGGGTCCGTACAACCCCCAGCCCCTCGTAAGAATGGATCACAAATCCCACGTAGGCTATCTCCTCAGGAGGGAGCATGAAATAGCGGGCTTTGTCTTTCATCCTTCAGGTGACCTCGGCCAGGGGCTTTCTTGAAGCCACGCGTCTTTTGTGAATAGAATACCCAATAGGAATTCTAGCAGAAAAGGAAGATCATATGGAACCGCTAGAGCCTTTGCTGGCCCTGGATGTAGGAAGCGGAACCCAGGACCTTTTCCTTTGGGATCCGCAGCAGGTAGCCGAGAATTGCCTGCAAATGGTGCTGCCCTCCCCTACCCGGATGCTGGCCAAAAAGGTCAGAGAGGCCACCCGCAAGGCCCTGCCCATTCATTTGACGGGTTTCCTAATGGGAGGCGGGCCTGTGGCTTGGGCCATCCGCGAGCATGCAAAAGCTGGTCTGGAGGTCACGGCAGAACCCCAAGCCGCCTTGACTCTCCATGACAACCTGGAACACGTGGAAGAGATGGGGATCAGGATCCTGGAGGATCCGCCCGAGCACTCCCGGGTGATCCCAATGGGTGACATCCAAAGGGGGATCCTGGGTCCCATTTTGGAGAAACTGGAAATTGCTGAACCCAGGATTTGGTGTGTGGCGGTTCAGGACCATGGGCATCAACCTTACGGCAGCAATAGGGAGTTCAGATTCCAACATTGGAGAAAACTCCTGGAGCAAGGTGGCGATCTCTCTGCAACCCTGTACAAGGATCCCCCTTCCTATATGACTAGGATGCTCTCTGTGCTCCGGCAAGTACCCCAAGGTCTGGTCATGGATACAGGGATGGCGGCCATACATGGAGCCATGTGTGACCCTCTGGTGGATAGGGCTTTGGAATCCGGAGTCCTGATTGTGAACCTCGGGAACCAACATACATTGGGAGCACTGGTGACCAGGGAGCGGGTCTGGGGCATATTCGAGCATCATACAGGGGCGCTGAGGCCGGAGACCTTGAAGCTCTGGATGCACAGATTCCGTCTGGGCCAAGTGGACTGGCAAGAGGTGATGGATGACGGGGGCCACGGCTGTGCCTACCATCCGCAAGGGCTTCCAAGGGGAGCATTTGATTTGACGGTCGTGACAGGACCCCGCAGAGAGCTTGCCTCCTCCTTGGGCTGGCACATGGCAGCCCCATTGGGGAACATGATGCTTAGCGGCTGCTTCGGGCTTGTGCGCGCATATCTCCAAGCCATGGATATTGCCTGGCCCCAAGCCCACGGAGCAAAGATCCATGAGTGAGAACTTCGGCGAAAAAGAGGCTCGAGAGCGCATGGAAGAGCTGCGTAAGGCTCTCCATTACCACAATTATCGGTACTACGTGCTGGACTCCCCGGAGATCTCGGACGCCCAGTATGACGCCATGCTGAGGGAGTTGGAGGAGCTGGAGCGGGTCTATCCCCAATGGATTACGCCGGATTCCCCCACCCAGAGAGTGGGCGCCCCTCCCTTGGAGAAGTTCGCTACAGTGGAACATGCCCAGCCCATGCTCAGCCTGGCCAATGCTTTCAACGACCAGGAAGCCAGGGATTTCGATGAAAGGCTGCGGCGGTTTCTAAAACTCTCACAGCCCATAGAGTATGTTGTGGAGCCCAAGATGGACGGGGTGGCTGTAGAGTTGGTGTACTTGGAAGGCGTGCTTCAGACCGGGTCCACCAGGGGAGATGGTCTCAGGGGGGAAGATGTGACCCTCAACATCCGCACCATAAAGAGCATTCCCCTGAGGCTTCTTGGAGATACCTCCGAGGCTCCTCCCATTCCCCAAAGGCTGGATGTGAGGGGGGAGGTTTACATGTCCCTGGAAGACTTCAAGGCCCTCAACGAGAGAAGAAGCAAAGCAGGAGAGCCCCTTTTTGCCAATCCTAGAAACGCTGCGGCAGGTTCCCTGCGCCAGCTGGACTCTTCCATAACAGCCCAGAGGCCTCTTGACATGTTTGCATACGGCGTGGGGGAGGTGCGGGGAGTCTCCTTTGAGACCCACTGGGAGGTGCTCCAAAGCCTCAAGGCCTGGGGGCTTAGAGTCAACCCTTTGGTGCTTCTGTGCAGGGGGATAGATGAGGCCATAGATAGGTATCACAAGCTTCTGGAGATTCGCCATGAACTTCCGTACGAGGCCGATGGAGCTGTTTTTAAGGTGAACTCCATTGCCCTTCAGAGGTCGCTGGGAGAGATATCCCGCAGCCCTCGTTGGGCTATAGCCTTCAAATTTCCATCCACCCGGGAGACCACAGTGGTAAGGAAGATCCAGGTGCAGGTGGGCCGAACCGGGGTTTTGACCCCTGTGGCCATCTTGGAGCCTGTGCGGGTAGGTGGGGTGCAGGTGAGCAGGGCAACCCTTCACAACCAGGATGAGATAGAGAGGAAGGACGTCAGGGAGGGAGACACGGTCCTGGTTCAAAGGGCAGGGGATGTTATTCCGGAGATAGTTGAGGTATTGCTGGAGCGAAGACCTCTTGGGGCCCGACCCTTCCAAATGCCGCGGGAATGCCCTGTTTGCGGATCCATGGTGGAGAGGCTGGATGGGGAGGCGGCCCACAGGTGCATGGGCATGTCCTGCCCTGCCAAGCTGAAAGAGAGCATCCGGCATTTTGCCTCCAAGAGAGCCATGGACATAGAAGGACTTGGGGAAAAACTGGTAAACCAGCTTGTGGACAAGGGGCTTGTGAGTTCTGTGGACGATCTTTACGGCTTGAGCCATGAGCAATTGGCCTCCTTGGAGCGCATGGCCGATAAGTCAGCCACCAACCTTATGGAAGCAATCCAAAGGAGCAAGGAAATCCCTTTGGAGAGGTTCTACTATGCCCTGGGGATCCGCCATGTGGGAGAGCATCTGGCAAGGGTTCTGGCCAAGCATTACCCTGATCCAAGGCAGCTCATGGAGGCCACTCAGGAGGAGCTTACCAATATCAGGGATGTAGGGCCAAAGGTGGCTCAATCAATAGTCTCATTTTTTAGGGAACCACAAAACAGGAAAGTGGTGGAAAAACTCTTGGGACTCGGGCTCAAGCCCTTGCCCCCCCAAGCCTCCATGCCTTCCCCTCTGGAGGGAAAGACAGTGGTCTTCACCGGGGCCTTGACTTCCATGACAAGGGCCGAAGCCCAAGCTTTGGTGGAAAGTCTGGGAGGTAAAGCCTCCTCGAGTGTGAGCTCCAAAACCCATCTTGTGGTGGCCGGGCCAGGGGCGGGCTCCAAGCTCCAGGAAGCTAGAAGATTGGGCGTAAAGGTGATATCAGAGAATGAGTTTCTTGAACTGGTTAAAAGCACAGGATGAACTCCATGAGGAGGCCAGCCATGGAGGAAACAGTGCAGGCCCATGTCTGGATCTCGGGACGAGTCCAGGGAGTTTTTTTTAGATACAACACTCAGCAACAGGCCCAAACCAGGGGTCTTAAAGGCTGGGTACGGAATCTTCCCGACGGAAGGGTGGAGGCAGTTTTCCAGGGGGAGTCTGGAAGAGTCCAGGAGATGCTTGAGTGGTGTCACAAGGGTCCCTCTGGGGCCTGGGTCAGGCAGGTGGAACTGATCTGGGAGACCCCTGAGCAGCATGTCTCCGGATTCCGTATTGCCTACTGAGCGACCCGCAAGGAGGCATCAAGGAGCTGTGCCGCCTGCAGACTTGCTAGGAAGGAAAACCACATGCAGCTTCGCCACATAAGGCTTCTTTGCCTCATCCTGGAGCATGGAAGCGTTTCCGCAGCAGCCAAAGCAGCGGGGCTGGGTCAACCCACCGTGAGTCAGCACCTGCGTTCCTTGGAAGAGGAGCTGGGCCTTTTGCTTTTCGAGAGGAGGGGTAGGAGAATAGTTCCCACCGAGGCAGCCTTGGTCTTTCACCCTTACGCCAAACAGGCCATTCAGATCCTGGAAACGGGTCGTCAGGCTCTGGAAGAGCATCTAGGGCTTGTGAGAGGCAAGCTGAGGCTGGCCGGAAGCACCATACCGGCACACTATATCCTGCCTGCGGTCATGGCGAGTTTCCATGCCAAGTACCCGGGAGTGGAGATGCGCTTGCAGGTGGGGGACACCAAATGGGTTGTGGAAAGGGTCAAGGGAGCTGATGTGGAAATTGGGTTCGTGGGAGCCCAACTGGAGCAAGATGGCCTGAGCTTTGAGCCCTTTGCCCAAGACGAGTTGGTCTTGGTTGTGCCTCCAGATCACCAACTTGCCGGGCACACTCTGGGTCTTGAAGAACTCAAGAAATTGCCTTTGGTCTCAAGGGAACCAGGCTCGGGAACCCGCAAGAGCTGGGAAGAGCATCTAAGAAGAGCCAAAGTTGCTTTGGAAGATCTCAGGGTTGTGGCTGAGCTTGGAAGCACTGAAGCGGTTCTCAGGGCCGTCAAAGCAGGAATGGGGGTAGCAGTTGTCTCCATCTGGGCGGCAAAGGATGAGGTGATGCGGGGGGAGCTTAAGACAGTGCAGTTGGACTTGGGAACCATGAGCAGAACCTTTTTCCTTGTCAGACACAAATCCCGCCCATTGTCACCTTCGGCACAAAAATTCATTGAATTGGCCATGGAAGGGGCTCCCTTGGGGAAGCCCCCATGAGCCAGGAGCTAGGCACAAGCAAGCCCGTCTCATTGGTTTGCCGCCAAGGAGGCTCTTTGGGAATGGGAATCATCTACATGGACAATGCTGCCACCTCCTTTCCCAAGGCCCCGGGGGTGGTGGAGGCTGTAGCGCATTACCTGGAGCATGTCGGGGCCAGCGCAGGCAGGGGGGCCCACCGTCTGGCAAGAGAGGCAGAAAGCCTCCTGTGGGACACCCGCCGTCTCCTGGCAGACCTCTTCGGGGTGTCGGAGCCCAAAAGGGTGGTCTTCGCCCTGAATGTGACCCAAGCCCTCAACATGGCTCTTTTCGGCCTGCTCAGAGAGGGAGATCATGTGGTGACCACCTCCATGGAACACAACTCAGTGATGCGTCCTTTGCGTCACCTGGAGCGTGTCCGAAAAATCACTGTTTCGCTGGCTCAGGCGGATCAGGAGGGAGTTTTGGAGCCTCAAAGAGTCCTGGAGCTGATCCGACCAGAGACCCGCCTGGTGGTCATGAACCATGCATCCAACGTCACGGGTGGGATTCTCCCTGTAAAGGAGGTGGCAAGGCTCAAAGGTGCTGCCATGCTGCTTGTGGACGCAGCCCAAACAGGGGGGGCCGTACCTATCCGCATGGAGGATTGGGGGGTGGATCTGCTGGCTTTTACTGGGCACAAGTCCCTTCTGGGGCCGCCTGGGGTGGGCGGTCTTTGCCTAGGGCCCCATGTGCAACTCCCTCCTCTCATCCATGGAGGCACGGGCACCGGTTCGGAAAGCCAGTATCAGCCCCTGGAGCTTCCCTTGGCTATGGAGGCAGGAACGCACAACATGGCCGGCATAGCAGGCCTAAGGGCGGCGGCCACCTATATCTTGGAGCGGGGAGTTGAATCCATCATGGAGCATGAAGCAAGACTCTTGGAAAAGCTCCTGGAGGGTTTGGGGGGCATCAAAGGAGTGAGGGTTTACGGGCCTTCAGAGATTCAAGAAAGGGTGCCTGTGGTATCCATAAACATGGTTGGTATGCATCCGGACCATCTGGCTACGGTTCTGGAGGAGGGTTTCGGGATTTTGGTGAGACCTGGGCTTCACTGCTCCCCCAGTGCCCACCAGACATTGGGCACTTTTCCAGAAGGCACAGTGCGGATCTCTTTGGGACCCCTGCAGGAAGAAAAGGATGTGAAGTCACTGTTGCAGGCCCTAGAGGAGATCTCTTCCCAGTTCGGTCCCTGAAGGAACCTGCAGGCGGCCTGGGAGGCGATCCCAGAGCTGATTAGACCGCATTATTGAGTCCCAGGGGGTAATACGGATCACCTTCGTGATGTGTGTTGGGATAAACCGAGCCAGGCCAAGAAACAACTTGATTTTTGGTTTTATGGTTGGCTCTGGTTTGAGTCGGAATAGGACAAAGCCTGCCTGGGGCTTGGAGGCGTGGCCCCCCAAAAGTGGCTGGTTTTGGAGAGTAATCTTGGTTGGGAAGCCTCAACCCTTTTAGGGTAGGTGTCCAGGTTGTTTCCAGACCTCTAAAAAGCACCTTTGGATCCTTCTGGCCTTGGCTCCTCATCCCGGCTATCATGGAATCCCATGAAACGAGTTCTTGACCGATATATTCTGCGCGAGATGGCAGGTCCCTTTGGCTTGATCCTGGCCGTTTTTTTGTTCGTTCTGCTTATGGGACGGATGCTCAAAATAGTGGAGATGATAGTGAGGCAAGGCGTAGGGGCCTTGGAGGTTCTTCGTTTGCTGCTCTACCTGATACCTTCCTTCTTGCCTCTGGCCATCCCCATGGCCACCCTCATCGCAGGGGTGATCTGCTTCTCCAGGCTCTCCTCGGATATGGAAATAACGGCCATGAAGGCCTCGGGCATCAGTCTTTACCAGATGTTGCCGCCGGTGGTGATTTTCTCGGGAGCCATGAGCTTGCTCACCCTTTTTCTCACTCTGGAGGGAGCCCCTTGGGGTGCGTACGCTTTTAGGGAATTGGCTTTTCAACTTGCCAAGAAACACATTTCAGTGGCAGTGAAAGAGGGGGTTTTCAACGAGCTTATGCCGGGCCTGGTGATCTACGCCGAGCGCTTTCGACTGGAAGACGGTCTTATGGAGGGAATTTTTGTCCACGATCAGCACTCCTCACAGGTCCCCGTACAGATCCTGGCTAA
The DNA here is from genome assembly GCA_964414345.1 of uncultured Desulfarculaceae bacterium. Classification (GTDB taxonomy): domain Bacteria; phylum Desulfobacterota; class Desulfocorpusculales; order Desulfocorpusculum; family Desulfocorpusculum; genus Desulfocorpusculum. Next base: position 23,280 of record CAYPWF010000012.1, read on the forward strand.
GAAAGGGATGCTCCTTAGGGAGAAAGAAAAAGAAGCAGGACTGGCTTTGCGTTTGGAAAATGGGACTGTTTACCAAGCTTCCCCCAAAGAGGGGAAGCTGCGCCAAATCCACTTTGAGCTCTACGAGCTGGACTTGGAGCTTTCCATGGCTGATGCCCAAGAGAAACTAAGGGGCAAGCGTGCCGAGGAATGGGATTTAGATGGGCTGACCTCCCAGATAAGGGCCCGAATCTCCAAGGGGAAAAACATATCCAAGGATCTCCTAATCGAGATCCACCGGAGACTGGCCATCCCGGTGGGATGTTTTATTTACGGCATATTGGCCTTTCCCTTGGCTCTCCAGTCTGGGCCACGGGGGCGCTCCCATGGATTTGTGCTGGGGATGTCCGCCATCGTGGCCTATTATATGACCTTCTCAGCGGGCAGGACCTTGGCCGAGACAGGGGGTGTTCCTCCTTGGTTAGGGCTTTGGTTTGCGAATTTTCTCTTTGGGCTTATGACCCTTATACTTCTTGTTAGAACGGCCAGAGAGAAGCCTTCAGCCCTCTTGATGCGCTTAAACGCGGTCTTCGATCTTTTGCAGCGCGTCTTGGCCAAACGACTGGGAGGCGGGCAGTGAGCCTTCTTTTTCGTTATGTATTGAGGGAGAACGCAAAGGTCCTGGGATGGATCTTCGGAGTTCTCCTGTTGCTTTGTTTCCTGATAGATTTCTTCGAGCGCTGGGATGATCTGCTGGAACACGAGGTCTCCACCTCCCTGGGCCTTTACTACATGGCCTGCCGCATCCCTCAGTATGTGGTGTACATAATTCCGGTTTCCATGCTTCTTAGCGGCTTCATAACTTTGGGGCTCATGGGCAGGAGGAACGAGCTGATTGCTATTAAGGCTTCGGGGGCTGGGGGCCTGCTCATCGTGCGGCCCATGCTCATCACGGCAGCCTTGCTTTGCGTCTTGTCCTTTTTTTGGGCTGAGGCTCTGGTTCCTGAGGCTAATAGGGAGGCGGCCAGGATCTGGCAGATGGAGGTCAAGAAAACATCCCAACGCAGCATCATGACCGGCTCGGAAGTTTGGCTGAGAAGCCCATCTCCCCAGGGCATGACACTCTACCGAATCGGATTTCTTCAACTTTCCCAAACTCCTTTGCCCGGCCAAGGGAAAGACTCTGAGATGGTGCTCAATGAGGTCTCGGTACTTCGTCTGGACAAGGAGTTTCGGCTTCTGGAACGAGTGGACGCTCGGGAGATGTCATGGGATGGACAGCAGTGGTCCTTTCTGGACGGGATTCAGTGGAGCTCCATGAGTTCGGATCAGCAAGGACCCAGGGTTGAGCGCTTTGAGAAAAAGAGTTTATCTTTGCCAGAGAGGCCTGAGGACTTCCAGTGGGTCAAGCAAGAGGTTGAATCTATGGGGTTTTTTCAGCTGGCAGAGTATGTGGAAAGGGCCCGCAGGGAAGGCTTTGACGCCACTTCCCAACTCACGGACCTTCATTTCAAAGTTGCCAGCGCTCTTTTCTCTCTTGTGACGGCTCTTTTCACCATCCCCCTTGCCATGCGAATCCCCCCCAGGGCAGGCGGCTTGGCCTTGGGGGTGATACTCTCCATGGGCATAGGTTTCTTATATTATCTGGTTCTGGCCCTAGGGCTGGCCTTGGGGCACAGCGGCGCCCTACCCCCCTTCCTGGGGGCTTGGGGAGCCAATCTGATCTTCGGCTCCCTAGGGCTTTGGTGGATGCTCCATATGCGGCAGTAGGCCGACCCTCATGCTTAGCCAAGGCCCCAAACCAGGGCTTTGGGCTATCTCCAAAAGCCTAAGTCAGGTTCCTTCTGTCCAGGATTCCAGGTAATGCTTCTGCTCCTTTGTGAGTCGATCTATGCGTACGCCCATGCTCTTGAGTTTCAAGCTGGCAATGGACCGGTCTATTTCTTCAGGCACTGGATAGACCTTGGCAGAAAGCTTTCCAGCCCTGCTTACAAGGTACTCCACGCTTAAGGCCTGGTTTGCAAAGCTCATGTCCATGACCCCAGAAGGATGGCCCTCGGCAGCTGCCAAGTTCACAAGCCTTCCTTCTGCCAGAACATATATCCTTCGGCCATTGGGCAATGAGTACTCCTCCACAAAGGGGCGGATCTGCCTTTTCCCGAGGGCTATTTCCCCAAGACCCTCCAGATCCAATTCCACATTGAAGTGACCCGAGTTGGCCACTATGGCACCGTCTTTCATCCTCAAGAAATGTGATTTGTTTATAACCCGGGTGTCACCCGTGAGAGTACAGAAAAAGTCCCCCACCCCTGCGGCTTGAGCCATGGGCATTACTCTAAAGCCGTCCATTGTGGCTTCCAAAGCCCTTAGGGGATCCACCTCCGTGACCACCACATCGGCCCCCATTCCACGAGCCCTCATGGCCACCCCTCTTCCGCACCAGCCGTAGCCGCTCACCACGAAAACACTTCCTGCCAGAAGCCTATTGGTGGCCCTTAGAATCCCGTCTATGGTGCTCTGGCCTGTGCCGTAGCGGTTGTCAAAAAGATGCTTGGTTTTAGCATCGTTTACTGAGATGATGGGATAAGCTAAAACCCCCTGGCGGGCCATGGAGCGAAGACGTATGACACCTGTGGTGGTCTCCTCGGTGCCTCCGATTATGCCTTGGAGAAGGTCCCTTCTTTCCTGGTGAACAGTGGAGACCAAGTCCGCTCCGTCGTCCAAGGTGATCATGGGCGCACTTTCCAGGACTGCCCTGATATGGGCATAGTACCTCTGCTGGTCCTCCCCTTTCACTGCAAATACTTGAACCCCATCCTGCTTTACCAAGGCAGCCGCCACATCGTCCTGGGTGCTAAGAGGATTGGAGGCGCACAGTGCCACCTGGGCGCCTCCGGCCTTAAGGGTCCTAACCAAAGCCGCCGTCTCGGTGGTCACATGGAGGCAGGCACCCAGACGGATTCCCTCAAGGGGCCTACTTTTGGAGAAACGCTCCCGTATCATTCTCAACACAGGCATCTCCTGCTCTGCCCACTCTATGCGCAAGGCGCCTTGATTGGCCAATTTTGGCTCCGCGATGTCCGAATTCTTTCTCATGTGTCTCTCTCCAAATGATCTCTTGCAATGTATTTTGAGCCCAAGGCCCTTTTCTCTAAAGTCCGCCAGCCAGCCTGAGCTCCTCTGCCTTGTCTGTTTTCTCCCAGGTGAAGTCCGGATCCAGACGCCCGAAATGTCCGTAACAGGCAGTCTTCTTGTAAACCGGCCTAAGTAAGCTCAGGTGGCGAATCATGTCGCTGGGCTTGAAGCTGAAGAACTCCCTGACCAGCCCGGCTATCCTCTCCGAAGGTATAAGACCTGTGCCATAGGTGTTCACCATGATGGAAACAGGCTCTGCTCTTCCTATGGTGTAAGCCACCTGAACCTCGCATTCCTCGGCCAGGCCCGCAGCCACTATGTTCTTGGCCACATACCTGGCCATGTAGGAGCCGCTTCGGTCCACTTTTGAGGGATCTTTCCCAGAGAAGCATCCCCCCCCGTGGTGGCCTCTTCCCCCATAAGTGTCCACCACTATTTTGCGTCCCGTCAGGCCGCAGTCGCCCATAGGGCCTCCTATCACGAACCTGCCGGTAGTGTTTATAAAGTAGCTTGTGTTTCGGTCCAGCATCTCCGCAGGCACTGCCTTGCGAATGACCTCCTCCAGAACAGCCTCCCTTAAGGTGCCGATTTCCACATCCGGACGGTGCTGGGCCGCCACCACCACCGAATCCACCCGCACAGGCCGCCTGTCCTCATATTGCACTGTGACCTGAGACTTGCCGTCCGGCCTTAAGAAATCCAGCACACCCTGCTTTCTGACCTCAGCCAGCCTCCTGGTGATCCTATGAGCAAGCACGATGGGCATGGGCATCAATTCCTGGGTTTCCTTGCAGGCGTACCCGAACATGATCCCCTGGTCCCCGGCTCCCTGCTCTTCTTGCCCGTTGACTCCCATGGCTATGTCAGGGGATTGCTGGTCTATGGAGGTCAAAACGGCACAGGTCTCCCAGTCAAAACCCATGGAAGAGTTGTTATATCCTATCTCTTTGATGGTCTGACGCACTATCTGAGGCATATCCACGTAGCAACTGGTTGTTATCTCACCTGCGATTATGGCCAGGCCGGTTGTCACAAGGGTCTCGCAGGCCACCCTGCAAAGCGGGTCCTGCTCTATGATGGCATCCAGAATGGCATCCGAAATCTGATCCGCCACCTTGTCGGGATGCCCTTCTGTGACAGACTCCGAGGTGAAAAGGTAGCTCTTCATGCCCATAGCTTATCCTCCCATTGGAGCCTTTGGAGATCCCGTTTCTTAATCAATCTCAAGAAATGACTTGCTCCTGGCTTTCAGGCTGCCTTAGGCTTTATGGGCCCAAGAAACCCACCCGGGGATTCTTTTTGTTGGAATCAGGCCCACGAAAAAAGGTGAAGCACCTTGCGGCCTCCACCCGCCACGCAGAACTTCTGTTTTGTACCATGGCCCTTGTCTAATGACAAGTGTTTGAGCTTTTTTGTTATTTTGCCGGGGGGCTTCGGGAGTCCCAAAATCAAAGAGACTGTGGCCGCCAAGGACCCAAGTAACTACCGGGGATATGGATAACAGGAGCTATCCTAAAGATAAGGCAGAAAAAAAATTGATCCCCAATAAAGAACAGCCCGATTTTGGGTTTCAGCCTCGGGCCAAGCTAAGTCGGCACCTGAGGTTTGCCGGGGGCTTCTGGGCTTAGCCTCTAAGCCACCGTGGCTTGCAGAATGATCCAGGTAAGTGGCTTTTGTGGTATGCTCATGAGGCCTTAAAATGCCAAAAGATCCCAAGGTATCTCAGAGGGAAACGACTCTTTCGGGCTTGGGAGGTGCAGATACCCCAACCATGGAGGATTATCGTCATGGGAAAAGAGTTGTTCGAGAAAGGGCTTAAGATACGCAGGGAAGTGCTGGGGGCCAATTATGTGGATGCCTCTATTTCCAAAGCCGACGAATTCACCCGTCCCCTTCAGGAGTTGGTCACAGAGTATTGCTGAGGGATGGTCTGGGCCCGGCCGGGTTTGGAAAGGAAGACCAGAAGCCTCATCAACCTGGCCATGCTTACAGCCTTGAACAGGCCCCACGAGGTTAAACTCCATGTAAGAGGCGCCCTTAACAACGGCTGCACCAAGGATGAGATACTGGAGGTTTTCATGCAATGCGCCATCTACTGCGGGGTGCCTGCGGCCATGGACAGCATGCGCTTGGCCCGAGAGGTTATCGAGGAGTTAGATGGCAAAGAATAGGGACTCAAAAAGCCTTTTCCCTTTGCACGGCTTGAATTCTTTGCAGAAGCTCTAGCCTGCATTATTCACGATCAGTGGATAATGCAGGCTATTTTACTGACATGTTTGAACAAACCCCTCCATACTCAAAAGCACCCCGCCTTTGTATTTCAAATTTGGTATTGTTTTGAGTCGGAATATATAGAAGTTCATCGGGGGTTTGGGGGCGTAGCCCCCAAAGTTATGGGCTTTGGAGAATAGTCCGGGCTAGAGTAGCAAGTTCTAAAGCGCCTTTACCGATTCAGGCCGTCCAATCTGGAATCTGCCCTCAAGGAGAAAAAACGCATTCACTTGAGTGATGGGGCGGTATTGGATGGAGTTGGGGGCCTCAACCCCCAACCTTGCTTCTTTGCCCGGTGATCAGAGCCTGAGTTCCATGTTTAGGCAACCAGTTTGGCCCGGCATATTACCCGGTGTCTCAACGTGCCGTATATGCAAGCCGCCAAGACGCAGATGCCTGTCCAGATGGAGACCCCTTGGCTGGGATGGAGCATCACCACCAATGAGATAAAGCCAAAACCCAGCCGCGCAACAGCGTCCAGCGCCTTTTTGTCAGATATCCGCCCGAACATGGCAAAGCTTATCCCCCAGCAGGCCACAGCCACCAACATCATGTCCAAGACTTGTCCCCAGCCGGGGCTGGTGACTATTTGAGAACGCACGAAAATGGCGAAAGTCATGAGCGTGATGGGCAGGCACAGCTTTAGGGCCTCAAACATGGTCTGCACAAAAGAGGCCTCGGCTATCCTGGCGGATACCGCGGCCGTGAGGGAAGTGGGAGGTGAGAGCTCACCCCACACGGCCAGCAGGAAGCAGAAAAAATGAGCTATCCACGGGTCTATACCCAGCTTACGCATGGGCTCCACTATGATCACGGCCAGGACTATGTAGGTGGCCGTGGGAGGAAGACCCAGGCCCACCAGCCAGCCGAATATCCAGGCCATGATCACCAGAGCAATGATGTGCCACTCCCCCACGCTGAGGAGCATTCCCCCCATCCTGTTTATGAAACCGGTGACAGTGAAAAGCCCCACCATTATCCCCAGGGTGCAAAGAAGAAGCGTCAAGAACGAGGTCATCTCAGCATGGGTTGTTATCATGGTCTTGATGTTTTCAAGAAGAGTATCTTTCTCAGTGGAAGGGTCTTTGCGTACTTGTTTGAAAAAGAGGTAGAGCAGGATCAAAAGCAAGAACATGAATCCGCCTGTGTAGAGCCCGGCCAGCTGCTCTCCTATGTGCACAACACCCATGAGGAAGGTGAGAAAAATTATTCCTATAAAGAATACCCCTGTTTTCAGCTGCTCATACACGGGAATGGTGCTTTTCTCTATGGGTTCAGGGGGCATGAGCCTAGTGCTGATCAAGTAAAGGGACAAGGCCAGAGTGGAATAATAGGTAAAAGCCAAGGCAAATCCTCTTATCACCACACTCCAGTAAGACACCCCTAAGAACTCGGCCATGACGAAGCCCGCCACAGCCATCACAGGAGGCATGATAAGCCCTCCCATGGATGCAGAGGTCTCAACCGCCGCGGCTATCTCCCCAGGCATGCCGTATTTTTTCATAAGGGGAATAGTGAAAGCCCCCACCACAGTGGCGTTGGCGGCACCGCTGCCGCTTACCATTCCCACGGCTGAGGAGGCCAAAACAGCGGTCTGGGGAACCGTGGCCCTGGATTTACCGGCTATTTTCCTCATGAAGTGGACCATCGCCCCTTGGGCTCCGAACCCATTGGCAGCTGCAGCCAAAAGCAGAAAAGCTGCAATGGTTGTAAGGGCTATCTGGGCGTATTGTCCATAAATACCTGTGGAGAGTTCCACCGTGCTGGAGGTGATTATCCTGTAAAAGGTGGTCCCGGGATGCCAGAAAAAGTCAACAGGGCTGAGGTATCCCCAAAGAGTGTAAAAGACCATGACCACGTTTACCCAGTAGAGCTCCGGGTGCACCAGCCTGGAGAGCTCCATGACCAAGAGGAAAACCAGCAGGCCCATTATGAAATCCGTCCTGGTATAGGAGCCTTGCCGCCAGATGGCTATCTCTTCGTACTGGGCGGTGAAATGATAAAATGCAAACACGCACACGCCCAAATATACAATCAAGATCAGGTTGTTCAGCCAAGGAGGAAGCCTCTTGTACATGTAGCCCTCATCGTGCATCCTCAGTATTTGCAACATGAGGGCTATGGGCACCAAGGAGGCCACAAGCTCGCTGGCACCCCCGAAACCCGTGTAGAAGTACCAGCAAAGCCAGATGAACATGAAAACCGACAAACCGAATCTCAGGTTCTTGAGATTTGCATACTGCCGGATAAGTTCTTTCACAGCTTCTGTCCTCCTTCACCCACAGAGCTTCCTCCCGGCCTTAGACCTGATCCCTAATCCGCCAGCAATTCCTTCACCCGCACACAAACCCATCCGGGATCCAAGAGCACGGGGCCGGGTAAAAGTTCCCCGGCCCCTTTTCAGTCAAATCCTCTCAACTCACTTTCCGCCGGCCACCTTCCAAGTCTCTTTCCAGGCTTTGTGCTCTTTTAGGAATTTGGCCAGACCCGCATGAACTGGCACTTTGGGGTTGGCATCTATTCCCTTGACCTGCATTCCCACAAAGTCCTTGGCCAAAGGCTCGAAACCAGGGTCTGCCTTGGCAAGATTCTCTTTTTCAGCGAAAAACTTAGTAAGCATCTTGTACACGATATCTTCAGGCATGTCGGGAAGCACGTTGTAAGCAAAAAGAAGTGGGACACCCAATATGGTCTTCACACCTACATCCTTTGTGAACACCTTGCTGGCGTCTATTTCCACGGGGGCAAGGTTGGCAGCGGTTAACTTCTTTATCTCCTCCTGGCTGGGGTTGATTATCTTGATGTCCAGCTGAAGTTCTGTCTCACGCCAGTAGGAAGGCAAGGATCGGCCGGCCGTTGTGTAGCAGACCGCCCCCACTATGGTGCCTGCCTTGAGGGCATCCCCCTGAGCAGGCTCGCCTATCTGGACATGCTTGAACTCGTAGCCCAAGGCTTTGAAAATCCTTCTAAAATTCAGCCAGTTCATAAAGCCGGCCGGAGTGAAAAACACCGGCTTTCCGCTGAAATCCTTCCAGGATTTGAACTGGTCAGCCTTAGAGGCCAGAACCGCCATGAAAGACTCCATGGGATAGGCGTACCAGGTGTGGACCAGGAGGTCTTTCCCAGGTTTGTAGTCTTTGAAGGCACCGTCTTTTTCGTAAACGTCAGTCATCCCCACATCGGCCGTATAGGAAATCTCTGCATTGCCGTCCATGGCTGCTTTCATGGCCGCCGTTGTGGAGGGGTAAGGGTTGACAGTCACCGTGTACTCTCCCCCCAGGGCATCCTCCAGGACCTTGACCATCTGGGCTGCCACCTTGTAACCATATGAGCCGGTGCTGGAAGTAGCCCAACGAATGGACTTCCTCTCAGCAGCCTCAAGCGAGGAAACTGTGCAAAAGGCTGAGAAAAGCAAAAGTGTCCCCAGAGCCACCCAAAAAGTTCCTATCCGCCTCGCGTAACCCATGATCTGCCTCCTGGAGATTTTTTTTGGGGGAGCTGCTACTTTCCACCAGAATCGGCGGATTCTGTGCAATCCCCTCTCTGCTCTTTGTTGACTCCCTCTTCGCCGCAAAAAAGCTACCACTCAGCTATAGAGGGCTTAAGATATCTGCCCAACTTGAAGCTGTCTTCTCAAACCCCACATTCCGAGCCCGGACAAATGCAAAAAGGAGATTTTGGATATTCGCCACGAAACCTACCAAATATCTTCAACTGCGTCAATGGCAAAAAAAGATCCTCTGTCCGGGCGGGAAAAATCAACTCAGGGATTCTCCAAGATGACCCCGATTATTCTCCAAAGCCCTTAACTTGGGGGGCTCAACCCCCCAAGCCCAGGGCCAGATCTGGAACCCATAAAACAGGGCGTTCTTGAGTAAAGAGCGGTTTGTCCTGACACATGCTTAAGACAGTCAGCATTACCCAGTTATTGTTAGCAACTCGGTTTGAGCCGGTCAAAGAGACGCTGAGAGGGGCCTCCCGGCCCATAGCCTGAATTGATCCAAGAAGGCATAGGGCTTGAGCCAAGGGGCCGCCTCCTCTTGAGTTAGAGAGAACGCAGAAATGCCACCAAGTCCTTCTTTTCTTGATCCGTCAGCTTCAGGCCCTGTATGAGGTTGAAAAATTCCACCGTGTCCTCAAGGGTTAGGAGGCGCCCGTCGTGAAGATAAGGAGGGGAGTCCTTAATGCCCCTGAGGGTGAAGGTCTTAATGGGACCGTCCGAGGAGGCCATTCTGCCGTTTACCATCTGCGGTTTGAAGAATCTCTCGGCCTTCAAGTCGTGCATAAGATTGTCGGTATAGTAGGGCGCCGGATGGCAGAGACCGCATTGGGCCTTGCCGAAGAATATGTCCTGGCCCCTAAGCTCTTCCGGGGAGGCCTTTGCCTGGTCGAGTTTTCCATAAATGTTTAATTTGGGAGCCGGCGGGAAGCCAAGCAGGGCTTGGAATTCAGCCATGAAGTGGACCTGGCTGCCCCTTTCCAGCACATTCACTCCCTTCTTGGTTGCTATGACAGGATCGCCGTCGAAGTAAGCCGCCCTCTGTTCGAACTCCGTGAAATCCTCGACAGACTTAAGGGCCCTCTGGGAGCCGAACAAGCGCTGCACATTGACGCCTCGCAGGCTGGGGGTGTCTATCCTGTGGCGGAATTCCTGGGGCCTTATGTCCCCCACAAGGTGGGTGGCTGCGTCGGTATGTCCATTGGCGTGGCAGTCGAAGCAGGCCACCCCTCTGCTGGGTTTCTCGGATCTCCTGTCCTCGGTCTGGTTAAATTGCTGCTGGGGGAAAGGAGTCACCAGAAGCCTCAGGCCCTCGAGCTGTTTGGGGTTCAGAATCCCGTTGAAAAGCTCATAGTAGTTGTTGATGGTGACCAGCTTTCCCTGGGACACATCCCCCAGATCAGGCCTGGTGGTGAGATAGATGGGTGCCGGGAATTCGGGAAGAAAATGATCGGGTAGGTCAAAGTCCAGGTCGAACCTTGTCAAATCCCTCTCTTCTTGTCGGTTCAACTCATCGATCACAAACTTGGGGAAAACCATGCCGCCTTCGGCGTGATTGGGATGGGGCAAAGGGAGAAACCCCTTGGGCCAGAGATTCTTTTCCTTTATCTCCTCAGAGCTCATGGATGCCAGCTGTTCCCAGGTCACCCCCTGAGGGAGTTTCACCCTCACACCTTCCTGCACAGGCTTGCCGCGGGACATGGTCACACCCTTGGCAGGGCGGTTTGCCAGGTCGTATCGCTCCTGAAGCAAATCCATCTGTTTTTTCATGACCTCAGGCTTTTCAGCCTTCATCTTGGCCATGGTCTTCTCGAAAGGAACTTGAATATCCACAGGGGCATAACTGCTCTTTCTGGGCTCCTGGGCCGCGGTCGCTGCGAGCCCCGGTAAGAGCCCAAGACATGTAACAATTGAAATAGCCGTCTTGCACAAGCAGTTCATGGAAGATCCCTCCTCATCGGCGCAGGCCGTTTCTATGAACCCAGAGATTTTTCGTAGGACAATAATTGAAGCCCTCACACACCCCTCATAAATAAGGTCTCTTTACCTTTCACCCGAGGATCACCCCCTTTCTGAACCGGTGTTCTCTCCAATGACACCTCTGGAGGTCCCTTTCCCTCCATGACTAAGAACCATTTGGCTACACTCGGCTTCAACTGCTCAATAGAGGGTTTTACCCATATTGGCAACCCACTGCTGCCTTTTCCTCTCCCAAGGCTACAGTATAGACCCCATGGGCTTTGGCCAGCAGGCTCCCCAAGGCTTCCTTGCAAAAAAATTTCATCGAACCTTTTCTGGAATTATAAAAGGCAAGGGGTGTTGAGCCCACCTGAAACCTGAGCCGAATAGATCTCCAAAGCCCCTAACTTGGGGGGCTTAAGCCCCCAAGCCCAGGGCCAAATCTGGAACCCATAAAACAGGGCGTTCTGGAGTACAGACCGGTTTGCTGAAAATAGACAGCACCAACCAAATGATTGTGAGTAATGCAGGTCAGGCCCAAAAAAGGTATAGGAAGGTCTTGATCTTAGTTCCCTTCACAGCCTGGATTTCAGTAGGGCCAGACGAGAAGCGGCTTGATCCAGAGTCTCCTGCTTTTTGCAGAAGCAGAATCGCACCTGCTGGGAGCCCCTTTCAGGCTCTGAATAGAAGCTGCTTCCCGGAACTGCTGCAACGCCTATCTCCTCTACCAGGAACTTGCAAAAGGCAACATCATCCTGGAATCCGAAGTTTGTGATGTCGGTCATAATGTAGTAGGCCCCCTGGGGCCTGAAAGTGTGAAAGCCGGCTTGGGCCAGAGCTTCCAGGAGGATGTCTCTTCGGGCCGCATATCCTGCGGCCAGCTCCTTGTAATAAATTTCCGGGAAACCCATGGCCACAACTCCTGCCTCCTGCAGAGGGGCTGCAGCCCCAACTGTCAGAAAATCATGTACTTTCCTGACTGCTGAGGTCAGCTCCTGGCAGGCAAGCACGTACCCTATGCGCCAGCCTGTAACGCTGTAAGTCTTTGAAAGACCGTTTATGACAATCGTTCGCTCTCTCATTTCGGGCAGGGAGGCTATGCAGAGATGCTCAGCCCCGTCATATAGAATGTGCTCGTAGATTTCGTCTGTAATGACCAGAGCATCCCACCTTCGGCAAAGCCCTGCCAAAAACTCCAGTTCTTCCTTGGAAAACACCTTGCCTGTGGGGTTGTGGGGGGTGTTGAGTATCAGGGCCCGGGTGTTCTGGTTAAAGGCCGCCTCCATCTCGTCCTTGTCAAAATTCCAGTCGGGAGGATTCAGGGGCACGTACCTGGGCCGAGCCCCGCACAAGATGGCGTCGGGTCCGTAGTTTTCATAGAAGGGCTCAAGCACCACCACCTCTTCACCCGGATTCACCACGGCCAGCATGGAGGCGATCATGGCCTCTGTAGAACCGCAGGTAACAGTTATTTCAGTCTCCGGATCGTACCTCAGGCCCAGATATTGCTCCACCTTTTTTGAAATGGCATTTCTGAAGGCTGTTGAACCCCAGGTTATGGCGTACTGGTTGAGGTCGGCGTCTATGGCTGCCTTGGCGGCTTCTTTGAGGGGTGCTGGGGCCGGAAAGTCCGGGAATCCCTGCGCCAGGTTCACCCCGTTGTGCCGGATGCAAAGACGCGTCATGTCTCTAATCACCGATTCGGTAAACTGCCTCGCCTTGTAAGAGACTCCTCTCTGGTTCATTTTGCCGGAGCTCCCGCCTGGGAAAAAAATAGTTTCACTGCCGCAGTACCCTTACGCAAAAGTGGCCTCCCCGGCAGTGGAGTTTCAAGGGTAACATCCGGCAGGCTGCAGATCAACAGAGCCTTGGAGCTTTCTCATGACAAGGGAAATGCGTTTTGTTGGAGAAAGGGAACTCTCCGGGGTTGAGGTGCAGTCAGGGTCGAGTCCTTACCACTTCCTCCAGAGCTTTAGGAATCTCTTCTATGATCCGGCCTATTTGGGTTGCAGGGGTGGGATCCGCCAGCTTTCCCGCAAGCCTGTTGGCCCTGGCCGCCCACTCACAAGCCCTTGCCACCTCCATTCCAGAGGCAATTAGAGCTGCGGCCATACCCGTCACTGTATCCCCTGTGCCTCCTATGGCCTCCATAGCCTCTACAACCGGCTCCTGGATGACGGATAGGACCCCTTCCCTTGCAGCAACGTAGTCGGAAACTCCCTTGACCAAGAGCCAACGAGATGCGTCCTCGTTCTTGTAGGCCCTTGCTATTAGCTCAGGGACACGATTCTCCTCTTTCAGGAGAAAGCCTCTGGTGTAAAAAGGATGGGGAGCCTGCTCATCGGCCAGGAAGGCCAGCTCCCCCACATCCGGAGTGAAAAGATCGTAAGACTGGGCCTGGCCGCTCATCTTAGCCACGTACATGTAGCCGGCATCGGCTATCAGCAGAGGTCTTGGCTCAAGGGCATCCAGCGCCAAAAGCACCCTGTTGTGCCAGTCCACATCAGGCAGAATATAATGAAAAGCTATGATCCTTGCACCCCAAGAGCCGATTTTTTGAGCCAGATGGGAGTAAAGTTTTAGGCTCCCCTCCCCTGTGCCTATGTCTCCGGCCAGGCAGGCATAAGGTGGACTGTCACCTAGCAGGGAGGCGGTTTTGGCAGCAGCAGCCAGCAGGGCAGTGGTGCCTCTGCCCACAGCAATCTCTTGCCCTGCAAGAAAGAGTTTTTCTTGGTTCAGGGATACATGACCCTCCAGCACCTGAGAGAGACGCTCCGGGACGGTTCCGACTACTGCAAGCACCTTCTCATCGCCTCCTCAAAAGCCATCTGCAAGGCATATCCGCACAAGGTGTGGCCTAGCTCGAGGGGTTGGGGGGCTTCCCTGAGGTTCTGCCCTACAAGTTCTTGGGCCAGGTAAGGAACATCCGGGCATCCCCCCCCAGACACGTTCACGATTAGTCCGGTGCCTCTTTCCACTGTCAATTTCATGTTGGCGGCCCTCACCATGAGATAAGCACCCAGCTCCTTAACATGGTACAGGCCCACAGGAGTTAGCAGCGGACTGTCTACAGGAACCACCTCCAAGGGCTCCAGTCCAACATCCCCAAGGATCCTTTTCACCTCAAGCTGCTCCATCAATGCAAACTCTATTACCATGTCACAGCCTGTTTGTATCTGGGGAGGCGGCCCCATCACCCTTACCTTTTTCCCTTTTGCGCGAAGAACTCTCTCGGCCCGGATCACCTCACCTGTGCTGCGAAACACCAAGATGCCTTTCCCCTGCCGCCCCTCGGCCGAGGGTTTGGGAGACTTCTCGGTATCTCTTCTGAATCTCTTTAGAAAAGACTTCAAGCCTCTTTCTCCAGAAGGATCTTATAGCCTTGATCGGTCTGTTCCTCCTTGGATACCCGCCATCCTTCCATAGCTGCGGCCCTTGCCACATTCTCACGGCTGGTGCTGGTGTCCACCAAGACCTCCAGAGAGCCCCGGACCATTTTCTTCATGTTCTCCATGACCAGAAGGACCGGCTGGGGGCAGGAAAGTCCCCTGGCGTCTATTGTCTTGTCGGGCATCTCAGAACCTCCTTTCAGGCTCTTTTCAAGTTGGTGAAACCGATGAAAAGGCAGGTAGCCAATGTTACCACCACGGCAGTGACACCGTGGGCTCCAATGCCTTGTGGGCTGCTGGCCAGACCGAAGTTATGCGCCACGGCTGCTCCCACTATCATACCCAGCACAAAAATCCCGGCATCATTGTCTCCTTCTCCTGCCATGAAGAGCTGCCTTCCTGGGCACCCCCCGGCAAGGGCAAAGGCCAGCCCCGCCACAAGCATCCCTGCAAAGTTCCAGATATGCTGGGAGTGGGCCACGGGCTGTTTCTCGAAGCCTGGATGGAACTGGCCCAGGATCAAGTTCACCACCCAGGCAACCACCACCAAGGCAATCATGCCCGAAAAAAGATGCCACTGGCGAAACAGGATGAGGTCGCGGATCCCGCCCATGGTGCAGAAACGGCTCCTTTGGGCCAGAATTCCGATGAGCACTCCGGCTCCCAGGGAAATCAGCAATGGAGCCTTGGCGGCTCCCGGCCCTTGAAGGCTGTAGAAAAGTATTCCGCTTGAGGGCTGGCCTTCCACCGGCGGGTATATGATCCTCAGTAAAAGGAGACCCCCCATCAGGATGGGAAGCAAAAGCCCCACCGAGACACTCTGAGCATTGCTTCGCCCCAGGGAATAGCCCCCTTTGAAGAAAAGAGTTCCTATCCATATGCCTGTTGCCAACCCGGCCAAACCCAAGATGGCGTTTCCGTCTCCACCAGCCAGCCTAAGAAGAGCCCTCCAGGGACATCCCAAGAAGACAAGCGCCCCCACCATGGCGCAAACCCCCAGAAGAAATCTGGCTACAGGAGCAGACCCGCCTCTAGGCCTGAATTCCCTGAAAGCCAAGGCAGAGAGAAACGCCCCCAGCACAAAACCCAGTATCTCCGGCCTCAGATACTGGACCACGGCGGCCCTGTGAAAACCGACGGCACCCGCGATATCCCTCTCCATGCAGGCCACACAGATGCCCATGTTGGCAGGGTTGCCCAGCTTTTGAAGCAAAGGGGCCATAACACCGATGGAAGCCCCCACAAGGATGATTCCCCAGCGAGTAGAGAAGACATTCCCTTTCATTTCTCCCACCTCCCTCCTCTCCAGCCTGGTTGTTGTTTCAGCTTGCCGAGTCCATCCCTATGCCGGGAAAAGATGGACTATGGGCCCTCCCACTTGGGGCCCATTTGGAGGCCGGCCTGCGAGTCGAACGCAGCAGGATGGTGTTTAGCCATCCCCATACGGGTTTGCAGCCCGCGGGGAGCCCCGGCTCCCTTCACCGGCCTCAAAGGGTCAACCCCTAGCACAGGCCATTCTCACTAGTTCTTTCCCAAGAGCATCCTTGCAGCCCCCAAGCCCCCTTCCCATTGCCAACTGAGTTATACCTCACATCCGGCGATTTATCAATAAGCTATATTCAACATACTGATCTATCCGGGAATGGCCTTTGGCATGAGAAGGCCTGGATGTTCGAAACCCAAGCGTCCCGGCCGCAGGTTCCAAGCCGCTTGGGTCACACCACGCCGCCCCCAATTGTGAAGTCTGGTATGTCTTGAAGTTCAGGCCCATGACCCCCCAGGGGTCTTGCAATCCTTAACCCTGTCTGGGGAAGCCCCCTCCATGTGATCCGCCGGCTCCCCTGAGGTTGTCCCTTCCAGCGCCTTTCCCTGGAGGCTCTTGTGGGATATGATGAGGAAAAAGCGCCCCACTGGGCGCTTTATCTGCTAGCTAGGGTACAAGAGTGAAAAAATCCCTGGTCAGGGAATTTAGGAAAATTCTGGGGGCCCAGAGGTGTCTTGACGCACCCGAGGATCTGTATGCCTATTCCCATGACTGCTATGCCAGGGGCAAGCCGGAGCTGGTTCTCATCCCCAGGACCACCCAGGAAGTCTCTGCCATCCTGCGAATAGCCCACCGGGAGGGGGTGCCTGTAACGCCCAGGGGAGGCGGTTCAAGCCTTTGCGGAGCCACAACTCCCATAAGAGGCGGCATAGTGCTGGCCACAAACCAGATGGACAAGATCCTGGAGGTAAGCCAAGAAGACCGTCTGGCTGTGGTGGAGCCGGGGGTTGTGACTCTAAGGCTTCATCAGGCAGTAGAGGCCGTGGGGCTCTTCTACCCGCCGGATCCGGCTTCCTACGCCATGTCCCTCATAGGGGGAAACGTTGCCACCAACGCAGGAGGACCCCGCTGCCTTAAATACGGTGTCACCAGGGACTACCTTTTGGGCCTTGAAGTGGTCCTGGCGGACGGAGAAGTGCTCCAAACAGGAAGCCGAGCTGTGAAGGACGTAACAGGTTATGACCTAACCAGGCTCTTTTGCGGTTCCGAGGGGACCCTTGGGGTGATCACCCGCATCACCGTGAGGCTAATACCCAAACCCGAGACAAAGCGCACTATACTCACCAGCCTGCGAACGGTGGAGGAAGCCAGTCAAATGGTCTCCCGCATCATAGGGGCCGGCATCCTCCCCACAACCCTTGAGTTCATGGACCAGGCCTACCTCCAGACAGTGGAGGAGCTCATGCACCTTGGCCTTCCCGTGGAGGCAGGGGCAATGCTGCTCATCGAGGTGGATGGTTTCGAGGAGGCGGTGGAACGCCAGGCCGGCATAGTGGAAAGGTTCTGCAAGGAGCACGGTGCACTGGATGTGGCAGTGGCCAGGACCCCACAGGAAAGCGACCAGCTCTGGAAAGGCAGGCGCATGGGCACCGTGGCCCTTATGAGGGCGGCCAAGCTCATGATCTCCCATGACGCCACTGTTCCAGCCAGTTCTATTCCGGAGTTGGTGGCCCACACCCACGAGGTGGCCCTCCAGGCGGATCTCAAGGTGGTCATCATAGGGCATGCCGGAGACGGGAACATGCACCCCATCTTCCTTCTGGATCCCTCCCGACAAGGAGAGATGGAGCGGTTCGACAAGGCATCCAGAGAGCTTTTCCGCTTCACAGTGGAGAAGGGTGGAACCCTCTCAGGGGAGCACGGAATAGGTCTGGAGAAGAACCCTTATCTCCATTTTCAGGTAAACGAAATTGGCATGCGCACCATGAGGGCCATAAAGAAAGCCCTGGACCCCAAGGGCATATTGAATCCGGGGAAGTTTGTTTGAAGCGGGCAGCGGGCAATTCATGATTCCCCATTGCCCGCTGCCTGTTGCCCATTGTCTGGCTGGAGCAAGGGAATGCTACCTCAAGATCAGGTCATGAAGGAGACCCTCAAGTGCTCTGGGTGCGGTTTCTGTCTGAGCGCCTGCCCTGTGTACAGGGTCCTGGGCGTGGAGACCCTTTCTTCCAGGGGAAGGATGGACACGATACGGGGCATGCTCCTGGGGGAGCTCAAGCTCACCCCCCGCATGGAAGAAATCCTCTCCACGTGTCTCATGTGCCAGGCCTGCGAGGCCGCCTGCCCCCCCGGGGCCTCCGCCCACAAGGTGCTTTTGGAGGCCCGACACAGGGCTGTTAAGGAAAAAGGCATGCCCTGGGCCAAGAGCTTGGCCTTCAGAAGATTGCTCAAGGACAGAAAGGCTCTGGCCAGGGCACTAAAACTCGTCCGAAAGATTCAAGGCCCCCCACCAGGGGCAAAGCCCCACGACTTGAGGCACCTTCCCACCCTTTTTTCGGGTCTGGCTGGGGGGAGGGCTCTGCCCCCCATTGCCCAAAAGCCGCTTAGGGAACGCTTCCCGGAAAGGGTGGAGCCCGTCCCTGGAGTGGGACTCAGAGGCCGGGTCGGATTTTTTCCAGGCTGTTACATGGAGTTCGTGGACACCTCCATAGGAGATGCTGCCATAAGAGTTCTCTCCAGGGAGGGCTTTGAGGTCTCCTTCCCAAGGGAGCAGGTCTGCTGTGGAGCTCCGGCCCTGTTCAGCGGTGACCTGGAGGATACCCTCGAGATAGCGGTTCGAAACGCTCGGGCTTTTGCCAACCAGGATCTGGATGCGGTACTGGTCATCTGTGCCACCTGCGGCTCAGGGCTAAAGGAAGGCTACGAGGTGGTGGCCCAGCACCTGGATGGAGACCTAAAGGACCTGGTAAAAAGGTTCTCCAGTAAGGTCCAGGACCTAAGCGTGTTTCTGGCCTCCCGGGGCCTGCGCCAAAAGCTTGTCCTGCCAGAGCCCTTTTTGGTCACCTATCACGATCCTTGCCACCACGTGCGCGGCCAGAGGATCTCCAGGGAGCCCAGAGAGCTCCTGCTGTCCATCGGGAACCTAACCCTGAAGGAGATGGCCGAGCCGGCCAGGTGTTGCGGCGGCGGGGGCTCTTTCAGCCTGGCCAACCCGAAGCTTTCAATCGACATCGGGCGATGGAAGATTAATGATATCCTGGCCACAGGCGCCCAAGCCGTGGTGACCAGCTGCCCGGGATGTGTGCTCCAGATCCAGGAAGTGGCTTCTAGAGAAAAAGCCAAATTCCAGGTACTCCACCTGGTGGAGCTGCTGGATAAGGCCTTGGAAGAGAAATGAATTGAAAGCGGGGGCTCAGAATTCTGAGACCCCGCTTGACAGGATCAGCCTCCCACGGCCTTTGGCTTGCAAAGATCCTCCTCCTTCACTGCAACCCGCCCGCAATTCTCGCAGAAATATTTCACTTCCTGAAGCTTGGGCTTGCAGATATGTTTCTTTTTCGAGGACTGAGCCCCGCAGTATTCGCAGGTGTATACCTTACCTGCCTCGGTGGGATCGCAAAGGTGTCCGGCCTCAGGGGACACGGCTCCACATGTCTTGCAAGTGTACATTGCCATTTCATCCTCCTTTTTCATGTTGTGGTCTGTCGCCCCCTGCCGCTCAACGGGGCACTTGCATCCAGTCTAACCCCCACCTTGGGGGGCTTCAAGGGCTTATGGCCCGATTGACAACCTCCTGCCTTCTTTGTTATTTATCGGCCATCCTCCTGGCCTAAGGCACGCCAAGGGGACCCAAGGGATCCATTGGGCAGCCGTCTAGGGGCCAAGGGGGTGTTCCATTGGAGCCCCCTTTCCATCAGGCCATGCAAGAGGAGGACTTCCCAGTGCCGCCGAAAGTCATAGCCCCCGGTCTACTCCGTGTTTTCCAGCAAGTGGGAAGGGATCTTTTCATCCAGGGGCTCAACTCCTCCCACAGTGGGAACCTGAGCCTGAGAGAAAAAGAGATCCTGTGGATAACCCAAAGGGGAGCGCCCTTGGCCAGGCTCACCTCGAGGCTCTTGGTGCCAGTGCCTCTTGAAGACCCGTCTTCCAGGCCAGCTGCGGCCTCCAGCGAGCTTCCAGTGCACCTGGAGATACAAACCCGACAAGGCTCAGGGGCGGTTGTACACGCTCACCCCCCGGCGGTGGTGGCACTATCTTTCAGCCTCAGTTCCATCCAACCCCTGGACCTGGAGGGGCGTTATCATCTTCCGAGGGTTCCTGTCATCCCCTCACCGGATCCTTACGACCCCCTGGAGGTTGCCGGACCCGTAGCAGAGGCCCTGGAGACGGGGCGGATAGTGGTGGTGAGAGGGCATGGCAGCTTTGCACGGGGAGCGGATCTCTGGGAAGCCATGCATTGGACTTCCGCACTGGAGCACTCCTGCAGAATCCTCCTTCTGGCCCGGCTGCCACAGGGCTGATCTCACGGAAGCAGGCCTGTGGGCCCGGAAGAACATCCCCCTCAAACCCCGCTAGACCCCCACAGATGGTTTGTATTCGGCACAATAGCCGCAGTCTATTTTTTTGTTTACTTCCATAGGGTGGCCCCGTCGGTGATTGTGCCGGATCTCATGAGGGAATTCCAGGCCGATGCCACAGCCTTGGGAGTCATGGCCTCCATGTATTTCTATCTTTACGCCTTGGAGCAACCCTTGGTGGGATACTTATCTGACCTTTTGGGTCCCAGAAAGGTGGTGGGCATTTGGTCTTTGGCAGCCACTGCAGGCTGTTTGCTTTTCGCGCTTTCTCCCACATTGGGTTGGGCCTCTGTGGGAAGGGGGCTTATAGGATTGGGCGTGGGAGGGGTCTTCATACCTGGGATGAAAGCCTTTTCCCAGTGGTTCCCCAAGGCTGAATTCTCAGGTCTAGTGGGGCTTTTTCTGGCAGTAGGGAACCTGGGGGCTCTATGCGCTACCAGCCCTTTGGCATGGATGGCCCAAACCGCCGGGTGGAGGTCCAGCTTCCTTTTTCTGGGGCTGGTTACCCTGGCTTTGGCATTGGTGATTCTGACCCAGCTCAAAGACAGCCCAGGGGATTTGCCTACCTCCGGGCTTGAGGGGAAAAGCGCACCCAAGGCGCTTCCCAACATGAGGGAAGTGGTTTTATCCGCACGTTTTTGGATTCTGTTTTCCATCTTTTTCGGGGTATTTGGCTCGTACGGAACTCTACAAAGCCTTTGGGCGACCCCCTTCTTGATGAGCAGCCTGGGGATGGGAAGGCTTCAGGCAAGTCTGGTCAACAGCTTGCTCCCTTTGGGGTTAATCCTGGGGGCTCCCATCTTGGGTACATGGGCTGACCGAATTGGTGCAACGCGACGGGAGTTGCTCCTGGGATTGGCCTGGACCCAGGCCCTCTTGTGGGTGATGCTGGCCTTGGGAGGTGTCTCTGGACCCTGGAGTGCCTGCCTGGTTTTATTCCTTTTCGGATTCACGGCAGGAGGTTTGGCCACCTCTTTTTGGGGGGTTGTAAGGGAGAGCACTCCAATCCAGTTCATGGGGGTGACCACCGGGCTGCTGAATCCTGCCCCGTTTCTGGGTTCGGGAATCCTGCAAGTGGCCACCGGAGCGGTTCTGGACCGGGTAGGCAGGACTGGGGAGACGTACTCACCCTCAGCCTATGAACTGGCTTTCTTGGTGTGCCTTGGGGCAGCCCTGGTACCCAGCTTGCTAGCCCTCATTTTCAGGAAGAGGATTTACCCCCGGGCTCAATCTCCCTCCTCCGGGGAATACTCACGGTAGAGCTCATTCAACCTTCTTAGGGTCTCGTCTATACGGTCATTGATGGAGCCAGGTTCAAACGCCCCATCCTCCTGGAGTTTGCCTGCTGGCACTCCGGTGAGGATCTCCATGGCCTGATCAACGTTTTCCACTGCAAAAACGTGGAACTTTTTTCGCTTCACCGCCTCCACTATCTCTCGGCGCAGCATGAGGTCTTGCAGATTGGCCGCCGGGATGACCACCCCTTGATTGCCAGAGAGCCCTTGTAGCTTGCAGACCTCATAGAAGCCTTCGATCTTTCGAGTCACATCCCCCACCGGAAGCACCTCGCCGTGCTGGCTGACAGCACCTGTCACAGCTATGCCTTGATCCACCGGCAGATCCGCCAAGGCCGAAAGCAGCGCGCATAGCTCGGCACAAGAAGCGCTATCCCCCTCAACGTCTTCGTAGCTTTGCTCAAAGCAAAGGCTGGCCGAAAGGGACAGAGGTTTGTCCTGGGCGAAGCGCCACCTCAGAAACCCGGTCAAGATCAGGATTCCCTTTGTGTGGATATTCCCCCCCAGCTTGGCTTCCCTTTCTATGTCCAGGACACCGTCCCGCCCAAGGGAAATGCTTCCTGTGACCCTGCTGGGTCTGGCAAACACATGGTCCCCCAGGTCGTAAACCGACAGCCCGTTGACCACTCCTACGGACTTACCTTGTGTGGAGATGAGCAAAACCCCTTGCTGGATAAGCTCCTGTATCTTTTCCTCCGGTAGATTGGAGCGCCTGGTCTTCTCCTGGATAGCCTGTTCCACATGATCACCGCTGATCATCAGGGCTCCATTTTCCCGGGCCCAAATATGGGCCTCCCGCACTATGTCCTCCACCTCGGAGAGCTGCAAGGTCAGCTTTTCCTGATGGCCCGCCAACTCGGATCCATACTCCACGAGCCTGGCCATGCCCGCCCTGTCAATGGGTAGAAGATTCCATTTTCGGCACACGGTGGCCAGATAAGAGCAAAAGGCCCTCACCTCTTCCTGGCCCCGATCCATCTCGTCGTCCAAGTCCGCCTTGACCTTGAAGATTTTCCTAAACTGATCGTCATATATGTAGAGCATCTGATGCAGCCCTGGGCTGCCTATGAGCACCACCCTGCACTGAAGGGGGATGGGCTCTGGGGAAAGCCCCTTGGCCGTCACAACCCCCATCTGTTCGCCTGTGTCCTCTATGCGGATCTCTCCGAAACGCAGGGATCTCTTGAGGGCTTCCCAAGCCAGGGGCCACTGCAGCACGTCCTCGGCTTGCAGGATAAGGAAGCCCCCATTGGCCTTGTGAATAGATCCAGGGCGGATAAGTCTGATGTCCGTGGTTAGGACCCCCATTTCGGCCCTTCTCTCAACCTTGCCGAATAGGTTGGGATACGTGGGGTTTGGCTCCATGACCACAGGAGCCCCTCCATCCGAGGGATGCTCCACAAACAGGTTGACCTGATACCGATCCCATGGGGAGTCCACAGGTGGGCCCATCTCCTCTTGCCCTTCCTCCCAGGGGGCCAACTCCTCCAGCCTGGCCAAGATATCCTGCTGCATCTCCCCAAGAAATCCTCTGACAGGCTCCACGTCCTGATAGAAACCCTGTACTGTCTCGAACAACGGGCCCAGGGTCTCACGAGCCACTTTTTCTCTGAGGGCCGCCTCCTGTTCCCGGAGGTTTCTGTCCATGGCCTGCATTTCCCTGGCCACCTTGCTGAGCTCCGCGTGGAGCATATCCCCGGTCATTTGGAGCCTGGCCCGTTCCTCATCGCCCAACCCACGGACCTCTTCATCGCTCATGGGGCGCCCTTCCCGCGCCGCTGATATGGACATGCCTTCCCCGCCCACATTAAGCAAGAAGCCCTCTGCCTCAACCTTGCGCTCCAGGTCTCTGAGCAGCTCGGTCCGCGCCCTGTCAAGTTCGGCCTGAAGCTTGTCCCTTAACAACTGGTATCTGTCCGCATGGAAAGCCTTGGTCAACTCTACCTGCACATCCTTGACCAGGTTCTCCACATCTTTTCTTAGCTGCCGACCCCGGCCCGGTGGGAGGGAAAGTACCTTGGGACGATCCAGGTCTTTGAAATCGTTTACATAAACCCAGTCCGAAGGGGTTGGTAGGCCCCGTGCCACCCTGCTCAAGTAAGAGGTTACCAAAAAGGTCTTCCCTGTTCTGGCAGGCCCCGAGACGAATACGTTGTAATCCCGCTCCGAGACTCTAGTGGCCAGTTCCAAAGCCCTGAGGGCTCTTTTCTGACCCACTATCTCACCGTCCAGTTGAGGGATCTGCTCCGTAGTGTCGGCGGGTATTTGAGAAGGTCGGCATGTGCCCCTAAGAAGCCTCCAAGGCACCCTCGGGCCATGGAGGGAGGGATCCCAGATGTTTTTCTTACCTCTGTTGAGGCTTGTCCTATTCCATCTTTTCATGTGCGGTTTCTCTCGTGAATTTCCGGTCCCAATTGATCACAAGGAGTAAACAATTTGGGCCATTTTATTGGCATATCAAGACAAATTGATCCAAGCTCACGAACCCCTGATTTTCGGTTTCAGATTAGGCCCGGATCTTAGTAGGAATATGCCCAAGTCTACCGGAAGCTTGGGGTTGCAGTCCCCAAAGTTAAGGGGCTTGCAGAATAACCCGGGCTAGTGGAATTGTAGGACGGGGGCACCAAAGGGGTCAAGGAGCCCTTCCCACAACTTAAGAAGGGCCAGGCTTCTAAGTACAGAAAACTCAGCCGGATTGATGCGACATTTCTGTTTCAGGAGCCATCTAGCTCCTTCTTGAAACGCTGCACCAATTCTTTTAGCTTTTCGGCCTGCTCTATGCGGGCCACCAGAGTCTTTTTGCCTGCCCTGGCCACCACAAGTCCCTCTGCTCCCACCAGAGCCACGGTTTCCTCAGGATCTTCACAGAAGACTAGATTGTTCATGGAATCCTGATGGAAAAGTTTTCCCCTGGCCGCATTTCCTTTCTCGTCTTTGGGCAGAAGCTCCATTATGGAAACCCACCCCCCCACGTCTCTCCATTCCCAGTTCCCCACCGCACACCTTATGTCCTGGGCTTTTTCCATGACCCCGTAATCCACAGAGATCGTTTCCAAGGAAGAGAAAGCCCGGGCCAACTCCTCCTGCCACTTAGGTGTGTCCCAATACTCTGTGGCCCTGGAGAGCTCTTGGAAATGCACGGGCAGCTGAAGCCTTATTTCCTTCAGAATCGCCTCGGTTGACCACACGAACATCCCTGAGTTCCACATGAACCTTCCTGATTCCAAGTAAGCCTTGGCCGTTTCCAAATCAGGCTTTTCCCTAAAACTCAGAATCCTGTGATGGCGCACATCCCCTTCCCTGAGAAGCTCCTCCCCCAGTTCCAGGTATCCGTACCCGGTGGCGGGGTATGTGGGAGGAATCCCGAAGGTATAAAGCGCCTTGCTGGATTGGGCCATCCTAACAGCCGAGGCAAGGGAATCCTGGAACTGCCTTATGGGGGAGATGATGTGGTCGGCAGTGAGCACCGCCATGACGGTTTCCCCAAACATCCTGCGGCTGACAAGGGCTGCCAGACAAACTGCAGCAGCAGTATCTCTTCTGACGGGCTCACCCAAAATATTTTTTTCCTCAAGCTCCGGGAGCTCCAGGGCCACAAAAGGCTTCATCTCTGCCTTGGTGAGCACTAAAGTCCTTTGGGGAGGCACCATGCCTTCCAGCCTCTCCAGACTCATGCGGAGAAGGCTCCGCTCATCCAAGATTTTCAAGAACTGCTTGGGTCTGCGCTCTGTGCTTAGGGGCCAAAAGCGAGTGCCGGCTCCACCTGCAAGGATGACTGCCACGAACTTTGGAATTTGGATTTCCCCCATCCCCTCTTGCTCCTTCCGGTTCTGCCTCGGGGCTTCTTAGAAAATCGAGACAACTCCTTGAGCAGTCGGTGATTCAAGCCGCTGGGTCTGCGTTTTCACACTTGGGCCAATCCGGCAGGCCGGTGCAGCCCAGGGCTGGTCTTCTTTTTCTCAGACAAAGCTCCACCAGTTCCTCCAAAGAGGCTGTACCGGCACAGACCACTGTGTCGGCTCCGCCCCAATAAAGCTTGAGAGTCCCGTCCGGCTCAGCAACTGCTCCGCATGGGAAAACTACATTGTGAACGTAACCGGTCAGCTCCCAGGGGTCTTCCGGCTGCAAAATCCAGTCGTCCGCAACCCCTAGGACCCGAGACGGATCTTCCAGATCCAAAAGGGCTGCACCCGCTCGATACACAGCCCCGTCCATGGTTCGAAACACCCCGTGGTAGATTAGGAGCCATCCTTTGGGAGTCTTAATGGGTGTTGGGCCCGGCCCCACCTTCATCTCGTCCCAATGGTAAGCCATGGGGCTTATGAGCAGCCGGGATTCTCCCCAGTAAATCAGGTCCGGGGATCTGGAAATCCAAATGGACCAGGCTGAGATTTCCGTGTGGGGCCTGTCCAGCCTCATATAAAGACCTTGGAACTTCTCGGGGAAGAGCACCACGTTCCTGCAGTCCGCCTGGGTTATTAGGGCCACTCTCTCCACATCCTTGAAATCCCGGGTGCGGGCCAGACCTATGCGGACCCCGTGGCGGGAGTAGGCGCTGTAAGTGATCCAGTATGCTCCCTCCAGGAAACAAATCCTGGGGTCTTCCACTCCGAACTCCTCATAAGGCCCAAAGATAGGGTCTGTGGCCGGTACAAGGAAAGGCTTGGGCCTCACCTGGAAGTTGAAGCCGTCTTGGCTTTGGGCTATGCCCAGTATGGAGCGGCCGTTGCGAAGATGGGAACGGAAGACCATGAGGTACTTGTCTTGATGACGCACCACTGCCGCATTGTGAACGGTCTCCACCGTGTAAGGCACCTGCTGCTTTGTAAGGATGGGGTTGCCCGGATACCGCTTCACCAGCGGCTCCTCACGAGCGTCCATAGTCATCCTCCAGCCTTTCTATGTCGTCCTCTCCAAAGTAATCCCCGGTCTGCACCTCTATGAAGACCAAGGGTGTTTCTCCTGGGTTGGCCACTCTGTGCCATTCCCCTTTGGGGATGTCCACTGATTCCAAGGGGCTCAACTTAAGCTCCCTCTGGCCCAGGGTAATCCTGGCAGACCCGGACACCACGTACCAGTGCTCGGCCCTTCTTCGGTGGCGCTGGAGGCTGAGTCTCTGCCCCGGTAACACGGTGATCCGCTTCACCTTGTGGCAGGGCTCATCCAGTAGAACCTCGTAGTAACCCCAAGATCTGTGGTCTTCCCTGGAATGGAGGGCTAAAATCCGCTCATAAAGAGCCATGTAATCCTGAACCATGCGCCGGGAGCTGAAGCGCTCCTCCACCCACATGCGGCAAACCCAACGGTCCAGCTGCCTTACTCTTCCCAAGGCCTCCACAGCCTCCTCCACAGAGCAGACCAGGAAACCCGTGCGCCCATGGTCCAGAATCTCCGGCATGCTCCCCCTGGGGTAAGCTACAACAGGGGTACCGCAGGCCATGGCCTCTACCACCGAGAGCCCGAACGGCTCCTGAAACCGGATAGGATGCAACAGGGCATATGCTCCCCCCAATAGCTTGTTCCTCTCCTCAGGCCCCACACTCCCTATGTAGCGGACCATGTCCCCGTCCAGGTGGGGCTCCACTTGCTCCCTAAAACAACGCTCATCCTGGATAATGCCGGCCATGATGAGCCTCATTCCAGCCCTCCTGGCTATGCTTATGGCCTCTCCAGGGCCCTTGTCCGGGTGTATTCTCCCGAAGAAGAGCAGGTAGTCCCCAGGCTCAGGCTGAAAAGAGAAGCTTCCCACATCTATGCCGTGGTAAATGGTGGCCGCGTAATCCAGCTCCGGGTGCTTGTCGGCATTGCTGATGGCAACATAGTAGGTCCGACCGTTATACTTGCGGAAAACGGGCAGGATCTCAGGGGATGAGAACCCATGGATGGTGGTCACCAAAGGAGTGCTGGTCATGGAAGAATAGGTGAGGGGAAGAAAATCGAAATGGTTGTGTATGAGGTCAAACTCCTCGCCCCTCTCGAACACCTCTGAAATATGAAGACACTCCCAAACTTTGGGCAGGATGGCCGGGTCCTCTTCATACCCCCTGGGGCACACTGCCACCAGCTTGCCTCGGGTCAGGGAGTCCTTGGTGGCAAAAAGCGTCACATCCACGCCATTGGCCACCAGCCCCTCGGTCAAAAGCGATACCACGTTTTCCCAAGGGCCGTAATGGCGCGGCGGGGTCCTCCAGGCTATGGGGGAGAGCATGGCCACCCTCATGTTTCAGAACCCCTGTAAAGATTGTGGGCCTTCAGCCACTCCAAGAGCTCTTTGATGCTGGCTGTGGCCACGGCTACACATGTGTCGGCCCCCCCATAATACAAGCGAACCGTATCCCCTTCTTGCACCCAACCGCAGGGGAAAACCACCTTGTCCACGTCTCCGAACCTCTCGTACTCCTGTTCAGGGCCGAAGATCCAACTGTCTGAGCGGGCCAGCACCTTTCTGGGATTCTCCAAGTCCAGAAGCGCCAATCCCAGCCTATAGATACATCCGCTGGCAGTAGTGCGAACCCCGTGATACAAAATGAGCCAACCCTCCTGGGTTGCCAGGGGTGGTGCGGAAAGACCTATCTTGTTGGCATCCCACCAACCTCCCCTTCTGGCCTTGAGGAGAATCTGATGATCTCCCCAGTGCTTCAGGTCCGGCGAGAAGGAAATCCACATATGGGCACCTGCGGATCCTGGTCCCGGAACCGGCCTGTGAATCATGGCCCATCTGCCCCCGAATCTGAGTGGAAAAAGCGCTGCATCCTTGTCCTCGGGAGGCATCACAGGCCCCAACCTCTCAAAAGTCCTAAAATCCTCTGTGAGAGCAAGAGCCACCAGAGGGCCCCCCACAGAATAGGCGGTATAGGCGACCACCCACTTGCCCAACTCTTTTACAAAGGTGATTCGGGGATCCTCTATGCCCCAAATTTCCTCCGGGTGCTGACGCGGCTCAGGCACTAGGGCCGGGCTCTCCTCTATGCGCCAGTTGGTGATCCCATCGCGGCTTCTGGCCGCTGTGAGGTGGGAAATCCCCCTGCGATCTTCCACTCTCAAGAGAAGAAGGGTCTCGCTTCCCATCCTGGTGGCCCCGGCATTGAAAACCGAGTTGGCCGCGTAGGGCAGATCCTTGGTGGTGATGATGGGGTTGCCGGGGTAACGTCTCAATATATCAAGAACCTTGGGCTCCTCCATCTACTGCCTTTCACCTCCTTACTCCATGGCAATTCTCACGGCCTCCTCCACCAAAGTCTGGATCCGGCCCAGCCCCCCAGGGTCTTTGGCCTCAAAGCGCAAGACCAGAACAGGGCTGGTGTTGGAGGCTCTCACCAGGCCCCATCCCTCAGGGAATATGACTCTAGCCCCATCCACATCTATGACAGGATAGGTTTGCCTAAAAAAAGACAAGACCTTCTCCACTACCTTAAATTTCTTTTCCTCCGGGCAGGCCACCCTGATCTCGGGCGTGGCCACTGCCGGGGGGAGATCTTCCAAGTAGGAGGAAAGAGGCCTCTTGTCCCTAGAGAGGATCTCCAAGAGTCTGCAGGCGGCATAAAGGGCATCATCGTATCCAAAGTAACGATCGGCAAAAAAAAGATGCCCACTCATCTCTCCCGCCAATACAGCCTTCTGCTCCTTCATCTTGCTTTTTATGAGAGAGTGGCCGGTTTTCCACATCACGGCATTGCCACCTTTGAGAGAGATTTCATCGTACATGCGCTGGGAGCACTTGACCTCTCCTATGAAGGTGGCACCGGGGATTCTTTTCAGGATGTCTCTGGCAAAGATTACCATGAGCATGTCCCCTGGAATTACTTCGCCCCTTTCGTCCACTACGCCGAGGCGGTCCCCGTCCCCGTCGAAAGCTATTCCCAGCTCCAGCCTCTCTTCCAAGACGACCTGCCTTATCTTGGAAAGATTCTCCAGGACCGTGGGATCTGGATCATGGTTGGGGAATCGGCCGTCTGGTTCGGTAAAAAGCTCTATGGGTGTGCACCCCAGGGCATTGAGAACACGCCCCGCCGTAAGCCCGGCAGTACCATTTCCACAATCAACCGCCAACCTCACAGGCCTCTCAAGCTTCAAGTTGTTTGCCAGATATTGGCAATAGGGAGTCAGGATATCGTAGTTGGAAAGCCTCCCCTCTCCAGAGGAGAAGACCCCCGCCTCCACCGTGCGCCCTAGCTCCTGCAGTTCCTCTCCAAAAATCGTCTCTGTGCCTATGCACACCTTAAAACCGTTATACTGCGGGGGGTTGTGGCTGGCCGTTATCATCAACCCACCCTCAACCCCGAGGTGGCGAATGGCGAAATAGAGCACAGGAGTGGGGCACATGCCCACATCCACCACTTCCAGACCAGAAGCCAGGAGCCCCTTTACCACCATGTCCCTGATCTGTGGAGAGCTCAACCTGCAATCTCTGCCCACCACCGCCCTTCGTCCTCCCCTGACCCCAAGATAGGTGCCGTACCCCCGGCCGAAGCGCTCCATATCCTCTAGACTGAAGTCCTCGCCAAATATCCCGCGGATGTCGTATTCTCGGAAGATTCCCGGATTCAAATCCCTAAGTCCTCCTGAGTCTTAGTCGGTCTATACCGCCGTATGCTCAGCTAGGAGCGCATTGTTTGCTTTCTTTGAGCAATGCGCGCAGGAGCTCAACCACTTCAGCTTTTGGGGCCTCTCTTACCTCTTAGAACTCAGGTGCCAGCACCACGGGCCGACCGCTCTTGAGAGCGTGGAAGGCCAAATCATACGCCTGTGCATATTGTCTTGCCACCACTTCCCATGAAACCACCTCTTCCAAGTAGCGGCGCAGGTTCTCCCCCAACTCCAGTCTGAGCTGTTCGTCACAAGCCAGCCTGACAACCTTTTTGCGCAGCATCTCTTTGGTGGTGAAAAGCAGCCCCCCCTCGCTCTCCAGGGTCTGGGCAGTCAGCCCCTCCACAGGGGCCGTGGTTATATAGGGTTTGTTCAGAGCTATGACTCTGGCCAGGGTCCCTGACTGGGTCTCGTCCACAGAAGGGATCACCACAAAGTCGCAAAGAGCCATAACCTTGTAGTACACCTCCCCCCTGGGTATGAACTCGAAGTAATGGGCCAGGCCTTTTCTCTCCAACTCCAGGGCCTCTCCTTTCCACTTCTCATACCTGGCTTGGTCATTGGGATCCCGCATGGCACCCGCTGCCAAGAGGTCCCAGTCCTGACCGGTTTTCTCCAGGATCTCTTGGTGGATATCCTCCCACATGGAAAGAAGTATGTCCCACCTCTTGTTGGATTGTATCCACCCCACCATGCCCACTAGATGCTCTGAGAGGGCTGCATCGGCCAATCCCAATTCCCTTCTCAATTCTGGAATCTGATCCATGCCCCAACGCCTGTCCGGCCGGGCCCCGTGGGGCACCACCATGAGGTTAGTGGGAGTTTCCCATCCCAGGCCTGAAAAAGTCCAGTCCAGACGCCATTTCTGATAATGGCACTTGAGCAGCACCACGTGGCTCCTGCGGCACATTGCATGGATGAAGTTGGCCTCAAAATCCCTGAGCCTCCCGTGCACCGTGTGAGGCTCCACCACAATGGGCAGATCCTGGATTGCTTCCAGCAGGGTGAGGAATCCCTGGTTCCCGTCCCCCACACCCCTGTAATCCCTATACTCGTAAAGCCCGTATTCGTGCTGAATATGAACCACATACGGACGCAACTCTCGGATTTTTTCGGCTACGGGCCTCCACCAATCGTGGCGGCTGGTCTCTATGATCGGGAACACGCCCTCCCCTCTGCCGTCTGTATGGCATACCACAAGCACCTCCCTGTGGGGATGTGCTTTTTGGATGAACTCGCGGGCCTCTTCCGCGAAGGTGCCTATGCCGCAGAGCCTGGGAGGATAGGAACTGACAAGCACTATAGGACGGCGCATTATACCTCCCTGAAATATGATCAGGCGGTAGCCATGTTCTCTCCGGTGGCCTGAGCCCCTGCCAAAGCATGCATGCTCATCAGAGATAACAACCAGGCCAAGGTGGACTCCGCCCCTTGGTTCAGATTGGCTCCATCAGCCGTAGGCCCGTCACAGCAACCCCCTGTGCCATAGTCGAACAGGGGTGTGTTTAGGTCATTGCGTCCCAGGAACCACTCCAAACACTTGCGGGCCTCCTCCACCCAACGCCCCTCTCCTGTCACGTTATATGCCTCTATACATGCTTGGATCATGTTCTGGGCCTCTATGGGTTGCTGATCGAATCTGGCCCTAGGTCCCCCCCGAGCATACCATCCCCGGTTCCCGATGGGAACGAAGTGTCCTTTGGGATCTGTTTGAATCCTAAGAAGCCACTCCAGGGATCTGAGTCCTGCTTCGATCATGTCCCCCCTTTGCATCCACTGGCCTGACATGAGAAGAGCCTGGGAGATCTTTCCATTG
This sequence comes from uncultured Desulfarculaceae bacterium, assembly GCA_964414345.1. Classification (GTDB taxonomy): domain Bacteria; phylum Desulfobacterota; class Desulfocorpusculales; order Desulfocorpusculum; family Desulfocorpusculum; genus Desulfocorpusculum. Next base: position 55,050 of record CAYPWF010000012.1, read on the forward strand.
GCATAGGTGACCACATCTTCTATCCACGGCCACTCATCGCTTGCATTGGCCTTGTACAGCTCCATGAGCCGGTCCGCCAGAATCGCCCTCACCCGCCTCACCTCGCTGTCTCCGCTAAAGCGAATCAGATAAGCATGGATGCCCACCAGGGTAAAAGCCCAGGCCCTGGGAGAGGTGAAGCCCGTGACCACCGGCAGAGCCTTGTGAAAAAGATGAAGGGCCATGGCTGTGAGGCTTTCTTTGGAGGAGTTGCCCACCGTGACACCCAGCCCCCAAAGTGCCCTGGCATGGCTGTCCTCTGTGCCCTCTTGCTCCAGCCAGCGTCTGTCATAGGCCATGAAGTTGCGGAAGCGTCCTCTCTCCTCGTTGAAGGCATGGTGGAGGAAGCCCAAATATCTACAGGCTAGGGGCATGAGGGGCTGGCTTTCCTCCAGGAAATTCTGGGCCAGCATCACCGCGATAAGTGCCCTGGAGTTGTCGTCGGTGCAGTAACCGTGAAAACGGTCAGGCACTATGTATTTGGCGTGTTGGATTATCCCAACATCGTCCGTGAGGAGCTTCAAATGATCCAATTTCACCTCTGGTAGCTCCAAGGGAGTTCCCTCCAGAGTGCGCGCATGGAAAAGGGTTCTGGGGTATCTTTGCCTCTCCTCCCTCACCTCGGAGAAGACCTCCAGATAGCGCCTTGCCACCTCTTTCCATACCATGCTGCGACAGAAGGTATAGGCCCTCTTGCGGGTGGCATGGCGCTCCGGCTCGTTTTCCAATAGGTCCAGAATCTGCTCTGCCAGCTCATCCGGTTCCTGGAATCCCACCAATCTTCCTCTGCCATCGGCCAGCATTTCCTGGGCGTACCAGTACGGGGTGGAGACCGTAGCTTTGCCGCAGCCTAGGGCATAGGCCAACGTGCCTGAGACGATTTGCTCCTGGTTGAGATACGGGGTCACATAGATATCGGCTGCCCCAAGAAACTCGCAGAGCTCCTCTAGGCTTACGAAACGATTGTGGAAGACCAGATGATTCTCCACCCCTCTTTCCCTGGCCCTTCTTTGGAGGGAAAGCCGGTAGGATTCCCCCTCAAGCCTTCGCACATGTGGATGGGTGGCCCCCAGCACCACGTAGATCACATCAGGGCGATGAGACACGATTCTGGGCAGGGCGTCGATCATGTGTTCTATGCCCTTGCCAGGAGACAGAAGCCCGAAGGTCAGCACCACCTGCCTGCCCTCCAAACCGAATTGGTCTTTGTAGAAGTTGGGGTCCACAAACGGCACATCCGGAATCCCATGGTGAATCAGCTCCAGTTTTGAGGCCCCCACCCCGTAAACCTCCTGCATGAGCTCCATGGCCTTTTGGCTCATGACCACTATTCTGTCAGAAAGACGCGCCACCTCCTGGATGGTGGCCTTTTGGCCGGGATCAGGCCTTGCCAGTACCGTGTGAAGAGTCGTCACTACCGGCATTCTGAGGTTGCGCATTAGTTCCAGCAGGTGTCTGCCATGCTGCCCGCCGAATATCCCGAATTCGTGCTGCACCGAGACCACGTCCACCTGGTTCATGTTGAGGAAATCAGCCCCCAGGCGGTAATCGGAGAGATCCTTCTGGGCCATTTCGAAGCGAACCTGGGAAGGGTAGTTGTAGCCTTCGGGAACATCGTTCATAGCCACCGCCCAGCAACTGGCCTCCCTGAGCTCCGCGGAGATGGCCTGGACTAGGTCCGAGGTGAATGTGGCTATGCCGCACTGGCGAGGGGGATAATTGCCTACTACGGCTATATTATGAAAATCCACCGGAGCAGATCCTCTAGGACTCATGAGCCAGCCTCCTTAAGACCCAAATGCGTTTTTTTTCTTCCGGCCAAGCCTTTCGGCTTCTGATGAAGCGCGGGCCTCAAGGCAAGCACGGAGCCTATCCCAACACAAGCACTTCCAAGCCATCCAGGATGCGGTGCTTCAATAGAGAAATCCTCTCAAGGGAATTGCCCTTCGCGGGCCCAAAATCCCGCCCCCGGGGAAGGCCAAGCTGGTGCCCTGAGGGACCATGTCCCTTGTGAGACAATTTGGGAAGCAACCTTGGGGGATAAAGTGGCCCAGGAAAGGCCCTGGATTCCGTGACTCCCCAAGGCTTCAAGGGACACGGTCAGGGACTCCCGTCCCGGGAAGGAATTGTTAGAAAAAATTAAGAATCCCAAGCAAATACGTCAACCCCCCCAAATCCTGGGAAGCCTGGGTACTTGGACTCGCCGCCCAATCTGACTAAGAGGTCTTGACCTTCCCCGGGGTGCAGATAGGCTGAAGTGGAAGGGGGTGAGCAAGATGAAGCACAAGATGGGTAGTCTAAAATGCGGGGAAAACCAAGCAATTCTGGAGACTTGGTCTGAGAGGGAAGGTAAAGCTGTTCAAGAGTTCTCTTGCGTTGATCTGGGGGGTTCTGGAAGTGTGATGCCCAGATCCTGTGTGCCTTCGGGGGACTCCAGATACATAACTTGCCAGACCTTTCAGTGCCCCAGTGGGTATTCCCCTGTTATGGTTCACATAGCTGAGGAGGACACCCAGCGCCAAGGGATGGGTTTTTCATGCATTCCTGTGGAGGCCAAGCAGACCTCTCCTTCTCTTTGGGACAGGCTGTTTTCGGGCTGGGACACGGTCCCTGGATGAAATCTCACAGAATCCTCATGGAAATTGCAAGGACCCAGGCACTGCACCTGGGTCCTGTTTTTGGATTTCTTCCCTGGATGGATTGGCCTCAAGGGCTCAGCTGCGCATTTCTCCTTCAAAGTCCCACCTTAGCCTTGGGAATTCGAGCCAGCGAGGAGGCTGCAAGGCTTCCGATGTATAGGTAGTCTTTTGTCTCCCTTACGCTTGTGTTCACCGGGTAAGTTCCCTGCGGATCCTGTAAGTCCTCCACCACCTTGCCTTTTTCGTCAATGGCCAAGATGTGGCCGTAAGCCACGGCCTTGGGTCTTGCAAAGGCAGGCATGCGCTGGATCACCTTGCGCAAAAAGGGTTTGTCTGAAAGAGAGTCCAGAAGAGGGTTGCGGGGAGAGGCCAGAGCCACCCAGTAACGGCCCTCCAGGCCGGCGGTAATATTGTCCGGAAAGCCAGGAAGCCCCTCCACCAGGGTTTCGGCCTTTCCTTTCTTAGGCCCCTCCAGCCAGAAACGCACCACCCGATAACTTCCAGTCTCGTTTACCAGTACGGACTTTTGATCGTGGCTTAGGGTCACCCCGTTGGCAAAATCGAGGCCTTTCAACAGTGTTGTGATGGTCCCTGTGGCCGGGTTATACACCAGGAGCCTTCCATGTGCTCCATGCTCCATCAAGTCCAGGAGGCTGGCCTCGTACGTCCCCCCGTACTGCATGGCCCCGAACTTGGTGGAGGCGTCGGTGAAGTAGATCTTACCATCCAGAGCCACGTCAACGTCGTCGGCGTAGAGGATGGGCAGGCCGTCACATTCAGAGGACAACTTCCTCACCTTGCCTTCGGGAGATATGGATAAGAGCCCCCTGAAGGAATCGGCCACAATGAGGTTGCCTTGGAGGTCAAAGGCCAACCCCAAAGGTCTCCCCCCGCTTTGCACCCACTTCTCAGGTCCGGAGCCGTCCGGCTGGAGTCTCAGGATCCAACCTTCCTGTGTAGAGACGTAAATCCTGCCCTGGCCGTCTATAGCCACGCTTTCCGGGGCGTGGAACCCTGCGATGGGGAGCAGTTCCATGGAGCTGAGTCTTTGGTTTCGGGCAAAAGGACCTGTATAGCCGGGGTTGGGAGGCGCGCTCCATGAGACTGGCTGGATGGGCACTGGCCAAAAAAGAAAATACAACACAATCAAGGCAAACAGGACCAGAAGGAGTTTAAACAGGCTTTTCATGTATCCCTCCTTTACTCATCCATGTTTTCACATGCCTGCTACTTGGACCATTTTGTTCTGCAGGCTCTCAATGCCTTGACTTGAGCCCTGTGTTTGCATGGTAAAAGATGGCTGGTATTTATAAATTGACATGGTAGCTCGGGTTGCCCCCTGAAAGACCTTTGTTGAAGTCTTGCTCCCCAAATCCTCTTGGAGCCACATCTCTGGAGTGCTCCCCAGGACCTGCGGGTTGCGGATCGCCCAGCTCAACTGGTTTAGGAAATCCCCAAGCTTAGTGCACCCTTTCCATGTCTCTAGCTCCCCCAGGGAAGATCGCCACAGAGATAAAGAACTCTTGAAAGGTGAAGGCTGGCTGCTCTGATGAACCCACTTGAGTAAGCCAATGTCAGGCGACTGCACACTTCCTTGTAATCCAGATTTGGGTTCCCGGACAGGCGGCAGAGGGCCACAACTCTTTCATCGTAGGAGTCTTTTCGGAAGATCTCCTTTAAAGCCGGTTTCAGGGCACTCCAATGGGAGGAGCCCATCTGGGGTGCATAAATGGAAGAAAGGCGCTCCCAGGTGGCTTTGGCAGCCTGCATGGCCCGGACTCTGTTGTCAACCTTCACGCCGCTTCGTGGATCTGTCCAGACATAATTGGTGACGTCAGGGACTGCCCTGAGCTCTGCGTGGCCGACATTGGGGAGGGCCGCCTCAGGGCTGTACCATGGGAAACAACCGTTCAAGGGCTCCTCCCAGCCTGAAAACCCCTGGTGGCTGAAGGTGTCCTGGTAGGCGTGCAAGGCTATTCCAAGACCCAAGGGATCGCCCCTTGCAGCCTCCACCAGCTTCCTGGCTCTGGAAGAGTCGGCAGTGGTCATCCATGGGTAAGAACTATCATCTCCAGGTATGAAGTGAAAGGGCATGATCACAGTGGCCTGGATCTGTTTCTCGATCCAGTTGCCTAGGGTGCTGGTCTGGGTTTGAAGTCCATGAACCTGAGGCTGTGTTAGCTCGTCTGTGAACTGATCGGCCCATGCTATGCATTCTATCTCCTCAAGTTGGATCCCCATTTTTGTGCCCAATGCAAAGGTGAGATAAAAGTGGATATCTTTTTGCATGATTCAGCCTCCTTAGGCTCTGGATCCAGCAGAGGCATGGTCTGTCTTGTTTGCGGGCCTTGGAGATCATATCACGGCATGGGCAAAGGAGATACGCTCGAGGGGCCTCTCGGGTATTTGGCTGTAACTATTGACATGAAAGCTTATCATCTCTAAACTAAAAGAAAATGAGTTGGTCCAGTTCCCCTTACATGGGGCCCGTGAGTCTTGGCGGGTTCTTTTTTTGTGCCCAAAGAAGCATCCCGCGCATCAATCAGGTGGGATGGGTACGGGGGATAGAGACGGATCCGAAAGCAACAGGAGGTCTAATCCCATGCGTTGCACCACCATCAAGGACGGAGTAGAGTGCATTTTCATGAAAAAGAAAGGCTGTTCCTACAATGGAGGTCACTGTCACCCCATAGTAGAACAGTGCGGGGACTGCCAGCGCATCATGGAGTTTCCCACTGGGAAGTACTGCATATCATTTCCAGAGCCCGGGCTTAAGTGGACCAAGGGAGCAATATGCCCCCTGGCCACCCACGTGAAGAGGGAATACCAGGTAAGCGGCCGCAAGCTGAACCCCCTCAAGGCCTCCAAGAGGGCCATGGCCAACAAAGGGGGCCATATCTAAAGAAGCTTTCTTACTCTCCAGGGGGCCTCCCAGGCCCCTTTTTTTTTGCTACGGCCATGGACCACCTTGACCAAGACTCTATTCCTGATATGATTTTTATGCTTTTTTTTACATAATGGACTGCAAAGAGGGATTAAGATGTCGGGCAGGGAGTTTAGAGGGTGTGTTTGGGTGGCCTCTTTGTTTTGTTTCTTTGGAGGAGTGCTTGGGGTATCTTTCGGGGCTCCCGCTGAGGTCATCCTGGCCACCACCACCAGCACCCAGGACTCGGGGCTTCTTGAGACTCTCCTGCCGGCTTTTCAGGCCAAAACAGGAATCTTCGTAAAGGTCATCGCTGTGGGCTCCGGCCAGGCCATGGCCCTTGGGGCAAGGGGAGAGGCGGATCTTCTACTGGTCCACAGCCCCGAGGAAGAGAATTTGTTCATGCAAAAAGGTCTAGGTCTCCGGCGCAGGCCGGTCATGTACAATGATTTCGTTCTGGTAGGCCCCCCAGAGGACCCCGCCGGGATTGGGAGGGAGGTCTCGGCGGCGGCAGCTTTGATCAAGGTAGCCTCTGGCGATTGCCTCTTCGTTTCTCGGGGTGATCGCTCCGGCACCCATGTGCGCGAGGTGAGGCTCTGGGAAGAAGCAGGCCTGCGGCCCCATGGATCCAAATGGTACCAGGAGACCGGCCAGGGCATGGGCCAGACCCTTATGGTGGCATCAGAGAAAGGAGGCTACACCCTCTCCGATCGTGGCACTTATCTGGCACTTGCCCCGAGGCTGTCGCTAAAGATCCTGTTTGAGGGTGATCAGAGCCTGCGCAACGATTACCACGTCATAGAGGTCAACCCATCCCGCTTCAAGAGGCTCAATGCAAAAGGAGCAAGCCTCCTCGCGGATTTTCTGGTATCCAGGGAGGCCCAGGATATAATCCGTGAGTTCGGAGTGACACGGTTCGGGCAGCCTCTCTTCTCCCCCATGGCAGCTCAGGACTGAAAGACATGGAACTTATTCTGGATGGGTTCGAAAAGGGGGTCCGACTTCTCTGGGCTGGAGATCCTGAAGTCCTGGGCATAGTGCTTCTCACCTTGGAGGTGTCCGGAAGCGCCACGCTTCTCAGCCTGATCTTGGGGGTGAGTACAGGGGCCGCCGTGGGGCTGAGCCGATTCCCGGGACGTTCGATACTGGTGAGTCTGGTCAACACGGGTATGGGACTTCCACCTGTGGTCGTGGGCCTTTTCGTGACAATCCTCCTGTGGCGAAGTGGGCCTCTGGGCGGCCTGGGACTCCTCTATACTCCTACGGCTATGATCCTGGCACAGGCGGTGATTGCCACACCCATCGTGGCTGGGATCAGCATAGCGGCCATGCAGGGTCTTTCGGAAAGGCTTAGACTCCAGATTCTCTCCCTGGGAGCCACCAGATTGCAGGCGGTTTGGCTCCTCATCCGGGAGGCTCGGCTCCAGCTTCTGGCCGCGGTTATGGCAGGCTTCGGAGGTGTGGTCTCGGAGGTGGGCGCTTCCATGATGGTCGGGGGCAACATAAAGGGTTATACCAGGGTGCTAACCACCGCAACGGTCATGGAGACAGCCAAGGGAAACTTCGACCTTGCCGTAGCCCTAAGCCTTATTCTGCTTTTGCTGGCTTATTTCATCACGTTGATACTCACCAACCTACAGCAGAGAGGCCACAAGAGATGAGACCTCTGGTGCTGGTCAGGGACCTGCTTGTTCAAAGGGGGCGCTTTACACTTGAGATTCCCTATATGGAGCTGGCAAGGGGAGAAACCCTTGCCCTGGTAGGCCCCAATGGTTCAGGGAAGAGCACGCTTCTGATGGTTTTGGGGCTCCTTCTCAGGCCCAAAAGGGGAGTGATCCAGTTATGCGGGGAAAAGACTTGCGGGCTGGCCTCTCCTTTGGCTTTAAGGCGAAAGGTGGCCATGGTCTTTCAGGAGCCCCTGCTTCTTAAGGGAACTGTGCTAAAGAATGTGTTGATGGGGCTTCGCCTTAGGGGCCTAAAGGGCAAGGCAGCTCTGGAAGGTGCTGTGCAGGCCTTGGAAAGACTGGGGGTAGCCCACCTTTGTGAAAGGGATGCTGCAAGTATCTCCGGGGGAGAGGCTCAGAGGGTCAGTCTGGCCAGGGCACTGGCCTTGGAGCCGGAGCTGTTGCTTCTAGACGAACCCTTCTCCTCCCTGGATCCACCCTCAAGGGACAGGCTCCTGGATGACCTGGAAGCGCTCCTGTTTTCCACTGGTACAACGGCAGTCATGAGCACCCACGACAGGCTGGACGAAATGGGTATTTGCAAGAAGGTGGCGGTCATGCAGGAGGGGAGGCTGCTCCAGTTGGGCCACCCAAGGGAGGTGATCCAGAATCCCGCTCACCCCTTTGTAGCCGAGTTCTTGGATCTGGGAAGGACGGCGCGAGTGCTGGAGAGCCTAATGGCGCCCCCTCCTTGACTCCCTTTTCCGGCTGAGTTAAGTTCCTCATGCCCGTTGGTTTCCTATTCCCCGATCTTTGGGAGGCCTTGTTATGGAGCTTTTTCAGGATCTGAGATCAGCCGTTTTCGAGAACATAGCCCCTGGGGTGAAACGTTTCGTTTTCACCCTGGAGAAGGTCATGCTGGCCTACTTCGAGCTGGAGCCTGGGACCCGTATAGCCCTCCATTCCCATCCTCACGAGCAAGTGGGTATTCTCTTGAAGGGCAGGACCTTGTGGCGAATTGGCGGAAGGGAGACACTTCTGGAAGCTCCTGCCCTTTACAGGATACCTTCAGGAGAACCCCACGAGGTGGAGGTGGTAGGCCAGGAAAAGGTCCTGGTGATGGATGCTTTTTCCCCGATCCGTGAGGATTTTCTCAAGAGCGAGACTCCCTCTTATATGGGGTAGCTTCTCGAGGGAGAAAGACTCTTTGTGGGCATCCGCAATACCGTCGTAAATGAGAGAGCAGTTAATTCCTGAGCAAGGTTACCACAGGACCTCCCCTACCTTTAACGAGGTACAAGGAGGAAATCTTGGGATAGTGCAATGAGAGGGGAAGATCGGCCCTCTTACAGCCAGATAGAGAGCGTTTTGGGTTATGAGTTCCGGGGAGCGGACCTCCTGGAGACTGCCCTCACGCACCGCTCATACGTGAACGAACACCCCAGAGAAGGCTTGGAGAGCAACGAGAGGCTTGAGTTTCTGGGAGATGCGGTTCTGGGTTTGGCCGTCAGCCACATGCTGATGGAAGCACACCCGGGTGAGCCGGAAGGGGTTCTCTCCAGATGGAGAGCAGCTCTGGTCAACGAGAGATCCCTAGCACGCAAGGCCCGCCGTATGCACCTTGGTGCCCACTTAAAGCTTGGCAGGGGAGAGCTTCGCACCAGAGGCAGTGAAAAGGATTCCCTCCTGGCTGATGCTTACGAGGCCTTGCTTGGTGCGGTCTACCTGGACGGGGGTTTTGAGAAAGCTCTTCAAGTGGTGCGGGCCCAGTTCCATCGGGATGTGAAGGAGCCGCCTTGGTGCTCCTTGAACGAGGATTTCAAGACCAGACTTCAAGAACACACCCAGTCGCTCTTGAGGGTTACCCCAAGGTACGTGCTCGTGGGAGAGGAGGGACCTGAGCATGAGAAACGCTTCCACGTGAGGGTGGAAGCTGGCTCAGACCTATGCGGCTTCGGCACAGGCAGAAACAAGAAGGAGGCCGAGCAACAGGCTGCCAAGGAGCTCCTGGAAAGGCTTTTAGTTGTGCGGCCGACAGAGCAAAAAGAGTAAAATAGATTCTTGGAAGAGGTCGGGAGAGCACAGAGGCCTCCCCGGGAGACGCCTCCTGGAACTATGATTAGTCATGACAGAGAGACTGTTCAGATCCGGTTACATAGGTATCTTTGGAAGGCCCAATGTGGGCAAGTCCACTTTGCTTAATGGTTTGGTGGCGCACAAAGTGGCCGCCATCTCTCCGCGGCCCCAGACCACCCGCAACAGAATCCTTGGGATAAAGACTACGGCCCAGGCTCAGATGGTCTTCGTGGACACCCCTGGAATTCACGAGCCCAAAGGGCCTTTCCAGGAATACATGGTAAGAGAGGCCCTAAAGGCATTGAAGGAAGTGGATTTGACTCTTTTGCTGGTGGAGCCGGACGCACAGGCCTTCTCACATGATTCCTGGATGAACAGGCTGCTGGAAGAGTGCAGGGCTCCGGTGATACTGTGTATAAACAAAATAGACCTTGTGCCCAAGCCCTCTCTCCTCCCATTGATTGGGGCGTTTGAATCCCTTTACCGCTTTGAGGCCATTTTACCCATCAGCGCCTTGACAGGAGACGGATTGGACATCCTTGAGCTGGAAATCTTGAAACACCTCCCCGCGGGCCCTCAATATTTCCCCGAAGACCAGCTCACAGATCTCCCAGAACGTTTCCTGGCCGCGGAGGTAATCAGGGAGAAGGTCTTCCATCTCTGCGGAGAGGAAATCCCTTACGCAGTGGCTGTGGTTGTGGAAGCGTTTCAAGAGCGGGAGCCTCCCAGGCCTATTTACATCAGGGCAACGCTTTACGTGGAGAAGGAATCCCAAAAACCCATACTAATAGGCTCAGCCGGCCAGATGCTCAAGAGAATCGGTTCAGCGGCCCGGAAAGAATTAGAACCCTTGCTTGAGCGCAAAGTGTACCTGGAACTTTGGGTCAAGGTGGAGAAAAACTGGTCCAGGGACCGCAAGAGCCTTAAGAAGATGGGTTACGGAGACTTTGGGGCTTGAGCCCCAAAGCAGCCCGGGTTTGATGACGCCTGAGCAATTGAGGGGCTCCATGCTACCTGTGGTGGCCATAGTGGGCAAACCCAATGTGGGCAAGTCCACTCTTTTCAACAGGATCTCAGGAGAACGAAAGGCCCTGGTGGACGATCAACCGGGGGTCACCAGAGATCGTCTGCACAACCAAGTGAACTGGAACGGGAAGTCATTCATCCTGGTGGACACCGGAGGCTTCGAACCGCAGACCAAAGAGCCGCTGCTGGCCCGAATGAGGACACAGACGCAGATGGCCATTGAGGAAGCCGACGTGATCCTCTTTCTCCTGGATGCGGCCACAGGGCTAACGCCTTCTGATCGAGACACGGCCGAGCTGCTTCGCCGCACCTCAAAGCCTGTTTTCTTCGTGGTAAACAAGGTGGACGGCCAGAGACAAGAAAACTCTGCCATGGAGTTCTTCCAACTCGGGGCCCCAAAGCTACATACCATCTCAGCGCTCCACGGAAGGGGTCTCACGGAATTTCTGGATGAGCTCACAAGGGATTTCCCCTCAGACAAAGAGATCTTTCCCGGTGAGGATCAGGGGATCCGAGTCGTAGTATTGGGCAGGCCCAATGTTGGGAAGTCCTCCCTTGTGAATCGCCTCTGCGGAAAGGAGAGAACTCTTGTAAGCCCCATCCCCGGCACCACAAGAGATGCAGTTGACACGCCCATCAGGTGGTATGGGAAGCCCTTTCTCCTCATAGACACGGCCGGGATCCGCCGCAAGAGCCAAGTCAGACTTCCCTTGGAGCGCTACAGCGTGCTCAGGGCCGTAGAGAACCTTCAGAGATGCCACGTGGCTCTCCTGGTCCTGGATGCGCTGGAGGGGCCCACTGACCAGGATTCGGCCATAGCGCAGGAAATCCTGGATGCTGGCAAAGGCTGCATCCTGCTGCTCAACAAATGGGACTTGGTGAAAAAAGACAAGAACACCCATGAGGAACATCTGGCCAGGGTGCGGCAGAAGCTGCATCTTGTAGAGTTCGCCCCGGTGCTGACAATCTCCGCTTTGACAGGCCTTCGAGTGGGAAGGCTTCTCTCTTGGGTCGAGAGAGTATATGCCTGTTGTGGGAAGAGGATATCCACCTCGACTTTGAACGAGCGGTTCCGAAAGTGGGTGGAGGCCCATCCCCCGCCATTGAACCGGGGCCACAGGATCAGGCTCTTTTACATGGCTCAACCAAGGGTGCACCCTCCCACTTTCGTGGTCTTCAGCAACCACCCGGAGGGGATAACGGAGAGTTACCGTCGTTACCTGATTAACAAGATCAGGGAGGAATTCGATTTCACAGGCGCCACCATAAGGCTTTATATAAGGGCGAGAAAAAGGGAGAAAACCTGATTCAGTGCAGTTGGTTACGGAGGGATGGCATTTCTGTTTGCTTCAAGTCTTGGGGCTTGAATTTCCAAAGGATTTGACCTCCCCTGGATACCTGCCCCTGCCTAGCCAGGATGGCTTATTTAGCAAAACCATCTGGAAGGCTCAGACTTTAACCCTTCTAGCCCGCATTATTGATGATCAACGGATAATGCGGGCTGTCTTATTGACAGTTTTGGACCAACCGGTCCAAGCTCAAAAGCACCCTGGTTTTTGGTCTCAGATTCGGTCCTGTTTTGAGTCGGAATATGTCAAAGTGCATCGGGGGTTTGAGCTCCCAAAGTCACAGGCTTTGGAGAATGAGCCGGGTTAAAGTTTTTCCTGTGGCCTCTCCTGCTCTGAACTGCTTTGCCAACCGTCTCTTAAAATCTGCAGTAAGGGACCCCCTTCCCTCCAAAGATAGCATGTGTTAACAACCATTCGGATCCTTGGATCCTCAGGAGTCAGCTCTTTTCTGTCCACGCCGTAGGCTGCCCAGTAACCTTGAACCGCTGCAGGCCCAAGGGTGATTATGAGGCTCGTGAGATGAGCACAACCCTTGCTATTCCCAACCAGTTCCTTCACCTTTTGGGTGAAACCCTTGGTTATCCTCACCCCCTCCAGCTTCTGCATCCAGGGCAAGACCTCTATGCATCCTTCCCTGGGATGATGTGGCATCTCGGCTTCCACAGCCTGTATTCTCATTTCAGGGCCCTTTACCACCAGGCGGGCCACCATGTCGTGCACCAGGAAGGCCCCTTGGAAGCTCTCCCCTTTCCTTGGCCTGTGGCGTTGGTCCGTAAGACGGCCCTCCACCATTATCTTGCCCTGGCCCAGGTCATAGGTTCTAATCTTTATGTCCCGGCCGTGCACAAGCTCCTTCAACAGGAATTACCTTTCTCCGCAAGACTCAGGCCCCGCTCTTGAGAAGCTCCGCCAATTTTCTCAAATGCTTGCGTTCCTCTTGGATACACCCTTGCAAGGCCCCGGCCTCCTCTGCAGGCACCAGCCCCTTCATCTCGGTGAAAAACAAAATCGACTCCTTCTCAAAACCCATGGCCAGATGCAAAGCCTCCTTGTCCGAGCCGACAGAGGAAGCCAGCTTCTTGCCCAACGGCGCATCAAAGAGAAAGTGGGAGTCTATAAGATCGTTCACATACGCCCAATACTCGGCCTCCATGGATCCTGCCGGGGGCTTGAGGGGAGCCAACCTGGAGAGCATCTGGGAGAAGATCCTCTGGTGCTTTACTTCCTCCCCAGCCAAGAACTCCATGGCCTGCTTCACCTCAGGGCTCTTGGCCTTGGAGGCCATGTCCCGGTAGAACTCCTCCCCCCTCTTCTCTATCTCCACCGCTATGCCCACAACTTCGTTCACCTGGAATATACCAGCCATTCCCACCTCCTGCCGCCCTGACAGACCTCCCCCGGAGGTTTCAAGCCCTCAGGGGAACAAGCCCCTTTTACCCTGGGCTTCTTAGTCCAACACTATGGCATTGGCCAAAAGCGTCCAAAGATGCACTGGCTCGAATTCCTCTTTATACTCTCTGGCCAGATTCCCGATGCCGTCAAAACAGTTTACACAGGGCGTACATACCTGCTGGGCTCCAGAGCGCTTAATCTGATCCACCTTGATCTTCCCGTAATAGGCTCTGGCCCTGGCAAAGCCGTTTATGAGCGCCCCACCTCCACCGCTGCAGCAGATGTTGTTCTCCCTGTTGG
>CAYPWF010000013.1:0-68357 GCA_964414345.1 uncultured Desulfarculaceae bacterium
CCCCCAACACCACCTGCTCCACATCCGGTGAGTCAGGTAGCATTGTGATCACCACATCCGAACCCTGGGCCACCTCCCGAGGCGAGCCGGCGGCCCTGGCCCCTTCCCTGCTCAATTCCTCCACAGAGGCCCGGCTCCTGTTGTGCACAACCAGGGGATAGCCGGCCTTCAGGAGATTTCGGGCCATGGGCTTGCCCATGATCCCGAGTCCTATGAACCCGATCCTCTCCATGCCTCTCCTCCCTGCCAGGTCTAAGAGCTCACTTCAGGTCATCGGCCTGCCCTGAACCTGCACCCCGGCCCCCCATTTTACCGGCTCCTGCTCCTCTGGCAAGGCTTCGCTCAGCTCCCATGGTGGAAACAGTGGGGCATGGAAGAGAACAGGCCCCCTCTTTTATGCCCCCAGCTTTTCTCCGGATTTCCCTATTCGCAATGACTCGTGAAACCCATTTGCCTTGGGGGCCGAGCCCCCACCCTTATCCTTGGTGTCGCGCCTTGAATGGTTTCCATAAGTTCCACAACGTGGCATAATTGTCTACACAAAGTCGGAAGTCTTGTCAAGATTTTTTGTGAGGGGCGTACGAGAATAGAGGGCTTTTCAGTTGCGGCGGGGTTCTATGAAAGTTGTACCAAATGCCTCCATAAAGGAGCAGAAATTCAAAGGTTTTCTTCAGGGGCAGGGGCTTTGGGCGGGCTGTGCCACGGGCGCGTACTGGAAGCCCTCCGGGAAGATGGATGCGAAAACCTTGCATACACGGCATCGCTCCATCTTCTCCTCCCAGGTCTTGTTGGCAGTACCCTGGCACATGGTGCCGTTTATGAACCAACAGAGATCCCCGGATTGGAATTCCCAGGCAGGGCACTTGCTCATCCTGTCCTGGGGGCAACCCTGGATCTCCCAACAGGATTTCTGCTCTTTTCCGTTCTTTCTAGAGAGAAAAAACAGAGCCTGCCGCTCCGCGTGAGGGGGGATCTTTCTCCATCCCTGCTCAAAACTCTGCACCGCCTTCAAAGAGGTTCCAAGAAGGTGAGCCATCTCAGCCTGGGTCTTCCCTAAGTAGTGCCTGATCTCCGCCAAGAGCCGCCTGTCCATGTACATCCCACCTCCTCAGGGCGGATGCTATCCTAGCATATTTCACAGGCTTGGCAAGCTTGTGCAAACCCAAAACTGGAGGGGCTCCAAAAGGCCCAGAGTTCCAGGGTTCACCTGAAAATCCAAGCGGCTGCGATGAGCAGGATGGCACCTATGCCCAGCAGGAAGCCTGTCCAGGCTATAATTTTGTACACCAGAAGCATGTCGGAGGTCACCTCAGGGGCCACCCTGGCCGGGACCTCCTTTGAGACAACCACCCGTTCGTAGTCCTCAGGATGCTCCTCACTGAAATAATGCTCGGTCATCCTGCCTGTGAAGATCACCAGGTCCAAAGGAAACTTGTTGGGCCTCATGTGTGTGTTGAAAAAATGTATGGTGAAGATGAAACCCATGGCCAAAAGCGCCTCCTCGCTGTGGATGATGGTGGCCAGGTTGAAAACCCACCCGGGAAGCCACTTGGCAAAATAGGAGGGGAACCAAAGCAGAAGCCCGGAGCTCCCTATCATGGTCACCCCCCAGAACACCGCCCAGTAATCAAACTTCTCCCAGTAAGTCCACCTCCCAAAGCGCGGCTTGGGGCCCCTGAAGAAAAACCACCTTATCTGATCCCTCAGGTCCCTGAGATCCTTGGGCTGGGGCACCATGGAGTCAGGACCCCAAAACATCCCTCGGCTCCGGCCTGTGAGGATACGCCAGGCCAAATAGGAGAGATGCCCCAGAAAGTAACCGAAGGTGACTAGGGCACAGATCCTGTGGACAAGGCCCAGAGCCCGGATGGGCACATACTGCGCCAGGGCCAGGACTATCTCGCTGTCACTGAACTTGATGGGTAGCCCCGTCAGGGCAAGCCCCAGAAAGCTCCCCATCACGGCCATATGCATGAGCCTTTGGGCGCGGCTGAACCGCACGAACTCAGGTCTTCTCCTGGGCCAAGGATATTCCTCGGGGCAGAGCTCTTGAGACGCAAGGGTTGCCTCATCTGGCAGGGGGATCTGGCCCTCCTGGCTCAAAGCCCTTTGCTGTCCCGTCTCTTCCTTTAGCTCATTCATCAGTCTCGGACCTCTTCCTTCTCCTGACTATCCATTCCACGGTGAGCCTCTGGAGCCAAAGAAGGCTGTGCAAACCGAAAAACCCAAAGGTCAAAACCAGTATCCCCACCATGAACAGGTTGGCGTAGTAAAGCAGGGGCCTGCCCGGGTCGTGTATGTCCGCATGGGGGATGTAGCTTATGAAGTTCTCGGGGGCATCTGTGTGGCAGCGCCTGCATGTGTGAAGCAGGTTCTGCCTGTGAACCGTGGAGCGGATGTCCCTCTCGGGAAAGATGCTGTGGGCGCTGTGGCAGTCGTGGCACTTGGCCCCGGTGAGCTCTCCCAGGGAGGTGAGCTTCCCGTGGAAGGTGTCCCTGAAAGTCCTGTAATACTCCTTGTGGCAACTCCCGCAGCGGTTGGCCTGGGCCAGCCTGTGGAGCCTCCCCTCAGCCTGGGTGATCCTGTGGGAGTAGTGGCAGTCCTGGCAGCCCGGGGCCCTGCCGTCCCCCTGGGCCAAAAGCTGGCCGTGGTAACTCATCTGATACTCGGCCTTGATCCCCTCGTGGCAGGTCCCGCAGAGATTGGGCACGTTGGCCTTGGCGCTTCTGGACAAGGGGTCCTCGTGGGAGCGCACGTCGTGTTTGCCGTGGCAGTCCTTGCAGCCAGGGGCGAAAACATCCCCCCTTCTAATGGAGCGGAAGTGAATGCTGTCCAGAAACTCCGTGGCCTGCTCCGAGTGGCACTTCCCGCACTCCACCCGCTGAAGCGCACCTTCTTTGTGGGGCACCTCCATTATGTCCGAATGGCAAAGCACACAGGAGAGCCTCTGGTGCACAGAGCTCTCAAAGCCCTTCTGATCCACAAAAAGAGAAACCTTGCGCCCGTCGGGGGCTGTCTTGGAAAGATCAGGGTCCCCGTGGCACATGAAACACTCCTCATTGGAGGGCGCTTGGGCAGGGCATAACTCAGGCAGGCAGCAAAAGACCATCAAAGCCACAAAGCCCCTAAGCCCGATTCCCAGCACCTGCCCCCAAAACCCTTTTTTTCCCATGGCCTGTGCTGCCCGCTTTTTCACTTGGCAATGCAAAGGGCCTTGGCCTCCCGGGCCAGGCCAAAGGCTTGAAGAACGTGCGCCTCGGTGTTCTGAAGGTTGAATCTGTGCCACTGCTTCTTGGCGTTGGAAAGCTCCATCTCGGCTGCCACAAGCTTGCTCCTCACCCAGGCCTTCTGCTTCACATCCTCCTTTATAGACACAAACTCCCTCATGCAGCCCACCGTGAAGTCCGCCTGGTTCATGGACTCAAGCAGCAACCTGGCCACCTGGGGCACATGCTCGTAGCCCTTCAAGGACTCATTGTGACAATCCACGCAAGAGGCCACAATCTCTTTCACCGTGAAGGTGTGCCCTGTCTTGGGGTGATGGCAGCTTATGCAGCTGGGGCCCCTTCCCTGCTGCAAAAACTTGTAATGGGAGCTGGTAGAAAAGTCAGCATACTCCCCTGAGTGGCACTGCCCGCAGCGCTCATCCATCTTCAAATAATACGAAGGGGTCTTCTTCCCCTCCCCCTCCAGGATCCCTGAGTGGGCTGCGGCGGCTTTGGCCTCAGAAGGCTTCCCACCGTGGCACTTGTCGCATGTGACTTTCCTGGCCGCATGCCAAGAGTCCTTCCACTGGTGAAAGTTCTTGTCCACCCTTTGGTTCCCTGTGGCCTGCTGGTGGCAGTTCACGCAACTGTTGGCCTCTACTGTCTGGGCCCAGGCCTGAGAATTAATAAGCACCCACAGCCCGGCCCCCAGCAAAAATGCCCAGCCTCCCATGATGCACCCCCCGGGTTTCCCTTTGGGATTCTCCCTTGAATTAGGCACCAAATTATGACCACATCGTGGTGGGGCTGTCAAGCTTTTTGGATAGGCATGAAGAGAAAAAAAGGGCCTTCCCCATTGGAAAGACCCTTTTTTTTCAGTCCCAGGCTGTAGGCGTTCGCCTTGCCTACCAGCTGCCTAAATCACTGAACCAGTGTGCCGCCGTGGCAGTTTCCGCACAAAAGCTCTTTTCCTATGTCCCCGCCCGGATGGTGGAACTCCAGGCCCATGGCGTTTACCTCCTTGGGCTCCAGACCCGGGCCCTGTGCGATGATGAGGTGGCAGGTGTTGCACTCGTGGGAGATGACTCTTCCGTCCGGGCTCATGTGTTCCCCGTCATGGCAGCGTATGCAGCCGGGCCAGATGGAGTGGCCGATATTGTCGGGGTAAGACTGCCAATTGGCTTTCATCTCGGGAAAGATGGTCTCCCGGAAGATCCTCTGAACCTCAAAGACGCTCTCCTGGATCTTCTTCTGGTCCGGATGTTGGGCATAGGCTTCCTTCAGCTTCTTCTCTATCAGTGCCAAGCCCTCGCTCTCGGTGCGGCTCTCCTTGGCCACCTGGGTGAGGACCTCCACCGCGTTTTTCTTGATGTAAGGCAGGTTGCGATCCAATCTCCCCAAGGCCATGGACTGGTTCACCGAGCGCACAGGTGGGGCATAGATATGGGTCGGCCTGTTATGACAGTCAATGCAGTCCATGAGGCGCACCTGCTCGGGGGAGACCTGCTTGGGGTCCAGCTCCTTGCCTCTGGCCTGGTACACCGTCACCCTTCCCATGTCGTCCGTCACCCTTACCCAGGGGATCTCCTGGCGGGCCTTGTCCGTTGCCACGTATTCCACCTTCTGGTTGGTGCTCATGTGCCAGTGGATTCCGTGCACCGGCCCCAAACTAGGATCTCCTCCCCCCACCTTCAGCAGCAAACGGATGGTCCAGGGGCTGTTTTGCTCGTCGGCCAGGAAGTGTGTCCTGATCCTCTCCGCAGAGCCCGAAAATTTCTGGGGCCAGTGGCATTGCTCACAAGTCTCCCTGGCAGGTCTTAGATTCTCCACAGGGGTGGGGATGGGCCTGGAGTGTTTCTCGAAGGCAGTAGAGTAGATCTGGTACACTCCCGAGATCTTGGATTTCACGAACCAGCTGGCCCCGGGGCCCACATGACACTCTGTGCAGGCAACCCTGGCGTGGGGGGATCTCTGGTAAAGGGTGTACTCCGGCTTCATCACCGAGTGGCAGATGAGCCCGCAGAATTGAACAGATTCTGTAAAGTGGTATGTCCTGTACATGCCTATGGCCGAAAACACCAGGAAAAAGAAAGATATTACAACCACCGTAATGAAGGTTCTTCGATGCAGGGGCTTGTTTAGGTCTATGTACGGCAAGGGGGGAGGGGCCCCCAGAACTTCCCGATGCCTTCTTCTGTGCTCCCGCCATACCCCCACGATGATAAGAAGAAGCCCCGTGATTATGCCCCCGGGGACTATTTGGTACGTGATCACCGCCATGTAGGGGTTGGCGAATCCCCTTGAAAAATCTATGTACATGAGGGCTAGCACGCTCAAGAAGGAGCAAAGTGCCAAAATAGTACCCAGCATGCTCAAAGGGTTGGCCATCAAGGAAGGTTGCTTGGGCTGGGGAACGGGTGTGTTTTGCTCCGTCATGAAAAGCTGTCCTCCGGTTCACATGAAGATTACCGGGATTCATTGCAGGGGCGGGAACAAATTCCCGCCCCCCGGATCCCCTTACCTGCAATAGTTCACTTCTTGTGGCACTTGGCGCAGGAGGCCTGGTCTTTCACCCCGAAGGCGGCCTGCCCATTATGACACGCCCCGCAGACCTGGCCCTTCTCCATGCTGGCCATGGTGATATCAGGGGTTGTGCCCCGCTTCATCTTGAAGACCTTTGTGTGGCAGTCCGTGCACTTGGGGTTCTTGGCCGTGTGCTTTTCATGGCTGAAGGTGACCTTGCCCGGGCTGTCCTTGCCTTGGTCGAAAGTGAAGTCCGCAGGTGGCTTGGGCTGGGCCACCACCTGCCCACCTATAACCAAACCAAAGACCCCCAAGAAGAAAAGCCACATCACAGTCCAAACTACCCGCCCACGCTTACGATCCATTCTCCCCCATACCTCCTTTCCTTGATCTTCCCGAGAGGAAACAATCCCCCTCGGGCCATCCCGCGGGAAATGAGCTTCTTTGAATTCCCGATTCTTTCGACAATAAATGGCCTGGAAGAAGATGTCAATCTCATATGCCTGCCCACCCCATCGGAGGTTATCAAAAAAGGAGCCTGAGCAGGAATTCCCTAGCTTAAATTTGAACAATAAGTTGCTGGCAAATCAATATGTTAGCTCTATTTTGGTGCCTGACACCATGGAGTGGTAGTCCTGCAGGGAGCGCACTTCCAGCCTTTTTCTTCTCAAGGCTTCGATGCCGTTGACCGTGGCGGCAGCACCGCTCAGGGTGGTGACTATGGGGATGTTGAAACTTGTGGCAGTGGAACGGATGGCCACCTCGTCCTGCCTAGGGCTCCTGCCCGGAGTGGGAATGTTGATGATGAGGTGGATCTGTCCGTTCTTGATAAGATCCACCACGTTGGGCCTTCCTTCAGAGACCTTGCGGATCCTGGTCACTTCTATGTCGTTTCGAATCAGAGCATTGGCCGTGCCTTCTGTGGCCACAATGTCAAAGCCCAAGTCCACCAGTCTCTTTACTATGTAAAGGATGTTTCGCTTGTCCTTGTTCCTCACGCTCACAAAAACCGTTCCCTCAAGGGGTAGGTGCAGATCCGCAGCCATCTGGCTTTTGGCAAAGGCCATGCCGAATGTCCCGTCTATGCCCATGACCTCTCCTGTGGAGCGCATCTCGGGTCCCAAGATGGTGTCCACACCAGGGAATCTCTTGAAGGGGAAAACCGACTCTTTGACGGCCAGATAAGGAGGGATTATCTCCTTGGTGAGGCCCATTTCCCTCAATTTCCGACCCATCATAACCCGGGTGGCCACCTTGGCCCAGGGGATCCCGGTGGCCTTGCTCACAAAAGGAATGGTGCGGGAAGCGCGGGGGTTGACCTCCAGCACGTACACCACGTCGTTTTTGACCGCGTACTGGATGTTCATAAGCCCCACCACCTGGAGCTCCCTGGCCAAAGCGTGGGTGTTGCGCCTTATCTCTTCCAAGACAGGCTCGTTTAGGGTGATTGCTGGAAGAACGCAGGCACTGTCCCCCGAATGTATGCCCGCTTCTTCCACGTGCTCCATGATGCCGGCAATGACCACGTCTTGACCGTCAGCCACGGCATCCACATCCACCTCTATGGCGTCCTCTAGGTACTTGTCTATGAGGATGGGTCTGTCCGGGGAGGCCTCCACAGCCATAGCCACGTAGGTTTCCAGGTCCTTTTCGTGGTACACGATCTCCATGGCCCTTCCCCCCAACACAAAGGAGGGCCGTACCACTACTGGGTAACCGATCTGGGAGGCCACCTCTTTGGCCTGGGAAATGGATAGGGCCGTGCCGTTTTCAGGCTGGACTAAACCCAGCTTCTTGAGCAGCTCCTGGAACCTCTCCCTGTCTTCTGCCCTGTCTATGCTGTCGGAAGATGTACCCAGGAGCCTAATCCCTGCCTCCTTGAGGGCCACAGCCAGATTGAGCGGCGTCTGGCCGCCGAACTGGACTATGAGGCCCAGGGGCTTTTCCCTCTCCACTATGGCCAGCACGTCTTCTCTGGTCAGGGGCTCGAAGTAGAGCCTGTCGGATGTGTCGTAGTCGGTGCTTACGGTCTCAGGATTGGAGTTTACCATTATGCTCTCGTAGCCCATTTCCCTGAGGGCAAAAGAGGCATGGCAACAGCAGTAATCGAACTCTATGCCCTGACCGATGCGGTTAGGCCCCCCTCCCAGAATCATCACCTTGGCTCGCTCTGAGGAGCGGCTTTCATCCACCGGCTCGTATGTGGAATAGTAGTATGGAGTATATGCCTCAAACTCCGCTGCGCAGGTGTCCACTAGTTTGAAGGCAGGCACCACACCCAGGGAAAGCCTAAGCTGCCTTACGGTCTCCTCCTCTGTGCCCCAAATGTGTGCCAGTTGCACATCCGAGAAACCGTAGGATTTGGCCTTCCAAAGAAGATCCCTTCCCACCGAACTCCTCAAGGCTTCCAGGTCCGCAAGTTCCCCCTCCTTTCGGCTCCCTGCCTTGGGCCTGGCTTGCAAAAGCTCCTGCTCCATCTCCACCAATTGTTTTATATGATGCAGGAACCAAGGATCTATTCCCGTGAGCCTCTGGATCTCCTCCACGTGCATGCCTTCCAGCAAGGCTATGCGCACAAAAAAAATCCTCAGGGGATTGGGAACCCTGAGTTTCTGCCTGATCCTCTCCCATCTCTCCTCAACGCTCATGGCCCTCGGGTCCGGCCTCCTCTGAAGCAGACTGAGCTGTACCGGGGCCTCAGGCTTTGAAGCCTCAGGCAGGCTCTCAGGAGTCCACACCAGCCCGTCTTTTCCGTCGTTGCCTAAGCCGTAACGGCCGATCTCCAAAGAGCGAAGCCCCTTCTGAAGGGCCTCTTTGAAGGTCCGGCCTATGGCCATGGTCTCCCCCACAGATTTCATGGAAGTGGTAAGGGTGGGATCCGAGCCCGGGAACTTCTCGAAGGTGAACCTGGGGATCTTCACCACGCAGTAATCTATGGTGGGCTCGAAGGAGGCGGGGGTCTCCCTGGTTATGTCATTGGCTATTTCGTCCAGGGTGTAACCTACGGCCAGCTTGGCCGCTATCTTGGCTATTGGAAAGCCCGTGGCCTTGGAGGCCAGGGCCGAGCTCCTTGAGACCCTGGGGTTCATCTCTATGATGACCATGCGCCCGTCTTTGGGGTTGATGGCGAACTGGATGTTGGAGCCCCCTGTCTCCACCCCTATCTCCCTGATGCAGGATATGGCCGCATCCCTCATGCGCTGGTATTCCCGATCCGTGAGGGTCTGGGCAGGGGCCACTGTGATGCTGTCTCCTGTGTGCACCCCCATGGGGTCCAGATTCTCTATGGAGCAGATTATCACCACATTGTCCTTGAGGTCCCGCATCACCTCCAGCTCAAACTCCTTCCAACCTATGACCGACTCCTCCAACAGCACCTGCCTGATCATGCTGGCCTCTAAGCCCCTGGCAGCCTTCTCTTCCAGCTCCTCCATGTTGTAGGCCACCCCTCCCCCTATGCCCCCCAGGGTGAAAGCCGGCCTTATTATCACAGGGAAACCCAGCTCCTGTGCCACAGACCTGGCCTCTTCCAGGGAGTGGGCCAGTCCGCTTTGCGGAAGGTCCAGGCCTATGCGGGCCATGGCCTCCCGGAAAAGCTCCCGGTTCTCTGCCTTGTG
This sequence comes from uncultured Desulfarculaceae bacterium, assembly GCA_964414345.1. Taxonomy (GTDB): domain Bacteria; phylum Desulfobacterota; class Desulfocorpusculales; order Desulfocorpusculum; family Desulfocorpusculum; genus Desulfocorpusculum. The sequence continues at coordinate 9,347 of CAYPWF010000013.1, forward strand.
AATGGCCTCCAGCTTGGCCCCGATCATCTCCACCCCGAAGCCCTCCAGCACCCCAGCCTCAGCCACCTGCACCGCCACATTAAGACCGGTCTGCCCCCCCAGGGTGGGAAGCAGGGCGTCTGGCCTCTCTTTTTCTATGATCCGCGCTACGGCCTCGGGCACTATGGGCTCTATGTAGGTGCTATCCGCCATTTCGGGGTCGGTCATGATGGTGGCTGGATTGCTGTTGATTAGTACCACCTGATAGCCCTCTTCCCTCAAGGCCTTACAGGCCTGGCTTCCCGAGTAATCAAACTCGCAGGCCTGTCCTATCACGATGGGGCCGGAGCCAATGATCAGGATCTTGTGGATGTCCGTTCTCTTGGGCATGTATCAGCACCTGTTGGATTTTCTCAATTAGCCGCCAGGCTCAAAAAAAACCGACTTACAAACGAGCCGGGATTTTCCCAAACTTCTTTTTCCTGGGCCGGGCAAAAGCCTCTCCTCTTGGATTAAAAGCAATCCCCAAGCTGCGGGGTTCATGGCCGCCCCCCCAGGTCTTGTTTTCTGTTTCCCTCCATCATGGCCACAAAATCCCGGAACAGATACCTGGCATCATGGGGCCCTGGGGCTGCCTCTGGATGATATTGCACTGACAGGATAGGCAGTTCCTTATGGCGCAACCCCTCCAGGGTCTGGTCGTTGAGATTCACGTGGGTAAGCTCCACCTCCTTGGGGTCCAGGCTCTCCATATCCACGCAGAACCCATGGTTCTGGGCTGTGATCTCCACCTTGCCTGTGCGCAGGTCCTTGACTGGCTGGTTTCCACCCCGGTGGCCGAACTTGAGCTTGAAGGTGCGCCCCCCCAAAGCCAAACCCAGTATCTGGTGACCCAGACAGATCCCGAATATGGGCTTCTTACCCAAGAGGTCCCTCACAGTGTTCACCAGATAAGGCACTCCTTCTGGATCTCCAGGGCCGTTGGAAAGAAAAATACCCTCAGGCTCCAGCTCCAGGATCTCCCGGGCTGTGGTATTGGCCGGCACCACATGAACCTTGCATCCCACAGAACGTAGAAGCCGCAGAATGTTGTACTTGACCCCCCCGTCCACAGCCACCACCCGGTAGAGCGGCTCAGCTCTGGGCCGATCCCTGCCTGGCTCAGGAAGCTCCTCCTTTATGCCTCCCAGCCGGGCCTCCAGCTCCTCCCACTCAAACGGCCCCCTGCAAGTCACCTCCTTGACCAGATCCCTCCCCACCAAACCAGGAGAAGAGCGGGCCTTCTCCACCAGGTTTCCCACCTCCGAGTCCACCGTGGAGAGAACAGCCCTCATGGCTCCGGCCTGCCTTATGTGCTTGGTCAGGGCCCTTGTGTCTACCCCCTCCACAGCCACTATCCCGTGCTGCTTGAGGTAATCCCCCAGAGAGCCGGTAGCCCTCCAGTTGCTGTATGCAGGGCAGTACTCCCTGACCACAAAGCCTTCCACATGCGGCCTCCAGGACTCCACGTCCTGCTCGTTCACCCCGTAGTTGCCTATGAGGGGATATGTCATGGCCACTATCTGGCCTTTGTAGGAGGGATCCGTAAGGATCTCCTGGTAACCGCACATGGAGGTGTTGAAAACCACCTCCCCGTAAGCCTCACCCTCTGCCCCGAAAGAGAGGCCCTTGAACCAAAGACCGTCTTCCAGGGCCAATATGGCTGTTTTTCTCAGCATTGCCCTTTTTCCTTTGCCCAGGGGATATGGAGAATCCGTGCCCCCCGGCCGACTACCCTCTTATTAGGTCTTTTTTCTCTAGCCCGTTGAAGTCCCCTGCGGGCTCGTCTCTATCTGAAGGATCACCAGATTGCCCCTATCCCTTGTGGAAAAGTCACCTTTGAGGCACCCGGCATCCCAACCAGGTAGCGCCACCACCTGCAGCAGGGCATTGCGCCAACCTTGCTTCCACCTGGGCTCCATGCCCGCCACCCTCTCCAAGAGCTGATCCCTCACCTCCTGCAGAAAGTAGGAAGCCAAAGCCCTGGCCTTGGGCAAAAAAGCCTGAATCTCCCCAGCCCCCAGTCCCCGAAGTTCCTGCAGAAAACCTTCCATCTTCTCACAGAAAGTTTCCCAGGGGACCCAACCTTCCAGACCCCGGCGCATCCTGGCAACTTCCTGCACATCCAAAGGCGAGAACATGGGCAGCTCCAGCTGCATGAGGGCCACCGGAGGAGCCCCTCCTTGCTGGGCGGCCATTTCCACGGCTTTTTCCAGCAGGTGCTCCAGGACCAATCTGTTGGTTGTCAAGAGAGGGAAGGCTTTGCCCTCCTCCAGCAGGGCCAGCATCTCCGCCCAGGCTTTCACCCTCTGGGGGATCAAGAAGTCGTCCTGCTCCAAGCTAGGCAGAGGCTCGGCCATCCATTCCGGTAAATCCGCCTCCTCCACACCCAGATGCAGGAGCATCCGGGCTTGGCTCTTTTCCAGGCTTGCCAGCTCTTCCTGGATCTCGTTCCTCTGGCGCTCCAAATCCTGGGCCAGCTGCAAGAGCAACTGTCCCCTAAGGGTCTCTTCTTCCGGGGAGCGATCCATGACACCGCTTCCATAGTCGCGGATCTTTCTGGCCAGGCTCCAGCGGCTGTCCTCCTCAGATTCCAACCCTGCATGCTGCAAATAGCGCAAGTAACCGCTTTCCTGGTACAAATGTCCCAGCCTCTCCCACTCCCGCAAAAGAGCCCTTACCTCTTTCTTGTCCAAACCCAAAGCCAAAGGACGCCTCACAACCACCCAGTCCAGCTTCTGGGCCTCTTCGGTAAAAGGGGAAGGGCAGGAAAAAGCCGGCTGAAGTATCACAATCTTCTGAAACCACAAGAGAAGCTCCCAAAGAGGCTTTGCCTCCAGGTCTATGTAAGGGAAATAGAGAGCAGGTGTTAGTCCGGCCATGGACGGGCTCTTTTGGGCTCCTTCATTCAGAATGGGAACCTAGACTCTGCAGCCTCGGGTCCGGTGGAATCCGGCCCGCATATTGCGGCCCGGCAAAACCGGGCCCCCTCAAAACTACCAAGTTGGTACCACATGATATCATGAGCCCAGCCTATGTGCTAAGGGCAGACCTTTACTTCTGTTCTTAGGCTGGGGACCCAGAGCTTCGGCCTACCGGGCCATCCCTGCTGCTGTATTGACCATGACCCCCTCAGACCATATCATGGCGGCAAAACAGCCTAATAGCGGCCAGAGTGGTCCTTTTCGTGGGGCAAAGCTCATGGAAAAACAAAAAGCTGCTGAACCCAAAGATTTTATCAGGGAGATAATCCTGGAAGACCTCCGGCTAGGGAAAAACAACGGGAGGGTGGCCACCCGTTTCCCTCCGGAGCCCAACGGGTTTCTTCACATCGGCCACGCCAAGTCCATATGCCTCAACTTTGGAATTGCCCAGGAGTTCGGGGGCACCTGCAACCTCCGCCTCGACGACACCAATCCCTCCAAAGAGGAGACCAGGTACGTGGAGTCCATCATGGAGGACGTGCGCTGGTTGGGCTTCGATTGGGGGGAGAGGCTCTACTTCGCATCGGACTATTTCGAGCAGCTTTACCAATTCGCCCTGGAGCTCATCCGCAAAGGCAAGGCATATGTGGACAGCTCCACCCAGGAAGAAATCCGTGAGATGAGGGGCACCCTCACCCAGCCCGGAAAAGAGAGCCCTTACCGGAGCCGCTCCGTGGAAGAAAATCTGGAGCTCTTCGAGAGGATGAGAAGGGGTGAATTCGCCGACGGGGAACACGTGCTCAGGGCCAAGATAGACATGGCCTCCCCCAACCTGCTCATGAGGGATCCAGTGCTCTACCGTATCAGAAAAGTGGAGCATCATCGCACAGGAAACAGATGGTGCATCTACCCCATGTATGATTTCACCCACTGCCTCTCAGACGCCATAGAGGGAATCACCCACTCCATCTGTACCCTTGAGTTCGAGGTGAACAGACCCCTTTATGATTGGGTGCTGGACAATGTAAGCGCCCCTTGCCACCCCCAACAGATAGAGTTTGCAAGGCTCAACCTGAGCTACACGGTGCTCAGCAAGCGAAAGCTTATCCAGCTGGTGGAGCAGAGGGTGGTGGAGGGCTGGGACGACCCACGCATGCCCACCATCGCCGGGCTTCGCAGAAGGGGCTATACTCCCGAGGCCATACGGGATTTCTGCGACAGGATCGGGGTTGCCCGCAAGGACAGCCTGGTGGACATAGGGCTCTTGGAGCACTGTGTCCGAGAGGACTTGAACCAAAGGGCCCGCAGGGTCATGGCCGTGCTAAGACCTCTCAAAGTGGTCATAGAGAACTACCCCGAGGGCCAGGTGGAGGAGCTGCAGGGCCCATACCATCCCGAGGACGCCTCCCTGGGCTCCAGGCCCATCCCCTTTTCCAGGAGCATCCTCATAGAGAGGGACGATTTCACGGAAAACCCTCCCCGCAATTACCACAGGCTGGCCCCGGGAAGGGAAGTAAGGCTGCGCTACGGGTATTTCATACGATGTGTGGATGTGAGGAAAGACCCCTCCACCGGGGAGATAACGGAACTGCGCTGCACTTACGACCCCCAGACAAGAAGCGGCTTTGCCCCTGACGGCCGCAAAGTCAAAGGCACCATCCACTGGGTGCCTGCAGAGCATTCCCTCGAGGCTGAGGTGCGCCTGTACGACAGGCTTTTCTTGGCCGAGGACCCCAACCAGGGACCGGATTTCCTGGCCTACCTGAACCCCGGCTCCCTGGAGGTGATCCGGGGGGCCAGGGTTGAGCCAAGCCTAGCCCAGGCCTTCCCAGGGGACCATTTTCAGTTCGAGCGGGTAGGTTATTTCAACCTGGACCCTGTGGAAGGCTCCAGGGGAAGGCTGGTCTTCAACAGAACCGTGCCCCTGAAGGACACCTGGGCTAAGCTGGCCGGCCGCTCTATTTGAGGGCCTTGGCCTCGGTCTGGGCCAGCGCGCTTCTTGCCTTGAGAAGCCTGCGGTAGTAGGCGTCCATCTTAGAGGTATCTTTGGCCACCGCTGCCTTGAGAAGGTCCCCCTCCAACTCGGCCACCTCCAGCCTCTGGTAGTAATCCATGGACTCCTTGAGATGCGCCAGCACTATCTTGCCCGTCAGAAGGGGATGGTTGTTGGTCACGTTGGCATCCGGGAAGCGGGTCCCGTGCTCCAGCTCCACCTCCAGACCCACCCTGAACTCCTCAAGGGGGACGCGCATCCCCTCTGTGTTCACCTCTTTGAGGATGACGCGGGCTTCCTTCTCTGTCACCTTGGGATTCTTGAGGCGGCTCCAGTCCCTTATTCCCAAAGCCTTGCAAACCCTTTGCACCTCCCCCGGGGTCACGTATACGGGAATCTCCATATGCACCTCCTCTGGCTGTAGGATTGCCCCCTTTGGGGCCGGGTCTCACTGTATGGCAAACTTCTCCATCAAGATTTTGGCTGCAACCCGGGTGTCCTCCTTTATCTGAGCAGCCGAGGCTCTTAGGGCTTCCCGGATGTCCTGGATTTCCAGCTCGTAGATCTCCTCCACCCCTTGGGGACCTATTTTAGCCGGGACCCCGAAACCCATGGAGTCTATATTGTCTTGGGGTTCGATGAGGCCGTATTCTTTCTCCAAAATAGCTACCACCGGTTGCACCTCGGACTCACCGCTCACAATGGCCCTCAGCATCTGCCCCACCGCCTTGGCAGGCCCCACTGAAGCACTGTGCCCTGTGGCCTCCACGAAGTGTGTCCCACCTTTCTTGGCCTGCTCCAGTATGGCCCCTATCCGGGAGGGGTCGACCCCCTTGGCCTCTAGAAGAAGATCCAAAGGGATTCCCCCCACTGAGAAAAATCGGGGGCTTACCACCATGGAGTCCCCATGGTCTCCGAAGACAATGCCTTTCATCTCGTTCCCCGAGATGCCCAGTTCCTTGGCCACCGCGTAGCATATGCGCCTGGCATCCAGGTTCCCGGCTTGTCCCATGACTTTTTGCCGGGGGAAACCGCTTACCTTGTACCCCACCCAGGTCATGGTGGTGACTGGGTTTCCCATGAAAACCAAGACAGGAAGTCTCTCAGGATCGCATCCACCATAGAGTTTTCTTATCTCCAAGGCTGTTTGGGCTATGATCTCGGTGTTTACCTGGAGGAGATCCCTCCTGCTCTGGCCCTCTTTCCTGGGTACCCCCGCCCCCACAAAGATGACATCCAGGCCTGCCATGTCCTCCACCTTGTTGGTGCCTATGAGCCTGGGCCTTCTGGTGGCGTTGGCCTTTAGATCCTCTATCCAGGCTCCAGCACGGTTGGGGTAATCCGGACGGGGGCGGCCATAGAACACGATCTCCTTGCCCAGGCCCTCATCCACCAGAAAGACCACAACGTCCCTGGAGACATTCCCAAACCCCCAAACCCCTATGCGGTCCATCTCCCTGGGTCTCTCCACCAGGAAGCAGCCCCTCTCAAGCCCCATGTCTCCCATCTTCACCTCCCCTGCCCACACCCAGAATCCTTAATGATCGTACAATGCCCTCCCACGGCCGTTTGCCGGCCATGCACTCGCCCCCGGCTGGGGACTCACGCCTGGAGCAGGCCTCCTCCCCTCTTGGTGCGCTCATCATGAATCCGTTTCTTGATGCGGCCCAGCCACTTGCGCACGTCTATCTCCTTGGGGCAAACCTGGGTGCAAAGCCCGTGGCCCTTGCAGCCCCAGATCCCGTGCTCCTTGTCCAAGAGCTCCATTCTCTGCTTTGAGGCCTGGTCCCTTGAATCAAAAAGATACCTGAAGGCCCTGAGCAAGGCGGCGGGGCCCAGAAATTCCTCATCTTTTGAAGTTACAGGACAGGCGGCACTGCAGCACCCGCAAAGGATGCACCTTATTGCCTCCTCAAAGCTCTCCCTTTCCGTTGGGCTCTGGAGCCTTTCTTTCTCAGGGGCCGACTCCCCGGCTATGAGATAGGGCTTTACCGTTCGGTACTTCTCAAAAAAAGGAGCCAGATCCACCACCAGATCCCTTACCACGCGGAAATTGGGAAGTGGCTCCAAGGTGATAAGCCCATCTGGATAGTCTTTGAGAAGCCTCTGGCAGGCAAGAGCGCACACACCGTTTATTCTCATGGCATCTGAGCCGCATATGCCGTGGCCGCAGGAGGCTCGGAAGGTAAGGGAGGGGTCCTGCTCCCATCTTATCCTGTTCAGGCAGTCCAAAACCCTATCCCAGGGCTTTGCCTTAAGCAGGAATTCCTGATAACGGGGTTGCAATTCACTGGCAGGGTCCAGTCTAAACACACGGAATGTCACCTGCATGGCCCAAGGCTCCTCAGTACTTGCGCTCCTGTGGAGAGAAACGGGTCACCCTCACCGGCTTCCACTCTATCCCAACCTTCTGGCCCTCCCAGAAGGCCAGGGTATGCTTAAGAAAGCGGGCGTCATCCCTCTGGGGGAAATCCTCCCGGAAATGAGCCCCTCTGCTTTCGGTTCTTATCATGGCGCTTTCCACCATCACCTCTGCCAAAAGGAGCATGTTCTCAAGCTCCAGGGCCTCCACCAGCTCCAGGTCAAATGAAGCCCTTCCCCCTTGCAGGCCCAGCCTGGCCATGCGCTCTCTTAGCTCCAAGACACCCTCCCGGGCCGCCAAAAGCCCTTTTTCCTCCCTGAAAACAGAACAGTTTTCCATAAGAAGGCCCTGCAGATCGGCCCTGATGGCAGGCACTCGCTCTGGACCCCCAGCCCGCCTCATTTTTACTAACCTTTCAGGCTGATCCGGCTCCCCCTTTGAGTTCGGCTCAGGGGCCTCCAGGATCCAACCGGCCATGGCTTTTCCGGCTCTTCTTCCGAAAACCACCAGGTCCAAAAGGGAGTTGCAACCAAGCCTGTTGGCCCCGTGCACCGAAACGCAGGCACACTCCCCGGCCGCGAAAAGCCCCGGCACGGCTCTGCCTTTCCCATCCCCCAAGACCCTCCCATCCATGTCCGTGGGGATGCCGCCCATGAAGTAATGGCATGTGGGCTCCACGGGGATGGGCTCCAGGGCAGGGTCCACACCGGCATAGATTCGGGCAAAGGAGGCCACCTCCCAGAGCCTTTCCCGTATGCGATCCGCCCCTAAAGTGGTAAGGTCCAGGTGCACGTAAGGTTCCCCACCCACTCCTCTGCCTTCCTGGATCTCCCTCAAAATGGCCCTGCTCACTATATCCCGCGGAGCCAGATCCAGGATGCCGGGGGCGTATCTGGCCATGAACCTCTCCCCAAGCCCGTTTCTGAGAACCCCCCCTTCCCCCCTGGCAGCCTCACTCAAGAGGATGCCAACCCCTCTTAGGCCTGTGGGGTGGAACTGCACGAACTCCATGTCTTGGAGGGGGATTCCCTGCCTGAGGCTCCCTGCCAAACCGTCACCCGTGTTCCCGGAGCAGTTGGAGGTGGTGCGAAACATCCTTCCCGCACCGCCTGTGGCAAGCAAAACCGCCTTAGCCCAGACCCTGTGGGCTTCAGCCTTGGCAAGATCCAAGAGCCAAGCCCCTGCACACCTCTCACCTTGGAAGATCAGATCCAAAAGCAGCTGCTCAGAGTAGAATTCAACCCCCATTTTCAGACACTGCTCATAGAGGGTGTCCACGATCACCCTGCCGGTTCTGTCCGAGGCGTAGCAGGCCCTCTTGACCGGGGCCTTTCCCATCTCTTTTGTGTGGCCTCCAAAAGCCCTCTGGGCTATGAGCCCCCTGCTGTTGCGGCTGAAGGGCACCCCCATGTGCTCCAGTTCCAGTATGGCCCTGGGGGCGTCCTTGACCATGATCTCCACCGCGTCCTGGTCGGCCAGGTAGTCGCTTCCCTTCACGGTGTCGAACATGTGCCATTCCCAGCAGTCTTCCTCCTCGTTGCCCAGGGCGGCCGTGATCCCCCCCTGGGCCGCCCCTGAGTGGGAGCGAGTGGGGAAAACCTTGCTCACCACCGCCACATCCGCCTTTTGGGCAAGCTCCACGGCCGCCCTAAGGCCTGCCATTCCAGAGCCAATGATGAGGGCGTCGCAAACCCGTTCCAGGGCTCACCTCCCGGCAGAGACTTAGCTCAGTATGGCCAACAGGGGAAAAGCGGTCAAGAATCCAGGCACTCACAATTAGAAAAGGACTGCACCGTGGCTCAAGCTCCCGAAGAGCCATCAAGCCCTGTTCCCCGCTTGAGAAACAGGGGAAAGCCCCTCATCCACGGCCAGAAGGGAACTGACCCGCGGGCTTGGGGATCAAGCCCCCAAGCCCGCCTTGTTTGGGGCACTACCCTGGCCAGATCATGGGCAGGGCAATAACTGCTCCCCCAGGACAGAACCGTAGGCACAACCGCTCTTTATACTTATGCTTGAAGGGATATTAAGGTAGCCCTGTCCCAAGCCCTGAGTCCCATAGTAATCCGTGCCACCCACAAAACCGTTCTTTATGGTCAACTTATTAGTCTCGCCTACCTGGCCTGTGATATAAAGGTCAAAGTTCCATAGACCCTTGAAGCTCATAGAGGGGACATACCAGCAATTCGCCCAAACATAAACATCCGCATACCCCCCCAGTAATTGGGTGCCCAACTTAGTGCTTTGACGCTCAGGGACCCGCCTTCCTCAAAGATCTGTATGGTCAAAGTATGGTCACTGGAGTCATAATATGCGTCAAAGTCGTAGGGGTAGGTGACCTTGATCCCATACACTACTATGGTCGCGGCCCATGAAGAGCCGACCCACATGGTTGCCATTAGTATGGCGGCCAGGCCCACACCCAGCAGTCCGTTTCGCCTTCCTTGGGTTCTCATTGTGTTTCACCTCCTTTGGATTTACCCGGCCGCCTGCGCAGCGGGGCCTTAAACACTTTGTGCCTTTTGGGGGTAAGGCTACAGTGCTTACCAACCCAAGTCAATTCATTTCCCATGGGTTTTTGAGTGGTACCAGGATGGCTTGACCCAGTTCAAGTCATGAAGCATGCTTGGAATGTCTATAAGGCTGCCTGAAGGATTGGGATAGTGAGGGCTCCCTTTGGAGGCCAGCCTCTTTAACCAGGGAGCCAAGCCAAAGGAAGTGGGATAAGTTCCCATCTGAGGGGCAGGGAGGTTCTCCATGAAGGGGCTTCGAGAGAGCTTTGTATTGATTGCATTGGCATTGCTCACATGGCTCACCCCATGGGTTTCGCAGGCTTTCACCGTGGAGACGGCCAAGCTCACCTTTAACCGGACATCACCCTTTCATGACTCGGTCACTGTAATAGGCGCCCAATGGAGCCTGGTTCCCTCTCCGGGCCATGATCTGAAGGTGCAGATTGGCCCCTACGAGGAGACCCTTTTTACCGGGAGTTTTTCTACAAAGGGCTCTAAACTCATCTACAAGCGCTCGGAAGGCTCAGGCATCCGAAAACTGACCATCGACCTTGCAACCGGCAGCTTCAAGCTTGTGGCCAAGGGCCTATACCTTTGGGAGCTTTTGAACCCCTTTGTGGTGGCGGCCTCTTTGGTGGGAGGGGACCAGGAGTGTCTGGTCTTACACAATCTCATCCAAAGCCGCAAGAAGTGGACCTTTAAGACGGCCCGCGGGGCTATCCAGAGTGAGACCTGCGGAAAGGCCTCCGGGACCCTTTCTGTGCCGCCCAATAACCTCTTGGAGCAGGAGCCCAATGATTCCGTGGCCCAAGCCCAGATCCTGCCTGGCGCCGGGTACAGCTTGGCAGGGAAAGCAGGTTCCCGGGATTCCTCTTACGACATCCCGGATCCAGACTATCCTGGCTACTGGATCCTGATTCAGGATCTGTTCAAGCTTTCGGTCACCGAGCCCTCCAGGATTACCTTGACCATGGTTGCGGACGACCTGGACAAGAACGACCTGGACCTTTTTCTCTTGAATCCCGCAGGAACCAATGTGCTGGCCCGCTCAGAAGGGGTGCTCTCCACAGAGATGGTGGAAATCACTGCAGCAGGAGAATACCTCCTGGGAGTCTCGGCCTACAGCGGCTCCAGCCCTTACGTGCTTTCCGTGGAGTCGGCCCCGGCAGGAGGAGCTGGGGTCGGGGGGAGCATCCCCCCTGATGCTGAGTTCGTGCCGGGAGAGGTGCTTCTGAAGCGCAAGCCCGCACCCAAGTCGGGCCTGAAAGTGGAGCCCGGAACCCTGGGTTCCCGTCACGGGCTTAGTCTGAAGAAAACTCTCCCCCCTGATGTGGAGCTCTACCAGGTGGAGAAGGCTTCCTTGGAGCTGGAGAAAAGAAAGAGACTGGAGAAAGGGAAGCCCGTGCAGGATGAGCTGCATCTGCTCAAGCTATTGACTCTGGATGCCATAAGGCGTCTTAGGCTGGACCCTGACGTGGAATATGCCGAGCCCAATTACATAAGGAGACCCTGCATCACCCCCAATGACACTTATTTCGCTTACCAGTGGCACTACAACCTCATAGGGCTTCCCCAGGCCTGGGATGTGAGCACGGGCCAGGAGGACATAATAGTGGCAGTGTTGGACACCGGGGTTCTCAAGGAGCACCCTGACCTGGCCGGGAGGCTCACAGAAGGATACGACTTTGTAAGCAGCTCTTCCATGTCCAATGACGGAGACGGAGTAGACCCAGACCCAGAGGATCCAGGAGATGATCCCAGGGGCAATAGCAGCAGCTTCCACGGAACCCATGTTTCAGGCACCATTGGGGCTGCAACCAACAACTCGGCCGGGGTGGCTGGCGTGACATGGAGAGGCAAGATCATGCCCGTCAGGGTTCTTGGGGTGGGCGGTGGAACCGATGCCGACATATCCCAGGGCATAAGGTACGCGGCGGGGCTCTCAAATGCATCGGGCACCCTCCCGGCTAAGCGGGCCCACATAATCAACATGAGCCTGGGGGGAACCGCCTACAACCAGACTCTTCAAGACGCCGTGAGAGCAGCCAGAGGGGTCGGGGTGATAGTAATAGCTGCAGCCGGGAACAACAACTCAAGCACCCCTTTCTACCCCGCTGCTTGTGAAGGGGTTGTGGCGGTCTCGGCGGTGGATGCCTCAGGCCAAAAGGCGCCCTATTCCAACTACGGCACCTGGATAGACGTGGCGGCCCCGGGTGGAAACGTCTCTGTAGATTTAACAGGAGACGGCTACGGCGACGGGGTCTTAAGCACCTTGGCAGATCAGGCCAACAAGACCATAACCGGCTACACCTACGTGTTCTACCAAGGCACCTCCATGGCAAGCCCCCACGTGGCCGGGGTGGCAGCCCTCATGCTGGCTGTGAACCCGGCCCTCACCCCTGAGGACCTGGACTCCCTCCTTGCGGGAAACCACCAATCAGCCCCGGGGGTTAGAATAACCAGAGACACAGGGGCCCAGGGGAAGGACGTGCTTTACGGCCACGGGCTCATAGACGCCCCACTGGCCTTGTCCGCAGCACAGGCGATTGCCGGAGGATCAGGGGGGTCCGGCTCCATTTTGTCCTTGTCGGCCGAGAGCATCAACTTCGACAGCTTTCTTGATACCCTCTACCTGGATGTCAGCAACCGGGGAAGCGGAACTCTTACCATCACCGGGGTGAGCGTGGACAAACCCTGGATCAGCGTCAGCCCCACCTCAGGCACCGCACCCCTTAGGCTTTTGGTGTCCGTGAACAGAACAGGGCTTGCGGAAGGTGAATACTCAGGCCTGATAACCGTCAACTCAGACGCCGCGCTAGGGGATCCTACCGGATCGGTGGAAGTCACCTTGAAGGTTGTCTCAGGCCCCCTGGAGGGAGATGTGGGAACCCTTTATGTCTTGGCTGTGGACCCGGAGACTTACTTCACTGTGGCCGAGGCAATAACGGATTCCCTAGGCCATTATTCCTACCTCACACCCTTTTTGCCCGAAGGAGAGTATCTCTTTTTCGCCGGGACCGACAGGGACGAGGACGGCTGGATCTGCGATACAGGGGAGGCCTGCGGGTATTATCCTGATCCGGTGCAGGTGAGTAGCGGGGCCCCAACCCTGGGCATAGATTTTCTGGTGGCCAACATGGTCAACATTCAATCAGCCGGAGCAGCCCTCAAGGAAACAAGCGGCAGGGGTTTTCGCCGCATCAGGTGATGCCTTGGGCTGAGGCTTGGGGGGCAGGTAGGAGCCCGGGTTTATGAAAGAATTTCGGGGGGATCATCCATGGAAGGGATCCACAGGACTTATTGCGCCAGGATGGACCACGGGGGCTGCGGCCTCCTGGTGACTGTCAGAGACGGCAAGGTGGTGAAGGTGCAGGGGGACCCGGACTCGCCCATAAGTCTGGGGTTTGTCTGCCCCAAGGGCCTGGCTGCGGCAGAAAGGGTTCATCACCCTGAGAGGCTTCGCATGCCCCTTTTGAGAAAGGGTGCCAGGGGAGAGGGCTCCTGGGAGGAGATAAGCTGGCCCAGGGCCCTGGAGATTCTCTCGGCCAAGTTCAGGGAGGTCATGGAGCAGTTCGGGCCCCAGGCTCTGCTTTTCGCACAAGGGGCTCCCAAGGGTTTGGAATTTTGGATCATGATGAGGCTGGCCAATGCGCTTGGCTCTCCCAACGTGGCAGGCATAGGCAATATGTGCCACATGCCCAGGGAGATCTCCTCGGTCATCACCTTCGGCTTCTGGCCTGAGGTGGACTATGACCACCCCCCGGCCTGCATCGTGCTTTGGGGAAGCAATCTGGACCAGACCAACGAGGAGGCGACCATCTCCTCCAGGTTAAGGAGGGCCCTGGAGAGGGGAAGCCGCCTTCTGGTTGTGGACCCAAGGCCCACCCGCATGGCCAAGAAGGCTGATCTGTGGCTGAAGCCCAAGCCTGGCTCTGATGCGGCCCTGGCCATGGGCATCATGAAGGCCATGGTGGATGAGCAACTGGTGGACACGGAATTCCTCCGGGACTGGAGCGTTGGGTACCATGATCTGAGAAAGCGGCTGGAGGATTACCCCCCGGAGCGGGTGGAGGAGATGACCTGGGTGCCTTCCGGGCAAGTAAGGGAAGCTGCCAGGCTCTACGGGGGGTCCAAGCCTGCGGCCATACAGATGGGAAACGCCCTGGAGCACACTGCCTGGGCTCACCAGAGCTGCAGGGCTGTTGCCTGCTTGATGGCCCTGGGGGGGAACCTGGAAGTGCCAGGGGGAAACATCAGGCCTTCCCCGCCCAGGTGCATTCCCCCAAGGGACCTGGTGCTGGCCCACAGACTCCCTGACCGGAGAAAGAGGATGCTCAGCTACTCATGGAACCTGCACCCTCTTCTGGCCACCGTGCCCGCCCAGGTGGCTACCCTGGCCATGATCAGGCAGGAGCCTTACCCCATCAAGGCAGCCTACCTCCAGGGCACCAACCCAATGCTCAGCTATCCGGGCTCAGGCTCTGTGAGGGAGGCTCTGGAGAGGCTGGATTTTCTGGCCGTGGCCGAGATCTTCATGACCCCCACCGCAGCCCTGGCTGACTTGGTGCTTCCCTCTGCCACGCACCTGGAGTTCGACGACATCGGGAACTACGGACTGCCCAAGAGCTTCATACTGGCCAGGCCCAAGGTGGTGGAGCCCCCTGGAGAGGCATGGCCGGATCTTCGCATCCTCAACGAGCTGGCCAGGAGCCTGGGGCTGGGGGAGCTTTTCTGGAAGGAGGACAAAGAGCTGCTGGAGCAGGTCCTGGCCCCAGCCGGCCTCACGTACCGGGAGTTCAAGGAGTCCATGGTGCTGTGGGGCACCCCGGCTTACAGGACGTACCTGGAGAGAGGCTTCAACACCCCTTCTGGGAAGGTGGAGCTCAGATGTGACCAACTGGCCCAAAGGGGGCTGGACCCCTTGCCCGGTTCCCCGGAGCCCCAGGGCCAGCAGTGGGCCCCCTCCCCACAGTTCCCATTTCTCCTGACCAGCGCCAAGGACCCGGTCTACTTCCACTCGGCCTACAGGCAGATCCCCTCTCTGAGGAAGATCTCCCCCGAGCCCTGGGTGGAGATATCCCCCGAGGCAGCCTCCTTGCTGGGGGTTGCCCAGGGGGACTGGGTCCGGGTGTGCACCCCAAGGGGCAGGATCAGACAGCGGGTGCGTCTGGTGGAAGGGCTCGACCCCAGGGTGGCCTGCGGGGCATACGGCTGGTGGTTCCCCGAGAGGGGCCACCAGGACCTTTTCGGTTGGGAGGAGTCCAACCTGAACTTTCTCACCAGTCCGGATCCCCCCTTTGACCCCTTGCTGGCCAGCGTCAACCTGAGGGGGATCCCCTGCTCCCTGGAGAAGGCCTGAGTCTCCTCATGATCATGGAAACCAAGCTGCGGGAATTGCTGAGCACCTGCCGAATCCCCTCCGGGTCAAGCTGGTCCCAGTGGGCGCCGGCGCAGACCACCACGTTGCCTCCCAGGGCTGCCGAGAGGGTCTCGGCAGCCTCCTTGACCAGGTGGTCCTCTTTGTGGCCGGGATAGGTGAAGACCGAGACCGTGCTGCTGGTCTTGTGGGGATCGCTCAGGCTGGGCCTGGGCAGGGCCATTCCCACAGCCCCTATGTGGGGCCTTTCACCTCCCCAAATGCAAACCAGCCAATCCTTTTCACCAACACGGGTCACTCTGGCATCAAGGTCGTAGCGCCCTGTACGGGTCCTGACTGTGAAGAACTTAGGTGTCCTCTTGCCCCCACCCATGAGGGCCTCCCTTGGGAAAAGCGGATTGGAGTCAAAATCTTAGCAAAAAGCCATAGCCAGGTCCACCAGGGCCAAAGCCTCTAGCCCGCATCATTCAGAAGCGGTGGATAATGCGGGCTATCTTAATGACATGTTTGGACAAAGTGGTCCACACTCAAAAATACAGCGCTTTTTGGCCTTAGATTTGGTCTTGGTTTGAGTCGGAATATGCCAAAGCCTGAGTGGGGGCTTGGGAGCCTAGCCACCGAAGTTACAGGTTTCGGTGAATGACCCGGGCGGGGGCCGGCTTCCACTCTCCAAGGCTTCATTAGGGATGAGGGCTGTTTGAGCCTTGTCTGCCCACTTGCAATCCATTCTGGCTTGGGCTACCTTGCGGTTGTTCTTGGCAATTATATGGAGGCTTGGGAGCAGTTCCCATGAGCGTAATAGCAGGAGTCTTGGAACTTCTTGTGATGCTGCTTCTGGTAAGGCTTATGGTAAGGCCGGCTGAGGCCTTTTTCCACCCCATGTACAGGCTGCTTTACAAGATCACGGACCCCATTCTTCTGCCCTCCAGGTACCTGACCAAGACCCAGGCCCAGGGAGTCCTGGTGACGGTCTTGGCTCTTACGGTCTTGAAAGGAGCCCTCTATTCCGCTTCCGGGCAGATGGGGCTTGCCAGGGGAGTCGGAGAAAGCTCTCTGGAGTTGCTTCATCTCCTATTCCAGGCCTATATGGTACTTTGGATCGTGGCTGTTTTGGGGAGCCAAGCCTATGGAAATCCTTTGGGACAAATGGTAGCCAGGGCCTTTCTTCCTCTGGATTCCCTGTTGGGCTATGTGGGGTTTCCCAGGCGAAGGATCCTTATGGGTTCCTTGCTGCTGCTTTGGGTTCTTTTCGTGCTGTTTGCCGCGCTGCTGAGGGGTTTTTTCATGCTTAAGGATTTCCCTCCCCCTGAGCTCTTTCTGGCAGGCTTTTTTGAGGGGCTCCTTCTTTTTATTGGTCTTTTCCCATTTCCGGGCTTTTTCTCTTTGGTCCTGGTGGCAGGTGCCCTTTTGTCTTGGGTGAACCCAGACCCTAGAAACCCTATTGTGAACGCCATCTACGGTATATCGGAGCCGCTTCTGGCCCCTTTCAGGAGGTTTATACCCAACCTTGGGGGCATAGATCTCTCCCCCCTGGTGGCTCTGCTGGCCTTTCAGATTCTGGGAAGCGCTGCCCAGCAGTTGGTGCTGCAGGTTTTCAGGAGCATTAGTTGAACTGCTAAAAGCCCCCCCTGTACCGGGTATCTTGAGGCCGTGAGCCGGCAAGGTACTCATTGCCTGTTCTAGCGACCCGTGGTAAGTTCCCGGAAGGTATTCCTATCGATTCAGGAGAAACCAAATGGGAGAATGGAAAAAGACCGGTTGCGTGCTATGCGCCCAGAACTGCGGCCTGGAAGTCCTGGTTGAGGGGAACCGTATGGTGCGGGTCAGGCCTGACAGGGAAAACCCCAGAAGCCAGGGATATGCCTGCCGAAAAGGGCTCAATGTGCTCCACCACCATCATCACGCAGACAGGCTCTCTTATCCTTTAAAAAGAACACAGGAAGGCTTCCAGCGCATCTCTTGGGATCAGGCTTTGGGGGAGATAGGGGCCAAGCTGAAATCCATAGTGGAGCTTTACGGGCCAAAGGCCGTGGCTTACATGGGAGGAGGAGGCCAGGGATGCCATTTCGAGGCCGCCTTTGGGGTAAGGCTTCTTAGAGCTCTGGGTTCCAAGTACCATTACAGCCCCTTGGCCCAGGAGCTGACAGGAAATTTCTGGGCCTGGGGAAGGGTCACAGGCAGGCAGTATTTGTTCGGCGTGCCGGACCACGAGCGCACGGAGGTGCTCTTGGCCCTGGGCTGGAACGGCATGCAAAGCCATCAGATGCCCCAGGCCAGAAGGTTTCTGACTGCCATGGCCAGGAATCCGGACAGGACCCTGGTGGTTGTGGATCCACGCCTTAGCGAAACAGCCCGCATAGCAGACATACACCTGCCCGTAAGGCCGGGCGCTGACGCTCTGTTGCTCAAGGGGATGATCAAGATCCTGCTGCAAGAGGGCTGGGAGCACAAGGAGTATCTGCTTAGGTGGGTTGAGGGGTACGAGCAGGTGGCCAACTGGTTCCAAGGATTCGACCCCGAGGAGGCCTGTAGGGTCTGTGAGTTGGATTATCAAAGGGTGAAGGAAGTGGTGCGGCTCATGGCCACCAGACGTTCCTCGCTGCATCCGGACCTAGGGGTATTCATGAACAGGCACAGCACTGCCACAACATACCTGGCCATAGTGTTCTTGGCCCTCTGCGGCCGGATCGGCACACCTGGGGGAAATGTCTTTTGCGGATATCTTATGCCCATGGGGGCCCACACCGACGAGAGGGACCCCGGAAATTGGAAGACCGTGGTAACAGGGTATCCGGCCATAATGGGCACCTATCCACCCAATGTGATGCCCGAGGAAATCCTGAACGATCACCCCGAGAGACTAAGGGCGGTTGTCTGCACCCAGTCCAACCCGCTTCGCTCTTACGCGGACACCACTGCTTATGAAAAGGCTTTCTCCAAGCTGGATCTGCTTGTGACCTGCGAGCTGGCCTTGACCGAGACGGCGGCTTTGTCCCACTACGTGCTTCCGGCCCGTTCAGGGTACGAATCTTGGGATGGGACTTTCTTTGCCTGGAACTTCCCGGAAATCTACTTCCAGATGAGAAGGCCTGTGGTGGAGCCAGAGGGAGAGAGATTGGAGGTGAGTCAGATTTTTGTGGGCCTGGCAGAACGGATGGGTCTTATTCCTCCTATTCCAGAGCAGCTACTGCAAGCAGCCAGAAGTGGGGACCGGCTCAGGTTCGGGGCCATGCTCATGGGGCTTGCCAGATCAGACCAGAAGCTTCGTTCCAACCTGCCCTTTGTTCTGGCTCAAACCCTTGGCAGGCAGATGGGCTCTGCTAACCTGGCTGCCCTGTGGGGCCTCTTGGCTGGAGCCCCGGCCCACTTCAGACAATGGGCTGCAAGGGCCGGGTTTGACCCAGGGCCGATCATGGGGGAGCAGATCTTCCAGGCTCTCATGGATCACCCTGAGGGGCTTTGGATAGGCCGGTGCGACCCGGAGGAGAACCTCTCGGTCCTGTGCACCCAAGACGGTAAGCTGCACATCCACATACCCGAGATGGAAACCTGGATCCTCTCCATCACCCCCCAGTCGGAATCCCTGGCTTTGGAAAAGGATATGAAAGGCTGGCCCCTCATCCTCATAGCAGGGCGCCACATGGACACCAATGCCAACACCCTCATGCGGGATCCGGCTTGGAACCAGGGCAAGAGAGCCTGCACAGCTGCGGTGCATCCAGAGGATGCCGCCAAGCTGGGCCTCCAAGACGGTCAAATGGTTCGCGTGGTCACAGAGGCCGGCTGGGTGGAAATAGAGCTGGAGGTGGACGAGAGCTCAAAACCGGGAACGGTTATAATCCCCCACGGCTTCGGGCTGGTTTACCAGGGCAGGGAACATGGGGCCAATGTGAACCGGCTTACAAGCTGCAAACACAGAGATCCCTTGGCAGGAACCCCACTTCACAGGTTCGTGCCTTGCAGGCTGGAGCCCGCAGGGAATCAACTGAACCACGGGGTAAAGGAAGGAGGAGACCTCTCATGAAGCCGACTGGCTCCACAGGCATATCCGACAACCCTGCCAGGATATGCGGGATAGGGCTCGAGGAGTACATCCGCAAGGTAAAGGCCTTCCATGGGTACGCAGCCCCTGGGATGATCCTGGGGGGATTCATGGTGGACCTGGCAGTGAGCCATATGCCAGAGGGTATGCTCTTTGACGCCATCTGCGAGACACCCAAGTGCCTTCCAGATGCCATACAGTTGCTCACCCCCTGCACAGTTGGGAACGGCTGGCTCAGGATCCTGAGCCTGGGTCGCTTCGCCCTGGTCCTGTACGACAAGAAAGGGGGGGAGGGGGTTCGGGTGTACGTGGACCCCTCCAGGCTGGCTCCCTGGCCCATGGCAAGGGATTGGTTCCTGAAGGTGGGCCCCAAGGAGAAGAGGGATCTCGAGGAATTGGTAAGTATTCTCTGCAAGATGGGCTCCGGGCCCCTGGGAGTCCAGCGTGTGAGGGTGGAGCCCGGGTTTCTCAGACTGAGCCGCCACAGGGAGTTCTCCATTTGCTCCCGCTGCGGGGAGTCATACCCAAAAGATGACGGGCCTGTGTGCCTCGGGTGTCAGGGCCAAGCCCCGTATGGCCCCGTTTTCCCTTTGCCTGGTAAGTGAAATGATAGGGCTGCTGGAACATTATGAGAGCATTCCCTCCCTGGCCAGGGCCCTGAGGCAAGGGGAGCTGAGAGTGGAGGAGTTGGTTAACTCTTGCCTGGAGAGGATCCAGAGCCTGGAGCCGAGACTGGGCGCCTTTCGGGTAATATGCCGGGAGGCCGCTGTGAGGCAGGCCAGGGCTGCCCAGGAGAGCCTGGCAGCAGGGAGGGACTTGGGCCCTCTGCACGGAATCCCACTGGCAGTCAAGGATCTCTTCGATGTGGCAGGCATGGTCACATCCGCGGGATCACGCCTCCTGGAAGGCAACCTGGCCAGGAGGCACGCAGGGGTGGTCAGAAGATGCCTCCAAGCAGGGATGGTCCTTGTGGGCAAGACCAATACGGTGCAGTTCGCCTACGGGGGGGTGGGGATAAACAGGGATCACGGCACACCCAGAAACCCCTGGTGCACTGAACATTACGTCCCAGGGGGCTCCAGCAGCGGTTCTGCGGTGGCAGTGGCATCGGGTATGGTACCCGCGGCCCTCGGAACAGACACGGGGGGCTCAGTGCGCATCCCGGCAGCTCTTTGCGGTATAACCGCTCTTAAGACAACCGTGGGCCGGGTGAGTCGTGCTGGGGTTTATCCCCTCAGCTGGACCCTTGACTCGGTGGGGCCCCTGGCCAGGAACGTGGAGGATGTGGCCATCCTCTATGAAATGATGGCCGGGCCAGACCCTGAGGACCAATCCACATGGAGGCAACCTCCTGTCAAGCTCCGGCCTGGGTCTGAGCCGAACCTCAAGGGGGTGAGGCTTTTTTTCCCCAGGGCAGAGTTCTGGGAGGACCTGGACCCGGAGCTGGAAAAGGCAGTCACCCAATGCGGGGAGGTGTTGCGGAGCCTGGGGGCGAACCTGGATGAGATGGAGTTCCCAGAGGCCCGAGAAGCGTGCCAGATAGCCAAAAAAGGCCTGATAATAGCCTCCGAGGCTTATTGCGCCAACAGACACTGGGTGGAGGAGCACTTCCAGGAGCTGGATCCGGTGGTGGCCTTTCGCATAGTCAAGGGCAAGGAGATCCCTGCCCACGAGTACATACGCACATTGAGGGAAGTGGGGGAGCTGAGGCTGAGAGCCCTGGAGACACTCCAGCATGCGGATGCTCTTCTGGTGCCCACAACCAGGATCCCGGCCTTGCCAGTCAGAGACCTGGAGGGCTCCATAGAAGCTTACGCCTCGGCCAACTGGGGGTATCTGCGAAACACCTCCATAGGAAATGTTCTGGACCTCTGCGGGCTGAGCGTGCCTTGCGGGTTTACTTCCATGGGGCTTCCCATGGGACTCATGATCTATGGAAAGCCCTTTGAGGAGGAGATGATCCTGCGCATTGGGATGGCTTTTCAAAAGGTCACCCAGTGGCACAGGATGAGGCCCCGGTGCTGTGCGGCTCATCTCCAAGGCAAGGGCTCAGAAGCGTGAGTGCCAGAAGCGATCCGCCCTGGTGAACCTGCTGTAGCCAGGGTATTTCAGGTGGTGCTCAGGGAGGGGACCATGGATTTCAAGGCCCATCTTCAGACGGCTTGGGAGATGTCCTGGAAGTTTCTCGTCCCGCTGGTGGTCAACACACTGGTAATGGTGGTAGTGGGGGTGGCAAGCCTGGGCATCCTGGCACCGGTGACCGCTGCAGGGTACACTCAGTCCCTGCTGCTGGCCCTCAGGCAGGGGAGGGAGCCTAAAGTGGGGGACCTCTTCTCGGAGATGCGGCTTTTCCTGCCCCTTCTCGGGTTTTCCATAGCAGCCGCGTTGGCCTTGCTTATCGGTTTCTGGATCTTCTTCATCCCGGGGACTCTGGTGGCCGTTGCCCTGGTCTTCTGCTGTCTGTACCTGCTGCCTCTCCTGACAGACCAGAGGATGGGCATCTTGGAGGCCCTCAGGGAAAGCTTCTCAATGGGCATGGAGAACGTCTCTGAGCACATCGTGGTGGCGGCCATCTTTGTGGTGATAAGCGCTCTGGGCAGCTCCGTGATGCTGGGAGTGCTCCTCACCCAGCCCTTTGCAACGCTCTTTCTCCTTTCCGTTTACGAGGAGAAGATGAGGGCCAAAAGGATTTCTTCCACCCCCAGGGCATAGTCTCCCTTGTCCGCACCAAGCCCTCCTGGGGGCCATGGAACTAGCCCACATTGTTCATGATCAGTGGACGGTCTGGGCTATCTTAATGGGGTTTTTGGACAAGCCGGTCCATACTCCAAAACACCCTGATTTTCGGTTTCCGGGGGCTTGGGGGCTTGGCCACCAAGCTCACAGGATTTGGAGAATAATCAGGGCTAAGACTAGTCACTTGGGGCCTGGGATTGTGTTGGAATGGAGCAGCTCCCCAGGCTCCTTGCCTTGCCTAAGTTTGCCTTGGTACAGGAGGTTGTTTCTAACCGGTCCTGTGTAGCCGCCTCTGGGACTGGTCGGCTCAGAGCCCGCCTCTTGGTACCAGAGCCACATGTCCCCGTTTTGAGTATCAAAGATGAAAATCTTGGGGAACACCCGAGTGGTGGGGTCTCCCACTTGGATGAGCATGGCCTGATATCGGCCCGGTGCTTGTGCCGAGGCTTCCGCTGCCGCGCAAAACAGACACAGGAGCGTCCCTAAAATCAAAGCCTTCCTCATGGCGCACTACCTCCCATGCTTTATTCTTGTTTAACCAACAGAATAGATGCATCTTCTACAAGCAACCCCTTTTCTCCTGAGGGGTTTCTCATTCTACCCCGGGGTTCTCCCTAAGGGGGAGAGGAGTTGCTCCCAGCCTTAGCTGCGGGAAAAGGATCAAAGGCCGACCTATCAGTCCACTCTGTTCATGCTCAGTACATAGCGGAGGCTATCTTGATGATATGTTGGGATAAACCAGTGCATGCTCAAAAAAACCTGCCTTTCGGCCTCAGGTCTGGCCCTGGTTTGACTCGGTATATGTCGAAGTGTACCGGGGGCTTGGGAGCTTAGCCCTCAAACTCACAGACTCTTTAGAGTAATCCGGTTTAGGCTCTAATGCCTCTTCCGGGTAAAACGCAGGCCCAAAAGAAAAGGGCCTGGCACTAGATCCCAGGCCCTCTTAGAGCTCAAAGTGGCTGGGGGACCTGGATTCGAACCAAGATTCACGGAGTCAGAGTCCGTTGTCCTGCCGTTGAACGATCCCCCAACGCCAAAAGAAGATAACCCAACTGACCTGGGACGTCAACCGTCTGGTGCCCCACGGCCCCCTGGGCCCAGCTTGCGGTTCCTCTCACATTTGGTGGTTCGGATCCCCACAGCCCCCAGTCTTTTGTCCAGCCCTTGGATGTCCAATCCCTTTATGGCGACCCTCTTGTTCCTGGATGACCCCCCGGAGACTATCTCTACATCCCCCTTGGAGACTCCCAGGAATTTGGCCAGGAAATCTCGAAGGGCCTTGTTGGCCTTGCCCTCCACAGGGGGTGCTGTGAGCCTCACTCTGAGGGCCCCCTCCATGACTCCAGCCAGCTCGTTGGTGGAAGCCCTTGGTAGGACTCTCACCTGGAAAGCCACCCAGCCCGGCTCAAAGTCCACTCTCAGCATCAGCCCCTCTTGCACGCCTCATGCCCCTTACAAGCCAGAGTTAGGTACAGAGACTCGGCCATCACCTTTTCAGCCTCGGGTGGGGGCTAGGGCCCTGTGAGCTTCCGTATATCCAGGAGCCTGTCCAACTCCTCCTGAGGCATCAGCCCTTTTTCCCTTGCCAGCTCCCGCACTGTCTTTCCCAGACGCAGAGCCTCCTGGGCAAGGCTTGCGGCAGCATCATATCCTATGACCGGCGCCAAGGGGGTGACCAGGGCCAGGCTGGACTCTATGAAGGAAAGGGCCCTGCCCTCGTTGGCCCTTATCCCCTTCACACACTTTTCCGCCAGCACATCACAAGCTTTTCCCAGTATTCGGATGGACTCCAGGAGCCTCTCGGCCATGATGGGCATCATGGTGTTGAGCTCCAGCGTGCCGTGCTGACCCCCAATGCACAACGTGAGATCGTTTCCCATGACCGCTGCAGCCACCATCATGACGCACTCTGGAATGACCGGGTTGACCTTCCCGGGCATGATGGAACTTCCGGGCTGTAGCTCAGGGAGAGTAATTTCCCCCAGAGCTCCGTGGGGGCCCGAATTCATAAGACGCAGATCATTGGCTATCTTCATGAGGCTGGTGGCAAAAGCCTTGAGCTGCCCGCTTGCCTCCACCAAGCCATCCTTGCTTCCCAGGGCTTCGAACAAATCAGGGGCCTGTACAAAGGCATGGCCGCTCAGCTCCCGGATGCGTGAGATGGCCAACTCAGCAAAACCTTGAGGGGCGTTTAGTCCTGTGCCCACAGCCGTACCCCCCAGGGCCAGCTCCAGGAGGGAGGGCATGGCAGACCCTATGCGGACAATTGCGTGGGCCACCTGGGAAGCGTATCCGCCGAACTCCTGGCCCAAGCGCACAGGGAGAGCGTCTTGAAGGTGTGTGCGGCCCAGCTTGAATACCCCGTCGAACTCCAGGGCCTTTTGCTCCAAGACCTGCTGAAGCTTCCCCATGGCAGGCAGGAGCTCACCTTCCAAGGCCCCCACAGCCGCCACGTGTATGGCGGTGGGTATCACGTCGTTGCTGGACTGGCTCATGTTCACATGATCGTTGGGGTGCACAAGGGACTTGTCCCCACGCTTTCCCCCCAAGATTTCCGCAGCCCTGTTGGCAATGACCTCGTTGGCGTTCATGTTGGTGGATGTACCAGAGCCGGTTTGAAACACATCCACCACAAACTCCCCGTCAAGCCTTCCCTGCATTACCTCCGAGGCTGCCTGAACAACGGCATTCCCCACCCGAGTCTCAAGAAGACCCAGTTCCATGTTGGCCTGGGCGCAGGCAAGCTTCACAAGTCCCAAAGCCCTGATGAGCTCCCGGGGCATGGGCCTGCCGCTTATGGGGAAATTCTCCATAGCCCTCTGGGTCTGAGCCCCATAATAAGCCCAATTGGGCACCCTCACCTCCCCAATGGAATCCCTCTCCACCCTGAAGCTGTTCATCTCCTCCTCCCAGGACTCCGAGCCTTAAGGCAATGCTGTGCTTCCAGATCCCCTCAGGCCTGCCTCCATCTGAAGCTTGCCCCAAGCCTGACTGCCAGTTGCTCCAGCCAGGGGGAAAGCTCTCCCTGGATCCCCTGTACCCTGCCTCCCGTCAGCACCCCGCACCCGCACATGGAAGAGGCGCCCTTCTCACCATACCAGAGGATCTCCAAGGCCTGACACCCCCTTGCGAGGGGAATTCCTGGGTCTGTTTCGGAAAAGAGAGGGTACCACACCAGAAATAGCCTGCAGGTCTCTTTCAATATGCTTATTATTTCGGAGCATTTCCTCCTGTCTTTCTCTGCATCGGGCCAGAAGGGCGGATCCACCAGAGCCAGATCCCAGGTCTCCCCTGAGCCAGCCAAACCCTCAAAACCGTCTTTGCAGGTAAAACTTATGGAGGTTCCCGCACTTTCTGAAATCCCTAAAACCCGAAGGTGCTCCCGCACTTTCGGGGAAGTGTCGTACAGACCCATGCGGTAATGGAGCCCCCTACCCTGAAGGAACAGGGCCGCCTGGAGCCAGGAAGCAGGGTAAAATCCCCCCGGGCCTCTCACCATGCCCACCAGCCTGAAATAAGGATGGGAGATCAAAGATGCCGGAGGGGGATGCAATCTGCCTACCCCTTCCTTCCAGGCCCCGCCTTTTTCAAGAAGGTATAAGGCCTCGCCGCAATGGGTCTCCAAGTACCGGAAGGGCTCGGGTTGACGGATCTCCTGCCTGGTCAAAATCTCCAGGGCAGTAAGCAACAGGAAGTGCTTCCACACATCCCCCCTGTTGCCTGCCCTGAGGCCATGTTCGTAAGAATCCTGGCCGGAAACCTTCACGGTCTCATCTGTGGGAAGGCAACTCTGCGCCCCAAGCCTTGGCCAGGATCTTGGCCACATCCGTATTGTCCAAAAGCCCCCTGAATTTCTCGGCCATTGGTCCCTGGGCCATGATCATCACAGGGGTGTGGGTGTGCGTCCCCACGGCCCAAGCTGTGCCTACTTCCCGGCCCAGGATCCGACCCAAAAGAGCTGAAGAATTCATGGAGCCGTATACGTAAAACTCAGTGAACTCCCTGGGGGCAGGGTACCCCAGTGATGGGTCCTTGGCCAGGACCATGGCTGCTTGCTCCTCTGAAATAACAAAGGCGGAGTTCTGCTCTACCTCTCTTTTTAGGGCTGCGGGATCCCCTTTGCTGTCCAGAACCATCCTGAAAAGGGATTTGTTCTGCCGGGCCATGCGCTCGAAGATGGCTTTCTCGTTGAAATTGTACTTTGATTTCCAGGTCTCCCCGCTGGCCAGTTGCACCGGGGCAGGGGGGCTGAAGCTGTTGTACGCAATGGCAAGACCTCCTGTGTCGTGGTCTGCTGTAAGAATCACCAAGGTCCCAGGATCGCTCTTCGCAAACCTCAGGACCACCCCCAGAGCCTCTTCCATTTCCAGCATTTCGTGCAGCACCCCTGCCACATCATTGGCGTGGGCTGCCCAGTCGATCTGGCCTGCCTCAACCATCAGGAAAAAACCCTCTGGGTTTTTTGAAAGCACTTCCAGAGCCTTTTCGGTCATCTCCCCCAGCCTGGGGATACCTTTCACCTTCTGGGGTTGCCTGTCTATGGCCAAAGGAAAAGCTGTGGCTCCGAAAAGCCCCAGGATCTTCTGGCTACCCTCGGGCTTCAGTTCCTTTAATGCCTGGGAGTCGGCCAGAATCAAATAGCCCTTTTTCCTGAATTCCTCCAGTAGATCCTTTTCATCTTCTCTCTTGGAAGCTCCCCATCCAGCCTCCTTGGGTGTGGATTTTAGAGCCGGATGTTCCTCAACTCTGGTGCCCTTAGGGATAAAAAACTGGGCTCCGCTGGATAAGGCCACATCCACTTTTCCCCCTTCCAGGAGCTGAAGGGCTATCTGGGCTTCCATGTCCCTGTGGAGCACCTGGGCGTAAAAGCCTGCGGGCGTGGCATGGGTGATCCTGGTGTTGCTGATGAGGCCTGTGGACTTGCCCTTTTCCCGAGCCACATCCAGTATGCTCTTTACAGGCCTTCCCTCGTGGTCCTTGCCTATCATTCCATCGCGGGTCTTGACCCCGCAGGCCAGGGCCGTGGCTGCCGAGGCCGAGTCCGTCACAACGGTCCCGTACTGATAGGTAAGGCAGTAGCCTGTGTTACCAGCTGCCATGAGTCGCTCCAGGTTCAGCTGGCCGGCCTCACCCTCCAGGAACCTGTTGTAGTAAACAAGGAGCCCCACAGCTTCGGGCCCCATGCCATCTCCAATAAAAAGAATTATGCTCTTGGGGGAAGAGGCCCGAAGCAGGGCTGGAGACATCAAGACCACAAGGAGGCCCAAAACAACTTGTAATGCTTTTCTTGCCTTATTCATTGCTCAAATCTCCTCTCCAGGCTCTGACCCGCCCTTATCAGGGCTTCCAATCCAATGGATAAGACTTTCACCTCTCTGTGCTGCCCTTTCCTCTTGCATCGGCAAGACCAGAGGCCCTCCGTCATAAACCAGCACTCCCGCCTCCAACCTGGCCATGGGGGAGAGTTTGTGGATTAATGGGTCGGCCTTGGATCGAATGTGTTTCACCCTGACCCCGCGGACTGTGAGGTAGTCGGCCAGAAGCCCCCTGTGGCAGTGAAAGGGGTCCACCTCGGCGCACATGACCGCTGTGTTGACAAGCAGTGCATCTTCCTCAAGACGCAGGACAGCCCTTAGGAACTCCTCTTTGGCCATGTGGTCCGCATACCCCCTCATACCGGGATTTCTCAGGGCCGTATTGCGCGAGCCCTCCATGGGCTCCCGGAAGCCTCCCAAGGCCCTCCCCTCCCAACGATAGACTATTCCGGCCTCTGCCAAGCCCACCTCCAGCCGTTCCCGTGAGAAATGGGGACTCTTTCTGGAAGCCGGATAGGCCCTCACGTCCACCACCTTGCCTATCCCATGCAAACCAAGCAACTCCAAGAAGGATTCCCAGCTCCTTTTACCATGCCCTATGGTGAAAATTTCCTTGGCCGGGCGCTTATGGAAACTGGAGTAGCCGCCTTCTGCCATTACCTGGGCCTCTTGAGTTCGTAAAAGTACTCATGACGGGCCAAACCAGCCACATGGTCCCAAAGATCCCCGGCCTCCTCCCCTTTTGGGACCCTGGAGATCACAGGACCATAATATGGCACCCTGGAGGGCCCCAAGAAAATCGTGGGGACCCCGAAGGCCCCTGTAGAGCAGAGCTCCCCGTACATTCGCCAGAGCTCCCTGTCCAGCTCCTTGTCTTGGAAAGCCTCTCTAAGCCATTGCCCTGGCAGGCCAGCCTTTGCCAAAGCCCTCCTCAAGACCTCTTCTTCATCGAGGGGTTCCCCCCTCTCATGCACAGCCTCCCCCAAGGCCCAGTAAAGCTGCTCCAGCTTCAAATCCCCGGCGCGCCCTTGAGTCATGCCAAGAAGCCTCATGGCCGCCCGATTGCTCTTGAATCTTTTCATCATGGGATGCTGGGGTTGATCGCGGTTCAGATACTCCAGGGAAAGAATAGCCCATTTCACCTCAACCGACCTTACGGATCGAACCTCCCCAAGCCACTGGGCAACCCTCCAGCTCCAAGGACACAGGGGATCCACAGCCGCCTGTATGGAGGTTACCAGAGCCCCCATAGCTGCCCTCCTCCAGCTAGGATTATTCTTCTGGAATATACTACGGTGCCTGCCAACTGAATCTCACAATCCCATCACCCTTGCGGCTATTGTCTTCATTATCTCATTGGTGCCGGCAAAGATGGACATGACACGGGCATCTCGCCAGGCCCTTGCAATGGGATATTCTTCGCAATAACCGTAACCCCCGAAGAGCTGAAGACAGCGATCCGCCACCCTCATGACCATGTCCGTGGTCCAGTACTTGGCCATGGAGACCTCCAGCACCACGTTTCTGCCTTCCATGTGATCCGCTATGAGCTTGTCCAGGAAGGTGCGGCCCAACTTCACCTCAGTGGCCATCTCCACCAGCTTGAACTGGTTGTGTTGGAACTTGGATATGGGCCTGCCAAAGGCATACCGCTGCTGGCAATACTGAATGGTCAGGGGCAGGATGTGCTCGGCCAGGGCCACAGCCCCTATGGCCACCATGAGCCTCTCCTGCTGAAGCTTCTCCATGAGCATCTTGAAGCCCTGCCCTTTCTCCCCTAGCCTCTGAGTCTTGGGGATGCGGCAGTCATTGAAAAAGAGCTCGGCTGTGTCCTGGCTGTGCCAGCCTATTTTTTTAATCTTCTTGCCTTTCTCGAAGCCAGGAGTGTTTTCTTCCACCAGGTAAAGATCTATAGCCCTGTGGGGTTCCTCCACCTTGGGGTCCCTGGCTGCCAAGACCAGAAGCCCGCAGTTGAGCCCGTTGCTGATAAAGGTCTTCTGGCCGTTTATGACCACCCAGTCCCCCTCCTCCACTGCAGTGGTGCGCATGGCGGCCAGATCGCTTCCTGTGTTGGGCTCTGTCATGGCTACGGCAGTTATGGTGTCTCCGGAGACACATCCGGGCAGATATTTTTGTCTGATCTCTTCGGAGCCGTACGAGTATATGTAGGGGACCACTATGTCGCTGTGAAGCGGGGCGGCCAATCCCGAGAAATTGGCTTTGGGAAGCTCTTCGGCCACAATTACCGAGTATAAGAAATCGGCTCCCATGCCCCCATACTCTTCGGGAACCCACATGCACAGAAATCCTTGCTCCCCCATCTTTTTCCAGACAGACCTGGGCACTACGCCCTGCTCCTCCCATTCCTCCACATTGGGGACTACCTCCTTCTGGAGGAATTTCCTAAAGGCCTCCCTGAATATCCTATGTTCCTGCGAATAATTGAGTATTTCCATGGCTGCCGGCTCCTGTTCTGCGTGCCTCAGATCTCACTTGCCTCTTTGAGCGTTTGCCAGCGCCCTGATCATGGGCTCCATGGAGGATGCGGCATTGGGGAATTCCCTTGCCCCCTCCATGGAATTGATGGCTTCCCAATGCTGGGATACCTCTTCGGCCGAAGGCGGCCTGAGCCCTTCCCCCAGGAGAATGCCCTCTCCTGTGAGGAGGGCCACACGGTTGAAATAGCCCGCCCCGGCATTGTAGATCCTCCCGGTTTCCTTGCACTTCTCAGAGCAGAGATAGACTATCAAAGGGGCCACGAACTCTGGATTCAACCTTTGAAAGAGCTCAGCAGGCAGCACGTCCTGAGTGAGGCGTGTTGCAGCCATTGGGGCCACCGCGTTGACCAGCACGTTGTACTTGGCTCCCTCCAGCTTCAGGGCGTTCATGAAGCCTACCAAAGCCATCTTGGCGGCTGCGTAGTTGGCCTGCCCGAAGTTGCCGTAGAGCCCTGCCGAGGAAGTGGTCATGATTATGCGGCCGTAGCCTTGCTCCCTCATTTGTGCAAAGGCCGGGCGGGTCACATTGTAGGCTCCATTGAGGTGAACCTCCAAGACCGCTGCCCAGCCATCCGGCTCCATGTTCACCAGGGTCTTGTCCCTAAGGATGCCGGCGTTGTTGATTAGGATGTCCACCTTCCCGAAGGCCCCCAAGGCCTTCTGCACTATGGCCTCACCTCCCTGGGGTGTGCTCACCGTGTCGTAGCTGGCCAAGGCCTCACCACCCAGTGCCCTTATCTCCTCCACTACCTTGTCTGCAGGGGCCTGTGAGCCCGGGCCTGAACCATCCCGGGCTCCTCCCAGATCATTCACCACCAGCTTGGCTCCCCGTTTTGCCAGCTCCAGGGCGTAAACCCGCCCCAGGCCTCCTCCTGCCCCGGTGACAACGGCCACCCTCCCATCGAATCTGATCACGCCCAAATCTTGGGCACCTATCTTGGCAAATTCAGCATCCATGTGTTATCAGCCCTCCAGCGACGCGCCAGTAAGCGTGGGGTCATCCTCTCCAGCTATCATCACCCTTTATCAGCGCATTGCTGATTCTCTTTTCTTTACAACAAGGACTATGACCGAGAATTGGGCGGGCTGAAGCCCCAGGCAACTTCCATGGAAAACACATTGAACTGATGACAGAGGGACCACGCTCCCACGTTGTACCCAGGCGATTGCCTGCCCTCTCTTTTTCAAGCTCATGTCTTGGAGGCGGCACTTTTCTCCTGCAGTCTTCGGATTGCCAGGGCTAGGCTTCTTTGCATGCGCTTGGTGGCCTCTATCAGCACTCCGATCTCGTCTTTTCTGGAGATCTCTATCTTAGTCCCCAGCTTCCCCTTGCTGATCTCCTCGGCCACCCCTGCCAAATACAGAATGGGCCTCGTTATTGTTCGTGCCAGGGCAAAACTGGCCACAACCACTGCCAGGGCGGTCAGCCCTATGAGCAAGTAGAACAGGGTCAGTTTTTCTTGTATGAGGCCAGATACCTTCTGCTCGAGGTCCAACACGGGCTTGGAGAATTCGTCCAGATAAGTGGTGGCCGCTACTCCCATGAGCACGTTATCTGCGGTTCGGTTCTTCAGCGTGGTTATAAACATGTACTTCTTTCGGATCTTACCGTCTGGCTCGGTCCAGTCATAGTATCCAGAGGAGTCCTTCCCACCTAGGCTCGCCTCCATGATCTTCCAGAACTCGGGGAGCTTGGAAGCCAATTGGTGAAGGTCCGTATTGACGATCTTTGGGTTCTTGTGAAACAGGTTGACGGCCGTCTGGGCGTCTTGGACAGCTGTGTATCCTGTCTTTCCAACCGGCTGCACCGCGAGGGCCTGGAAGGCCGGAGTTGCCTGGAGCTCCTTTGCCGTCTTCTGGGGATTGGCGGCCAGGTAAACATCAAGCTGCGAGGCAACGTCTCTTGCCTTCCCCTCTATCACATGGGCTCCAAGCTCCTCCAAGCTCCTTTTCCCCTCCGCAAGGACCAAATCACCTATTCCGGTCATGTCCAGGTATGCAAAGACCACAATTGCTGCCAAAGGGATCAAGGATACACACAAAGCGAATACCAAGACTCTCGGGAAAATCCCAAACCTTACTTTCTCGGCCATAGGTCACCCTCCCAGACTCAACTCTCTTTCTTGCCTGCCAGAATCTCTTGGATCACCCCCAACATGGACCTCTGAAACTCAATCCTGGCTGGCTCCTCCTCGATAAGTTCCCCCATCCTCTCAACCAGAACTGGGAGATCCTCTCTAGTCAGGTAATCAAGGCTCTTGCCCATCTCCCCCAACACGTCTTGAATTAGGACTTGAGCTATAGGGCCTATTTGGGTGGCCAGGAGCTCTTCCATCTCGCCCAGAAATCTCTTCGTCACAGTGGGATCCAGAGGCTTCTGAGCGGAGAGCATCTTTATGATTCCACGGTTTGCCAAATAAGCCAGGATCCTGCTCACTGAGAACTCATTGGCCTTGAGGGAAACACATATGTCCTTGACGGAGTTGCGGCCGTTAACCAATGCTACGACTTTCCAAAGCTTTCCATTGACCGTGACCCTTCCATCCTGAGCTTCAGGGGAGAGGGCAAAAACCGCCTCAGGACCTGGGACAACGGTCCTGATCTTGCGAAACTCCTGGTCTCTTTGTTCCAACAAGGACAACAACTGTTGGGTCTCATCCTCCACATCTACTACCAAGCTCTCCACGTTCTCGTAAAACCTAAGGGAAATACTCATCCAATTGCTTAGGAACTCCAGGGCTTCCCTTCCCCTGAACCTTCCCACCTGGCAGTGGACTATGCGGCCATCGCTAAGCCCGATGACCCCCTCTCGCCCGGGCCAATGGCTTACCTGAAGCCTTCCGGAGCGGCCTTCGGCCACAAGCTTGCTTAGGGTTTCATAGAGACTGTGCAGCCCAGGTTGCACTCCCATCAGATTGAGCCCCCTTTAAGCTGTTTCTTCAATGAGTTGGCCTTCTGAATAGTTTGGACAAGATGCCTCCCTCGGAACCCTTGCCAGCCGAGCTTGGAAAAACCTTGTGGATTCCCAAAGCTCGCCAACCGTGCTCCTTCACATCCAGCGAGACCCTAAGCAGGGAGAGGCTGGTAGCAGGTTCTGCCACCAAGAAGATGTTTCGATATAAAGCTTCCCCCAGATGGCTGGAGCCATCCGAGAGGGTTCTGTTTTCCCCGATCCTTCTCCATATGACCAGAGAATTGGGGTAGAAAAGAGCCATCTCTTTTAGTTCAGGCCAGCTCAGGCAGGGATGTCCGCTCAAGGTCTGAAGGAACTCGATCCAGGGGGTGTTCTCCATCGCCTTCGGTATAGAACTCAAGAGGCTTCCATCCGGAGCGAAAACACACACCATCCTGACCCCGTCGGTTGCGGCAAGCTCTGCAAGGGGAGATTCCTGTGCGGCCATAAGTGTCACCCTTTTTCCCAGAGACGAACTATTTCCCTGTGGATTCCGGCAAGATCAGTTCCTTTCTCCAACTCCACAGCCACCACAAAATCCCCCAGCCGAACCAGAAGCCAGCTCCTGGCTTCAAGGACCATGCAGAGCATCAAGGGCTCTCCTCCTGCATCAGGGGGGCTCATCTTGCATGAGCTCTCCAGCACCTCCCACATGATCCTGAACCAGTGCAAGAGCTTTGGCACTGGCTGCGCAGGGCACAGAACTTGTCCGGCCTTGCCGATCAGGCAATTGCTTACCCCGGGCCGATCCAGCAGGACTCTATGGAAACTCCTTAACCTGAGCAGCTCTGAGGCCTGGGGTTGGCTCTTGCCTGGGGGTTGCTCTTGGACCTTCTCGGGAGCAGCCTCACGGTCCTCTATTCTAGCCATGGCCTGAATCAATAGGGCGTGCCAAGGTACGTCTATGGTCTCCACGGGGGGCTGTCGTTCGGCTTCAAGAAGCACTTCTCCTTCCACCCATCCCAGGAGTTGCTCAAAGGCCTTGACTCCGGCGGTATCCTCCAGGTGGGCGTGAACTATTTCTCCATGCTTCAAGTAGATCTCCCCTGCCCTGGATCCGCACCGCAGCTCCACCTTACCGGTGAATCCGTTCATGGCCATCATCTGAATCAGGTTGGGCAATTCCAATCCTGCAAAAAGCCCCATGAACCCCTTTTTTGGAGACCCCGAGGCTTCGGATTTGACGGAAACAGGGCCTTGATCCTTGGGACTTTTCATGGGCACTACCCTCACAAGCCCTAATAAGGAAGAAGCCCAGCCTTTTCTTGCCTGCGCACCCATTCCGCGCACATCAGGGCATACTAAGCCAAAAGCCCGACCCGTTGTCAAGCTAAATTTGTTTCAATTTACCGGAGGATAAGCAGCCCTATGGACATTGACCCAAGAAAAATGGCAGGATCTCTGCTTAGCAGATTCACCAAAACAGGGAGGTAATGAGATGGGAAAAATCATCATCACCGCAGCCATCACTGGTTCTGTTCACATACCAACCATGAGCCCTCATTTGCCGCTGAGCCCAGAACAGATAATCCAGGATGCCGTTAAGGCCTGGGAGGCCGGGGCGGCCATCGCCCACATACACGTGAGAGATCCCAAGGACGGCAAGCCCACCTCCGACCCCGAGCTCTTTTACCAGGTATGCAGGGGCATCAAGGAGAAATGTGATCTGATCTTGCTTCCCACCACCGGCGGGGCCATCGGCCAGAGTTGGGAGGAGAAGTTGGTTCCCATCAGAAAGCTTCAGCCTGAGATGTGCTCTTTTGATCCCGCCCCATTCAACTTCGGGATCTTCCAGTTGGCCGGAAGGTTCAAGGAGTTCCGATTCGATTGGGAAAAGGGCTATTTGGAGCAGTGCAGGAGAATAACTTTTGCCCCCACCTTCGATGATGATCTGAATTACGCCCGCACTTTCCTGGAATTGGATGTAAAGCCCGAATTCGAGATGTACGAGCTGGGCCATCTCAACTACGTCACCTGGCTGATGGAGGAGGGTCTGGTCAAGAAACCTCCTCACCTGCAGTTCGTCTTCGGCCCCATGGTGGGCTGGATGCACCCTTCGGTAAAGCACCTCGTAATGATGTATGAGGAGGCGGTTTCCCTATTGGGGGAGGGGAATTTCACCTGGTCGGTTGCAGGTGCGGGTCGCCACCAGATTCCTCTTGCAGCCACGGCCATGGCAATGGGGGCTCCCAACGTTAGGGTGGGACTTGAGGATTCCCTTTACGCTGGGAAGGGCAAGCTGGCAGCTTCCAGCGCAGAACAGGTGGCCATGGTAGCAAGAATAGCCAAGGAAATGAGTCTGGAGCCGGCCACTCCTGATGAGGCCAGGCAGATTCTAGGGCTCAAGGGCTTGGATAAGGTGGCTTTCTGATATCCTGTGCAATGCGACCCGGGGGAGAACCTTTTCCCCCGGGATTCATCTTACCTCCAGCCCTTCTGCTTGGAGCAACTCCAGGGCTATTCTTATTGCCCCCGCTATGATAGGGGGGCATATCTCAGTGGGCAGCTTTCCAGGTTCGGCTTCAAGAATGTCATCGCAATGGTTACCTGGATACTGGGAGACGAGCTCTTCCTGGAATCTCTCCTCCAGCTCTTGGATGAGCATGTACATCCTGCCCTGCTCTATCCTGCCTTGTGATGCTGATGCAATGAGACATGCAGCCGCGGTCAGGGTCCCGCAGGTGGCCCCCATGAGGCCTTGAGCGCCCACCAAGCCGCCCATGGAGAGGACCACTTCCGGCTTTTCTAGGCCCAGGTGACGCAACCCTACATCCATTACTATCTGGCTGCAGAGGTTGCCCCTCTTGGAGGACTCCTTCACCTCTTTTGAAAGTTCCTCATGGCTCGGAACAGGCATTAGCTCCTCCTACTTCTATAGTTGATCACTGGGTGATGGCTTACCTGTTTTGGCGTTTTTGGATCATGAGGGTTTTTAACAGCCAGGGCAGGCCTGTGTCAAGGCAGCCGAACCCTGCCCATCCTTGGCCTCCCCGGAGGCAAAGCAAGCCCCGTGATCCTGGCCCAGGAAACAGCGTTTTCCCACCTGGAGAAGAGAAGCTCTTCCTCCCTTCCTTGGAAGCTGGGCCAAAGGGCCTTCAAGATCCTTGGGGCGAGCAGTTTGCGGGTCTCCCAAAGCACAGGCAGCCTCGCCAGGGCCTCTTCATCCGGGAAGAACGGCCTCTCTCTCATGAGCCTTATGACCGGAAGCAATTGGTTCGCCTCCAGCCAGAATTCCTCCTGTTCTTGACACATGGAGAGCAGAAAAGGACGGCAGGAAAGCCTAAGGTAATCATCCGGACATAGGGACCAGAGGCCGGCCTGGTAGGATCCGGGATCGTGCAATTCTGCCAGAAGCTTCTCCAAGCTTTTCAAGGAAAACCTGTTGGTTGCTTCCACCCCCCAGAAAGGGAGAAGCTCCGGCAAGAACCTCTTCTGCCAGGCCGCCCACCGGGCGATCAAGCTCCAGGGAGGTTCTCCCCCGCTGGATCTAAAAAGAAAAACAGGTGAATGGCTCAAGTTTTCCATGAACTGGAGGGGAAGGCCCACAGGGTTGCCTCTGCCTCGATCCTGGATCTCCACCAGCCCTATCAGATCACAAGGGCCTTCTTGAGGGCTTAGGTCCGGCAGGTGCAGTGGATAAAGTCCCAGATCCAGCCTCTTTTCAGCCTCTTCCAAGGCCTTTCTAAGCTCCTGCTTGCTGGCCCGGCCCACAGCCTCAACTTGGTAAGGTGGTCTTGCTCTGTAGCTTACCTGCCAGGAGGCGGCCTTTTCTTTGAGTCTGGTGCCGGGCAGCACCAAGAGAGGAAACACTGTCACATGTTGTCCCAGAGCCTGTTCGCCTAGAAAATCAATTGTGCCCAAGAACCCCTCGGGGCTGTCCCCTGGAAGCCCTAGGATCACGTCTATCTGGAGCTTTATGCCTCTTTCCAAAAGAAGATGCGCCCCTTTTGCAAAGGCTTTGGGGTTTCCGGATCTGCCAGCTTTTTTCAGAACCTGTGGGTGGATGCTCTGAAGCCCTGTCTCCAGGGAATGGAAGCCTGCCCTTTTGAATCCCTCTGCCAGTTCTGGGTTCATGTGATCCACCCTGGCCTCTGTGTGAAGGGGCACGCAAAGAGCATTCCAAAGCGCCAGATCCCCAAGGCGTCTGAGCAGGCCAGGGGTAACCTGAAAAGAAGGATCCAAGAGATAGATTTCCTTCGCTTCTTGGGCGCCAGCCCAAAGCACGTGCTCTCTGAGCCATTCCGAGGGGAACCACCTCAGCTCTTTAAAGTTCTTTCCGTAATAGCAGTAAGCGCAGTGGAAGGGGCATCCACGCATGGTCTCAACCCATATGGAGCCGTCTGGGGCCTTGGGAAGAAGCCCCATGAGGTAGGGGGAGGGCACCTCTTCCAGAGAAACCAAAGCAGCTGCCTCGCAGGCTGCTTGAGCAAGCCTTCCTACCCCAACACCCAAATCCCGGGAGATCTCCCCTAGGACTCGGGGAAAAACCGCCTCACCCTCACCGCTGTGGACCCAGTCAAAGGGATGCTCCGGAAACCTTAGCTCGAAGTCCCCGGCCACCTCTGGTCCCCCTGCCAGGAGTCTTATCCGGGGGTTGAATTCTTTAAGGGCACTGCACAAACTGAGGGTTCTTTCCACATTCCAAAGGTACAGAGTGGTTACCACCACCTGGGGCTCCAGGGAACGGATCTCTCTTAGCATGGCCTGATTGGATGCAAAAGAGGTGAGAGAAGGCGGCAAGAATATGGGCTCATGGGGAACCCCTTTGGCCAAAGCGCTCGCAGCAAGGTAGGCTCCTGCCAAAGGATGATCTCCACCGGCATAGTCGTATCCAAAATCCAAAACCGGCAGTTGCAGGTAAAGAACCCTCATGATACCCGTCCGAATATTCGTTTACATATTGAATCACACCCCAAAGCAGCGGGGCTACCTGCCCTTTTGCGGCCAGCCCCCTCATTGGCCAGAATCGGTAAGCTAACCTGCATTACCCAGGATCAATGGGAAAAGGGGGGCTGGCTTGATAAAAAAAATCAAGCTGCTTTGGGGCATCAACGGGTCTATCCTAGGATATTATAAAGGAGGGTAGACCCGTTTGGGGCCGGGTGACTGAGGATCCATGGCTCGGCTTTGGGGGTCTGCCCCGGCACACGGAAGGGGGAGGTGAGAATATGTCCACACCCAGACACTGTCCCGGTTTCGAGTCTTTCAAGAACCTTCAGGCCTTCACCTGCCGATGCCCCAACTGCGGGGCCGAGAAGGAAATCTTCTCGGATGAATTTGACAAAAGACACATCTGCCCAGGCTGCAAGCAAGAGATAGATTTTACCAAGTGCCAGTTGGAGGTAAGCGGGCAGACAAAGAGCTCCAGATAGGAGAGCCTCAGAAAGCACTGCAGGAGACAGGTTTGGGGGCTATGCCCCCAAACCCCAGAGGGGTAAATCGTAGTCGGTACCTGGGTGATCGCTTCCAATAAATCAGCTTGATTTCGTGGGGCAGGCCCCTGAAAAGGCCTCCAGGAACCGCTCCCCAAGCAGCTTTAGCTGCCAGGGCTTCAACAGCTGCTTCATCTTGCTTTGAAAGTCCTGGGGCTTGGACACTGCCAGAGTGCGAAGCAGGCTGTTGGGGCACAAAACACCCGGGTGCAGCCCCTCCTGTTCTGCCAGCTGGTCTCTTACCTGTTTTAGAGCCAGAAATCTCTTGCGGGACCCTGGAGGGTTCTGTGGGCTCCTGGTATTACTCCAAGAGGGTAGAGGGGCTTTTTCCAAGGCCTCTTGAATCAACTTGAAAAGGCTCTCTCCCCAGATCTCCAAGACCTTTTTCGTGATGCCGGGAATCCCGAGCATGGCCTTGGAATCCAAGGGTTTTTCCCTGGCCAAGCTCACCAGAGTATCTGTTTGCAGGATCTTGAACACTGGCACATCCTTGCGCCTGGCCTGTTCCTCCCTCCATTCCAGAAGAGCTTGGAGCACCCGGAGGCCCTGCCCGTCCAAATCCCTTGCCCCGCGGGTCTTAAACGCGCTGGGGGGTTCCCTGCAAAGGGGCTCTATGGTTTCCAGTTCCAGGAAATGGGCTCTGGCCCAATCCATCCGGCCAAGGGCCTCCAGCTCCTGGGCCAAAGAATCCCTCAGGGCCAAGAGGTGGCAGGTGTCCCCCACGGCATATTCCACCATGGGCCCGGGCAAAGGCCTCTTGCTCCAGTCAGCCCGCTGAAACCTCTTCTCCAGCCTGATGCCCAAGCGTTCCTCCAAGAGATCCGCGAGGCCCAAACGTTTGATCCCAAGACATTCAGCCGCAAGCTTGGTGTCGAAAATTCCCCGGGGATTGAATCCGGCCCCTTTTAAAAGCCGCATGTCGTAGTCGGCCCCGTGGAAAACCTTCTCCAGAGATGGATCCTCCAGGATGGGCTTAAGAGGGCCCAGATCCTGAACAGCCAGGGAATCTATGAGAGCCGACCCCTGGGAGCAAGAGACCTGGATCAGGCATATCCTCTCGCGGTACCGGTAAAGGGAATCCGCTTCCAGGTCCACCGCCACCCTGGGCTCTGATCTCAATTTGCAGGCCAGCTCTTCCAGCCGGGTTGAATCCTCAACCCAAAAGATCCGGCATTCTTGCTGAGAAAGGAGAGGCTTGAAAAAAGACTTCTTCTGGCCGCTCTTTTTCGATTCTCTCATGGGCTCCGGACCCATAAACTTGGGAAGAATCATTGGAGCACTAATATGATTCCATGTCCAGATGTTCCCTTCAACGCTGTGCTTGCACCAAGTTCAAGCTGCGGCCAGGGTGAAGATGGCCCAAGCTGAGGAATGTCCGGGGAGGCTCGGGAAGCTTGACAGGCAAAGCCCACAGTTTCATGCTACAAGAAAAGGCAGGGGAGGTGATCTCATGGACTTTGCCAAGAGAAGTATCACCTGCTTTTTGATCTTGGCGGGGCTTCTTTTGGCAATGGCCCATGCTCAGGAGGTGGCCATCAGAAGGGCCGGAGGCCAAGGCTGGGGGGCGCATACGGCTTACGGGAAGCTATTTGATCCCACCACCTTGGTGACTCTAAGGGGGGAGGTCCTAAGCGTGGAGCGCTTCACCCCTTTGCGACAGATGGGCTACGGGCTGCTTGTGGTATTGGAGACCTCCACCGAAACCATAGACGTGCACCTGGGACCGGGTTGGTTCGTGGCTGAGCAGGATTTCGAGATTTCCCCTGGAGACAAAATCACGGTGCGCGGCTCCAGGATTCTTTTCCAGGAAAAACCCGCTGTCATAGCCACGGAGATCAGAAGCGGGGAACGGATCTTGAAACTAAGGCTGGAGAACGGTCAGCCGGTTTGGTCCGAAGAGGGGGAGGAAGAAGGCTGACCACCCTGAGCCGCACTATTCAGGATGGGTGGATAATAAGGGCTAGGGGGTTGGGGCCATGGCCCCCAAAGGCACAGGCTTAAGGGATGATTCAGGTTAGCTGTAGAAGAGTCTTCCCAGAACAACGGCCGCAAGGATGCCTGCGGCGTCTCCCAGAAGCCCTGCCCAAAGGGCGTAGCGGATCCGCTTAACCTGCACGGCCCCGAAGTACACGGCCAGGATATATAGGGTCGTGTCCGTGGAACCCTGCATCACGGAGGCTATGAAGGCCTCAAGAGAGTCAGGGTCCCGGGCCACCAACTCGGACATCATTCCAAAGGCTCCTGAACCGGAAAGAGGCCGCACCAAAGCCATGGGCAGAGTCTCGGGAGGCATTCCTATAAAGCCGGTCAGGGGGCTTATTATTCCAGTGAAGATCTCAAGTGCCCCAGAGGCCCTAAACATCCCCACTCCCACCAGCACGGCCACCAGAAAGGGAATAATCCGCAAGGCCACCTGAAATCCCTCTTTGCCGCCATCGCAGAGCCGCTCGTACACCGGAATGCTCCTGCTCACCCCATACAGGGCCATGAGCCCCATGAGAAAAGGGATCAGAGCATGGGAGAGTCCCTCAATTCCTTTCTCCGGCTGTGGGCTGCCCAATATTTGCATCCCCACCCCGGCCACAAAGGCCGCCGTGTACATGGGCAGGATCCACCTTCGCCAGCCTTGGGCTTGAGGTGTATGCACAGGGGGCGGCTCCTGGGAGGAGCTGTCTGGGGCAGTCGATTTCATACCCTCCTCTCTTCCCTTTTCCCTGGAGCTGGTCTTGTAGAGCCTGGCCAAAAGCTTTGCCGAGAAAACCGCTACGATTGTTGAGCAGGTTGTGGCCAGAAGAGTGGGGATCAATATCCCTGCTGGATCCCGAGCCCCGGCAGAGGCCCGCACAGCCATGACCCCCAGGGGCAGAAGCGTCACGGAGCTGGTGTTTATGGCCAGGAAAAGGCACATGGCGTCTGTGGCCTCCCCTTTTTGGGGATTCAGCTGCTCCAGCTCCTGCATGGCCTTTATTCCCAGTGGGGTGGCCGCATTGCCGAGGCCCATCATGTTGGCCGCCATGTTCATGACCATGGCTCCCATGGCCGGATGATCGGCCGGCACATCCGGAAAGAGCCTCACCAGCAAAGGCCTTAGAGCTTTGGATATGGAGGCCATGAGGCCGGCTTCCTGCACCACCTTTACCAGGCCCAGCCACAAGGTCATGGCCCCCACCAGCCCTATGGCCAGCTCTACAGATTGCTTGGCTGCCTGAAAAGAGCTCTTGCCCACCTGCTCCAGCCTGCCCGTGGCCGCCCCTACCAACACCGAAGAAAGCAGCAGGAAGAGCCACACCATGTTCATTGCCGAGTTTCTGGGGGCTTTGGGGTCCATGGGGCTTTGCAACCGCCTGCTTCTTAGCCTTTTTGCAGTTGCCCGGCCACGGCTTGGGTGGCTTTGGCCACTGCTTCGGGATCCCCCAAGTAATAACGGTTAAGAACTCTTAGGTCTTGATCCAGCTCGTAAACCAAGGGTATTCCAGTAGGAATGTTGAGTTCCACTATCTCTTGGTCTGAGATCCCGTCTAGGTGCTTCACAAGGGCTCTTAAGCTGTTGCCGTGGGCTGAGAGTATGGGACGGCATCCCTTTTGTAGACAAGGCACGACAACTTTCTCCCAGTAAGGCAGGACTCTCTCCAAGGTGTCCTTCAGAGACTCGCAGGAGGGAATCTCCTGAGGGGCCAGCTTAGCATACCTGGGGTCAAAGCGGGGATGTCTAGGGTCCTCTGGATCAAGGGGAGGAGGAGGCACATCATAACTCCTTCTCCAGGCCATCACCTGCTCTAGGCCGTACCTATCGGCCGTCTCTTTCTTGTTGAGCCCCTGCAAGGCTCCATAGTGCCTTTCATTGAGCCTCCAAGAAAGCTCTACTGGGATCCACATGAGATCCATTTCCTCCTGCACTATCCAAAGTGTTCTGATGGCCCTCTTGAGCACCGAGGTGAAGGCCACATCGAACAGGTACCCCTCTGCCCGAAGCAGCTTGCCTGCCTCGTGGGCCTCTTGGATGCCTTTTTCCGAGAGATCCACATCCGTCCATCCTGTGAACCTGTTTTCCAGGTTCCAGATGCTCTCACCGTGTCGGAGAAGCACTACCTTGTACATGCTCCTCATCCTCCTTTCTTCTTGGGCTAAAGAGAATCCTTGATGACCAAGACCCCGCGGCTAATCCTATCCCCGCCTGGTTGGACCTGCAAGGAGATATGCACCCAACCAGAGGGTGGCCATGGCCTGCAGCCCAGCCAAGACCCAACCGCTTCGGGCAAGGCCCAAGGTGGGCACCAGAACCACTCCTCCCAAGAGAGCCCCTATGGCTGCTCCCAAATGGTCCCATGCGCTAGCCTTACCGGCTATGAGCCCTGCGCTGCAAAGCCTTTTTTCCAAGACCCCGCAGGCCAAAGGAAAAGATCCGCCCGTGGCAAAACCGGCCAGAAACATCCAGAAACAAACTGCCGTTTGAGCCTCGGGGCCTGGGGGTTCCCATATGCTCCCTGACAGCAGCCTGCTCACCCAGAGCAGGGGAATGGAAGCGCAAAGCAAAGTCATCCCTGCCTGCACCCCCAGGAGGGCTCCCAAAGAGTTCCTCCTCCAGGGGCTGAGAATCCCCTTTGCCCACATTCCCCCTGCAGCAAGCCCTGCCATGAAGACACCCACCAGAAGGCCCACTTTGGAATATAGATATCCCCAAACTGCCTGATACAGATAGAGACAAACCATCTCCTGCGCCATGGCCGTAAAGCCCGTGACTCCTAGGGCCACCAGAGGAATCCTTTCCAAATTGAACCCACGCCCCCCCAAAAGGGAAGCCGTAAGGAGAAGCCCCAGGCCGCAAAGAATCCATCCCCAAGGTAGTCCTTCCAGGGTCTTGAGTGTTTGCACTCCTAGATTTGCCCCTGAGAGCTTCTCCCAAAGGGCCAGGAAATGAATTATGCTGCGGGGGTGCTCATCCAAATTGGGCTCTTCCCGGCTTCTGCTTAGAGTCTCCTCCCAAAGCCCCACTTGGTGAGGCTGAATCCATGTGAAAAAAAGAGCCTTGGGGGTCTGCTCCCCAGGGGAAGGGCGGCCGGCCAACACATCCGGCTCAAGGCTTATTCTTCCCTTGTTCTTTGCTGCCAAAAAAAGAGTTTTCTCCCCTGGAATCACCCGAACCTCAGGAAAAACCGCCTCAAGGCTGCGGTAGATCATACCCAGGAACCTCTCCAGCTCAGGCCCCAGGTAGTGTACAGATCCGCTAACCCCGTGGAGAAGCAGACCGTCTGGCCCCAGGATGCGATTCAGCCCCTGGAAAAACTCCAACGTGTGGAAGCGATTCAGAAGGCTTGTGGAGGGGTCCCCCATTTGCACCACCGCCGCGTCGAAACTGCCTGGGGGGAGCTTGGATATTAGGAAGCGGGCATCAAGATGGTCAGCTTGAAGCCTTGGATCTTCAAGTGCTCTTCTCAACTCAGGACTCAAAAAAGGTATTGAAACCTCAAAAACCTTTGGGTCCAGCTCCACCAGACGGATCAGCTCCACCGGGTATTCAAGAAGAAGCGGGATGCTGCTGGCAGGCCCTCCACCCACCAGGAGAATCCTTTTGGGCATGGGTTCCTGGTGCATGAGGATTTGTACCAAAGGAGCCGCCTCCACAGGATCAGGAAAAGTAAGCATGGGCCTGCCATTGCCGAAAAGGGTGAACTGGGCTTCCAGCCGGCCCAGCTCTATGTTCTGGTAGGGGGAGTCCACTGTGACAAG
Organism: uncultured Desulfarculaceae bacterium; assembly: GCA_964414345.1. Lineage (GTDB taxonomy): Bacteria > Desulfobacterota > Desulfocorpusculales > Desulfocorpusculum > Desulfocorpusculum > Desulfocorpusculum. Next base: position 53,234 of record CAYPWF010000013.1, read on the forward strand.
CCTTTCCATCCCGGGATGAAGCACCCCCCAGCGTCTTTGGGCAGACCATTCCTGCATGGAAGAGACAAGCCCCCCAGCCAAGGAAACCCCCCAGAGGACCCCCACAAGGCCTAGGCCCAAGCCCCAGGGCCTGCTCAGCCCCCAAACCCCCAAAGCAGCCAGGAAGCTTGTGAGCATACCTGTCCAGGCCAGGATCCCTGGACCGTGAAGGTGGGGAATCATCCAGAAGCTGAGAGCCAGCCCCCCCAGAAGGCTTCCCAGGGCTTCCCAAAAATAGACCCGACCTATTGCCTGTGCAGGTGAGTCGCTCCCTCCTGCTGCTAAGGCTGAGGCCACGGGGAACATGGCTCCCACCACCGCAGCCTGAGGCAAGAGGAATCCCACCATGGCCAGCATGGAGCCAAGGGTAGAAATGGGGGCCCCGGGGGGCACTGAAATCAGAAAGCGCAGGTGACGCACCCCCAAAAGAAGCCCCAAGGACAAGACCGGAGAGATTGTCAGGAGCCAAAAAAGAGCTGGAAAGGATCCTCTGATGCGGGTAGCCCCCCAAGCTCCCGCAAAGATGCCCGTCAACCAGGATGCCATTATCATGCCTATGCTCAGCTCGTGGCCTGCCACTAAAACCAGCATCTCCCTGAGCAAGACCACCTGGGCCGCCAGGGCATGAAAGCCCATTCCCAAGAAAAGCCACATGGCAGGCTTGCGAGGCCAGAGCATGCCTTGAGACCCCCAGGGCTTCAATCCCCTTTTTTTAGCCCGATGATTCTCCAAAGCCTTTGATTCTGGGGAATCAAGCCCCCAAACTCCCCTGAAACTTTGGCCTATCCCGACTCAAACCAGGGCTAACTCTGGAGCCGGGAATCAGGCTGGTTTTGAGCCTGGATTATTCTCATTAGGATGTTTAAAAAGACAACCCGCCTCACTCAGGACCAGTGGATTATGTTGGTTAGGCCTTGTAACGCAACGGATCTATCCCCAAGGATCTGATCCGGTAATTCAAGATACGCTCGGTTGTCTGCAGGAGCCTGGCAGCCTTGGCCCTGTTTCCCCTGGTGGATTTCAGGGCATCTATTATTAGCTCCCTCTCGAATCTGGCCACTGTGGCTTTGAGAGGGGCTCTAAGCTGCGTGCCTGTGGCCTCGGCTGTCTGCAAGGTGGCAGGGAAGTGGTAGCTGTAAATGACCTCTTCGTTGCAGACTATCACGGCCCTTTCCATCCAGTTTTCAAGCTCTCTTACGTTTCCTGGCCAATGGTAGGCCATGAGCATGTCAATAGCGGGAGTGGAAATCCTTCTTATCTGCTTTTGGTATTGGCGGGAGTATTTCTCCAGGAAGTGTTCGGCCAGAAGCAGTATGTCCGTCTTTCGTTCCCTCAAGGGAGGCATGTAAATAGGAAACACGTTTAGCCTGTAATAAAGATCCTCCCTGAAACGACCCTGCCGGATCAACTCCTCCAAGTCCTGATGTGTGGCCGCTATGATGCGCACATCCACCTGTATGGTCTTGGTTGAACCAAGCCTTTCGAATTCCCTCTCTTGTATCACCCGGAGCAATTTGATCTGCACCGTGGGGCTCAAATCCCCCACTTCATCCAGAAATATGGTCCCCTTGTGGGCCACCTCGAATCTGCCCGTCTTAGCCACAAGGGCGCCTGTGAAAGCCCCTTTTTCATGCCCGAAAAGCTCGCTCTCAATGAGGCTTTCGGGTAGAGCAGCGCAGCTCACCCTCACAAAAGGCCCTGACGCCCTTGGACTGTTGTAATGAATGGCATGGGCCACAAGCTCTTTTCCGGTGCCGCTCTCTCCCCTTATCAACACCGTAGCCTCGCTGGAGGCCACCTGGGTGATGGCCTGGAACACCTCTTGCATTTTTCTACTGTTCCCGACGATGTTGGGAAGCCTGTAGCGTTCCTGAAGCTCTTTTTGAAGCTTTATGTTCTCGTCTATTAGCTTTTCTTTCTCCTCCTGGAGAACTTGGTGGAGTTTCACGGCTTGGCCCACCATTGAAGAGATTATGCTCAGGAGCCTGAGGTCCTCCTGGAGGGAGACCTCTTGGGTGAAAAGCCTATCCACGCTAAGAGCCCCGAGCACGCTGCGTCCCACCCTGATGGGTACACACAGAAATGAGACGTTTTCTTTTTCTATTTTCCTGCGGGAGCGGGTTCGATCCAGGAACAGGGGCTCTTCCCCTATCCTGGGCACCACCATGGGCTGCCCGGATTCCACGACTCTTCCTGTTATCCCCTCGCCCAGCCTATACCGACCCCTCTGTTGTTCCTCGAAGGAGAGACCGTGGGCTATCTCAATGGCAAGCTCGCCGGTCCTGGGATTCAAGAGAGTAAGGGTCCCGCGGCTCATGCCCATGCGTTCGGCCAGAATCTGGAAGATCTCCTGCAAGGTGGTGCGAAGATCCAAGCTGGAGGAAAGGGCCTCCCCTATGAGGCCTAAACACTCCAGCTCCAAAGCCTGGCGCCGGGCCTTCTCAGATGTGTCCAGGTTGCCATGGGAGAAACCTCGCATTTGGGGTTATTCCTCTCTCCGCTCCGAGGTCAGCCGGTGATCGTTTACTTAGAACCCTGGGATTACTTTTTCCGGGCCTTTTCTCGCAACGCTTTGGAGCTCTTTTACTCCACCCTGTAGCGGTTGGTAATAGGAAGCCTGCGGTCCTTGCCAAAGGCCCTGGGGGTGATCTTGATCCCAGGAGGGGACTGCCTGCGTTTGTACTCGCTTTGGTCCACCATGCGGATCACCCTGAGCACCGTCTGGCGGTCAAAACCTCTCCTCTGTATTTCTTCAGGTCCCATCTCCTCTTCCACATAGGCCTGCAGGATAGGGTCCAGCACCTCATAAGGAGGCAGGGTGTCCGTGTCCAGCTGGCCTTCCCTGAGCTCTGCCGTGGGCGGCCTTTCCAGCACGCTTCTGGGAATCAGATCCTGCCCCTCCCTCTTGTTTATGAATCCGGCCAGCCTGTAGACCAGGGTCTTGGGCACATCCTTTATGATCCCAAAGCCCCCGGCCATGTCTCCGTAAAGAGTACAGTAACCCGTTGAGGTCTCGCTCTTGTTCCCCGTGGTAAGAACCAGCCACCCGAACTTGTTGGACAAAGCCATGAGCAGGTTGCCTCGGATCCTGGCCTGGAGGTTCTCTTCCGTCACATCAGGCTGCAGACCTGTGAAATGCGCTGCCAGCATGCCAAGATAGGACTCATGAATCTCACGGATGGGGATCTCCAGCAATTCTATCCCCAGATTCCGGCCCACGGCTCTGGCATCCTCTAGGCTTCTTTGGGATGTGTATTGGGAGGGCATCAAAACCCCCACCACAGCCTCTGGGCCCAAGGCCTGGACCGCAATGGCGGCCGTGAGGGCCGAGTCCACTCCTCCGCTTAGGCCCACCACCACTTTCTTGAATCCATTGTTTCTAACATAACATCTGGTTCCGGTCACCAGGGCCCTCAGCACCTCTTCTTCCAAGCCCAGGGGTTCGTGCAAAGTGAAGGCTTGAGGCAACCTTTCCCTCAGAGGGAGGCCTTTGAGTTTTCTTACCTCCAGGCCCTGGGCATGACCCTCCTCGAAGAGCTTTTCTTTTCTTCTTCTGGGATCCGCCAGTCGAGTCCTCAAGACAGGGGTCACCTCCAAATCAAAACAAAGCATCTCTTCCTCAAAGCATTCGGCTCTGGCCAAAACTTCCCCGTGAGGGCTCATAAGGAGGCTTTGCCCATCGAAGACCAATTCATCCTGACCCCCCACCCTGTTGAGGTAAGCCAGAAAAACGCCGTTATCGGCCGCCCTGGTGGCCAGCATCTGTTCCCTGGCCCTCCCCTTGCCCATGTGGTAAGGGCTGGAGGAGAGGTTCAAAAGCACCTGGGCTCCGCCCTGAAGAGCCTCTATCCTTCCAGGTCCTGCCGGATACCAGAGGTCCTCGCAAATGGTGAGGCCCACCCTCACCCCCTCCAACTCCAAGACCAGGGCCTGCCGGCCGGCCTGGAAATAGCGGTCCTCGTCGAAGACCCCGTAGGTGGGCAGGAAATGCTTGCGATAGGTTGCCAGCAACCTGCCCTCTCCCAGTACTGCTGCAGAGTTGAAGATGTCGTCCTGCCTTTCCACAAAGCCTACCACCGCGTAGATGTCCCGGGTGGCCTCGGCCAGCTCCTCCAGGGCCTGCAGGTTCTTTTCAATGAAATGAGGCATTAAGAGAAGATCCTCAGGCGGATAACCGGTAAGAGCCAGCTCCGGGAAGCAAACCAGGTCAGCCCTCAGCTCTCTTGCCCTGTGGACCCAACTCAGTATCTTGCGCAGGTTTCCTGAGATATCACCCACCACCGTCTCCATCTGGGCCAAGGCTATGCGGATGCTTTTCATCTTTCACTCCTAGCCTGAATTACTCATCCAGGCGGACAGCTTGGAGGGGCTCAAGCCCCAAGGATGGATCCAGATCTCCATGCTGGAAACCCCTTTGTAGCTGGGACAAAAAAAACCAAGGCCTCTTTGAGTATGGTTAGCCCGGTGCAAACATGTCAACCTGCCGGCCCGCATCATTCACAGCCGGGAAGCTTTGCAGCCTGGGTGATCCTTCAATATCGCCCGGCTTCCCGGGTGTCAAGGCCCTCTTTGAGAAGCTCCCTCCATGGGGTAAGATGAAGCCATCTCTTGGGCTGACCAAAACATGGAAAGAAAAGAAGAACCTTTGGACGGAAAAACTCGCAAGCAGCTGGAGAAGATCCTGGGTCCAAAGCAGCTTAAACTGGACTGGGAGACCAGGGTTTGCTACGGATATGATGCCACAAACCGGGTCTGTGTACCGGATGCCGTGGCTTTCCCGGAGAACACCTCCCAGATAAGCCGGATCCTGGAGCTGGCAAACAAAAGGGGAATACCGGTGGTCCCAAGGGGAGCCGGTTCCGGCTTCACAGGCGGGGCGGTTCCTGTTAAAGGGGGTCTGGTACTTTCCACAGAGCGTATGAACAGGATTCTCTCCATAAGCCGGGAGGATCTTGTGGCAGTGGTTCAGCCAGGGGTGGTCACCGGGGTGTTTCAAAAGCAGGCTGCCCGCATGGGTCTTTTTTATCCTCCTGACCCGGCCAGCCAGGACTTCTCCACCTTGGGGGGGAATGTAGCCGAATGTGCCGGCGGCATGAGAGCTCTCAAGTACGGAGTGACCAGGGACTATGTGCTGGGTTTGGAGGTAGTGCTTCCTGCAGGCCGCATCCTGCGCACAGGGGGGCGCACGGTGAAAAACGTTGTGGGCTACGATTTAACCCGTCTGATGGTGGGCTCTGAGGGCACTTTGGGTATCATAACTGAGATCACTCTCAAACTCATACCCCTTCCCGAGGCTCGAAGGACGGTTCTGGTTTTTTTCCCCAACGTGGAAGCAGCCAGTCTGGCTGTAACCAGGATCCTCTCAGAAGGAGTGCTCCCCAGCGCCATGGAGCTAGTGGACAGGGCTTGTCTGGATTGTGTTGCCAGCTCTAAGCCCGTGGAGTTCCCTGCCAGCACAGGAGCCATGCTTCTTGTGGAGGTGGACGGCTCCCGGCTTTCTGTGGAGGAAGAAGCTCGGAGGGTGGCCAGGGTTTGTGAATCCATGGGCAGCCTTGAGCTGAGAGTAAGCAGGGATGAAGCCCAGGCCGAAGCGCTTTGGAGCCTTAGAAGGGCCATCTCGCCAGCCCTGGCTCGCATCCGACCCCACAGGTTGAACGAGGACGTGGTAGTGCCCAGAAGCCGTCTTCCCCAGGCTATGGAACGGTTCCGTCAAATAGGGCAAGAATGGCGGCTCCCAGTTACGGCCTTTGGACATGCCGGGGACGGAAACATTCATGTGAACGTGCTTTATGACCGATCCAATTTGGATGAAACCGCCAGGGCAGAAAAGGCTGCCGAGGCCGTTATGAGGGCTGCCCTGGAGCTGGGGGGAAGCCTTTCGGGGGAGCATGGAATAGGCACAACCAAGGCTAAATTCCTTTCCCTGGAGCTGAACCCCCAGGCCTTGGAACTCATGAGGTCCCTAAAGGAGCTCTTGGACCCCAAGGGCATCCTGAACCCGGGGAAGATTTTCCCGGAGACTGCTGAAGGGCTAAGAGCGTGAAAGAAGTGCCTTTGGAGACTGGAGGGCCCTGGGAGCAGCTCCAAAAGATGCTACAGCTCTGCGTGAAGTGCGGAAGGTGCAGGGCAGTATGCCCTGTTTTCAAAGCAGTGGGGGCAGAGCCCGCAGCCGCCAGGGGCAAGCTGGCTTTATTGGAAGCCTGGATCAAGAAAAGAAGGCGGCTCGGGGATAGAAAGCTCAGGGAAGTTATCTCCCTTTGCCTGTTGTGCGGACGCTGCACGGCCAATTGCCCCAACGGAGCCGGGGCCAGGGAAGCTGTGGAATTGGCCCGTTGCATTCTGGCCCGGGAAAACGGGTTGGCCTGGTCCAAAAAGCTTTTGAGTTCCTTTAGCTCCACCGAAAGAGAGGCTCGGGATCCATGGATCAGGGGAGCCGGCCTTCTCCAGAGGCTTCTCATGAGGGAGCTGCCCCGGGAAAGGGGGCTGGTCTTGAGGCTGGGAGCCACAAGACTGGGGGATTTTTGGGCCCCAAAGTTGAAACCCCCTTTTTTCCTGGAGCGGCATTCGGAAAAGCTGGGCTCGGCAGAGAGACGCGTGGGACTTTTCGTGGGCTGCACTATCCACTATCTGGCCCCTGAGGTGGGGGATGCAGCCTTGAAGATACTAAACAAGATGGGCTACGAGGTCTTGATCCCAAAAGGGCAGGGCTGCTGCGGCCTTATGGCCATGGGCATGGGAGACAAGCAAAGGGCTTCTCTTTTGGCAAGGCAAGTGGTGGAGCTGTTCCATCTAGAAAAACTGGAAGCCGTCTTAGTGCCTTGCGGATCCTGTGCTTATCAACTCACAAAAGGGATTCCGGAGCTGCTCTCTGAGGGCCCCCTGGCAGCCCGGGCAAAGCTCTTGGCAGAAAAGGTGAAGGAGCTAAGTGTGTTTCTGGCCGGGGAGGAAGGGCCCTGTGTGTTTCAAAGAGAAGAAGGGGATTTCTTTAAGGGCTCCGTGGCATACCACGACCCCTGCCACCTGGCGGTGGGTCTGGGGATAAGGGGTGAGCCCAGAAAGATTTTGAGGAAGCTTCGCAGATGGTCTTTCAAGGAGATGGAGGGGGCTGATGAGTGCTGCGGCATGGGCGGAAGCTTCAGGCTCTTTCACCCGGGAGTTTCGGCCAGAATTTCCGGGGAAAAGCTCGAGAGAGTGAGACAAGCTGAGGTGGATGCGGTGGCTACAAGCTGCATGGGCTGTTGGATGGGTCTAAAAGAGATGCTCCACAGAGAGTCAAAAGAGATCCAGGTCAAGCATATATGTGAGCTGGTTTGGGAGGAAATGGAGGATGCGGGAAGCTCTTCTTTGGAGAGTGGAGGCCAAATTTAGAGCCCGGGGAGGTGCAGCAGGTGGAAAAATCAAAGGAAGAGATCCTGAGGTATCTTCCCTCTGTGGAGGAGGTGCTTAAGGCTGCGGCTTGGGAGACCGCCCCTAGAAAGGCCTTGGTGGAGGCGGTTCGCACGCTTCTTGCCAGGGCCAGGCAGCAGATCCTTTCATGCCCTGAGCAGGAGCTCGAGGCCTTTCAAAGGAACAGAAAAGATTGGATCCAATGGGTCCTGGCCGAGACCCGGGCTTGCTTGAGGCCCAGCTTGAGACCTCTTATAAACGCCACAGGCGTCATCGTGCACACCAACTTGGGGAGATCTCTTTTGGCCGAGGAGGCAGTGCAAGCAGTGACCCAGGCAGCACGGAATTATTCCAACCTGGAGTTCGATCTGGAGCAAGGAAAAAGAGGCTCCCGCCAATCTCACCTGGAAGGGCTCCTACAACGACTCACCGGCGCCGAGGCAGCGGCTGTGGTGAACAACAATGCTGCAGCGGTGCTTATCTCTCTTAGGGCCCTGGCTGCAGGAAGGCAAGTGGTTGTCTCCAGGGGGGAACTGGTGGAAATAGGAGGCTCCTTTAGAATGCCGGATGTGATGGCTCAAAGCGGGGCCTGCCTGGTGGAGGTGGGCACCACCAATAAGACCCATCCAAAAGACTACGAGGCCGCCATTGGTCAGGACACGGCCTTGCTCCTAAAGGTGCACACCAGCAACTACAGGATCCTGGGCTTCACCCGGGAGGTGAGCCTGGAGGAGTTGGTGGAAATAGGCCGTAGAAACAGTGTTCCTGTCATGTACGACCTGGGAAGCGGCTGCCTCTTGGATCTGGGTGAATGGGTCCAGGAGCCCGAACCCACGGTGCAAGAGGCTTTGGCCGCAGGGGCGGACCTTGTGACCTTCAGCGGGGACAAACTTCTGGGCGGGCCCCAGGCCGGCATAATTTTGGGGAGAAGGGATCTGGTGGAGAGCATCAAGCGCTATCCCCTTGCCAGAGCCGTTAGAATAGACAAGTTGACCTTGGCGGCCCTGCAGGCCACCTTGGAGCTCTACTGGGACCCCCAAAAAGCACTGGACCGAATCCCCACCTTGAGGATGATGAGCACGCCGGCCTCTAGTCTGCTTCCCAAGGCCAAAAGGCTGGCTCGCCTCATAAAGAGAGAAAGCCCTTGCATGCAGGTGCGGATGGCCGAGTCACACTCCAGGGTTGGCGGAGGGGCCCTGCCCCTGGTGAGGCTTCCAACCTGGGTTGTGGCCGTTAGCCTACCGGGCAGCTCGGTGCAAAGACTAAACCGGAGTCTGAGGCAAGCAGAGCCCCCTGTTGTGGCCAGGGTTGCCCAGGAAGAGCTGATCCTGGATCTCAGGACCATACAAGATAATGAGATCCCGCTTGTGGCTGAAGCCCTAGGCCGGTGTTCATCCTGCCAGAGGCCCCAAGAGCATTCATGAGCCCTGAGAAGCTCAGGTGTGTGCAAGGCCGGCAAGACCGGCTGGACAAGTTCTTGGCTCGAGAGCTGGACATAACCCGCTCCCAGGTCAAAAGGCTCATCCAGGAAGGTCACGTGCTTCTAAACGGAAACCCCGCCAGACCCTCCTCATGGGTAGAGGCCGGAGCATTGGTACAAGTTCATCTTCCTCCACCCAAGCCTTCGGGGGTGGAGCCCGAGCCCATGGAGCTGTCTATTCTTTATGAAGACCAAGAGCTCCTTGTCTTGAACAAACAAGCCGGCTTAGTGGTTCACCCTGGGGCAGGTCACTTGGGGAGCACCCTGGTCAACGGTCTCCTGGCCCATTGTCCAGGAATCAGGGGTGTGGGAGGCCTTGAGAGAGCAGGACTTGTTCACAGACTGGACAAGGACACCACAGGCGCCATGGTGGTGGCCAAGACGGAAAGAGCTCACAGGCTGCTCAGCCTTCAGTTCAAGGAGCGAAAGGTCAGGAAGGATTACCTGGCCCTGGTCTGGGGGTTGGTTCGGGAGGAGAGGGGGTTGGTGGAGCTCTCTTTGGGGAGGGACCCAAAACACAGGCTCAGGATCTCCCCCCGTTCCAGGAGGAGCAGGGAAGCCCGCACAGCGTGGGAGGTGCTGGCTCGCTTGGGTAGGACTACCTGGCTCAAGGCCAGGCCCGAGACAGGAAGGACTCACCAGATAAGGGTTCACCTCTCCTCCATGGGTCACCCTGTGGTGGGAGACCCCCTTTATGGAGGCAGGAGCGGGTGGAAGTCTCTCTCCCCAGCTGAGGGACGGGAGGTGTTGGGTAAGGTGGAGCGCCAGCTTCTTCATGCCTGGAGGCTTTGCTTTGAGCACCCCCTCTCAGGGGAAAGGCTCTGTTTCCAGGCACCCATCCCAAATGACTTGGCTTGGGTGCTCCAAGCCCTGGGCCTGGATCCCTCCCCCTGGCAAGGATCGGTATCAGGCAGGTCAAGCCTGCAAGAGCCTTGACTGGTGGGGTGTCTTGAAATAGGATAGTTTTACTTTGTGTTTTGGTCCCATCGTCTAGTGGCCTAGGATATCGGCCTCTCACGCCGGAGACACGGGTTCGAGTCCCGTTGGGACCATCACAAGTGCAATTAACACCCCTGATCAAAAATAATTCAGAGCCTTTGCCTCTTTACTCTTGAGGCTCATTGGGTGGGACACGCTTCGTACACCCGTAATCCAGGACTTTTTTTGGCCGACCCCTGTTTGCGTCGGGGAAATTACCTCAGGGAGGGTATCCTATCACTGGGCTCTACTGCAGGATTGCGTGCCAGCGAAAGCTCAGGATCCGCGGTCTCTTCTTCTTCCAACTCACCTGAGACCTGAAATCGTCTTACAAATCGCCTGTCTATCCAGTCTTTTAGGTAAAATGCCAGCTTTCCCTGCCAGATGATGCCGCCTCTCCAGTATATGCCCCGGCCGTCTCCAAGGTTGAGGATCAAGAGGTACTTTCCCTGGGCCTTGAAAGAAGACATGTTTTCACATTCCAATGCAGCCGCCAGGTTTTTCAAGAGAACCCTGCCTTGGCGCACCGCGTACACCCCCACCTTGTCCAAGGTTTGTCCCTTTAGGCTTATGCAGTCTCCGGCACCAAACATTTCGGGATGCTCCACGCTTTGAAGTCTGTGATCCACCAGCAATCCCCCATCCGCTCCCACTCGGAGTCCGGAAGCTCTAAAAATGGAAGGCGGTCTCACCCCTGTGGCCAGGAAGGCCAGCTCATAAGGTATCTGCATCCCGTTGTCCAGGAAAGCCTTTTTGCAGGAGAGGGAAATGACCCGGGGGCCTTCCAGGACCTTTATCCCTCTAGCCCTAAAGGAGCTCTGGACCATTCTCCTGGCCTTCTCCGGTAAGCTCCCGAGCCAGCTTCGCCCTGCCAGCAGGGTGATGGAGGCTGCACGATTGTTGCGCTGGGCAAGGCCCCAGAGATTCCCTGCCACCTCCAGGCCCGCTGCTCCTCCACCCACCACAAGGATTTCCACGGGGGATCTTCCTGTGCGGGAGAGTATCTTTTGGCGAGCCAGGAATAGGCTGGAAATAGGCTTGACTTTGAAGACTTCCTCCTCAGCCTTCTCCTCCCCCAAGTTCAGGACCTGGCTTCCAACATTGAAGGAAACGATGTCATAAGGGATCTTCTCTCCAGAGGCCAGGACCAAGAGGCGCTTGGCAGGTTCCACCTGCGAAACCATATCTTTCAGAAAACTAATCCCCCTCTCTTCGGCCATCTTTTTTATGTTGAACCTGATCTCTTGGGGGCGGTAAGTTCCCCCCAACATGCCCGGACCCATCCCAGAGTAGTAATGGTACTCACAGGGGCTTATCAGCTTGAGCGTGTGGCCGCGGCCCACGAACTCCCCGCCATGCAGCAAACAGGCTAGATGTGCATGCCCCCCACCTACCAAAACCAGGTTCTTGCCCATTTTCTTGTCCCCCTGGCCCGCATTGCCAGGCCTTAGCCCGCATTGTTTGTAGGCAGTGGAGAAGGCGGACTATCTTGAGGATGTCTTGGGACAAACCGATCGGTGCTCAAAAAGACCCTTCTATCTTCTATTTCAGATTTGGCCTTGGTTTGAATCCAAACAGGCCAAGGTTTAACCGGGGGTCTGGGGCTTGAGCCCCCAAAATCACAAGCCCTGGGCCACATTTCCGACTGGTGACTCCTGCAGCTCAAAGAGGGCTCCGGAAAAGAACTCATATCCAGAATTCTGGATAGCGCCTGTGTGCTGGGATGTTGTTTACAAGCAGGGAGACCAGGAGCATTATTGAAGCCCCCAGAGCCACCGGGTTTAGGCAGTACCAAAAGCCCAGGGAGTGAATCTTCTCCCCGCCTATCACAGCTATCAATGCAGTGGCGCCTCCTGGCGGATGGAGAGTTCTGGTCAGGTGCATGAGCGCAATTGCCCCAGAGACCGCCATGGCGCTTGCAAACCAGGGCGCTTCCCCAAAAAGCTTGTAGCAGGCCACCCCTACCAGGCCTGAGAAAATGTGCCCCCCGAGCAGGTTCCTGGGTTGAGCCAGAGGACTCTTGGGTGCACCATAGAGAAGCACTGCCGAGGCCCCGAAGGAACCTATCAGCATAACCTTTTCTTGCTGTGCAAGGCCGCCTGCAGCCAGCAAGCCCAGGAGACCCACCCCTAGAAATCCCCCCAGCCATGACCAGAATATCTCCTTGGGGCTCACCCCGGGGGGGCTCTTGGTGGTACCTTTAAGCTTTTCAAAGAATCCCAAAGCTCATCCTCCAAGAAAAGGAAGTTTCAAAATGTCAGCCCTGGAAACGATTCCCACAATTCTTCCGTCTTTGTCCACTACCGGAACCCTGTTAATCTTCTTTTGGGTGAAGGTCCTGGCTATCTCCACAGCAGGAGTCTCCTCTCCCACGGTTATGGCCGGAGAGGACATTATGTCTTTGGCTCTTTTCTCCCTGAGGGGGAAGGCAACACAGCCTTTTTCCGTCAAACAGCACGCCACCACTGCCATGAAATTAGGAAACTCAGAGGCCCCCATGAGCCTGAAGAAATCCTTCTCTGAGATGACCCCCAAGACCATGCCTTGTGCATCCACAACCGGAACACCCGCTATGCCCTTGGATGCCATGGCTCTGGCCACCTCTCTAGAGGACAGATCCGGGCCCACGCTCAGGACCTCCCTTGTCATTATGTCGCGTGCCTTTACTGCCTGCATGATCCGCCTCACAGCGTGGCGGCAGGCGTGTCTGTACACTTCCTGGAAGTCCGAAGGGGTAATGTCCAAATAACCAGGTATTTCCCGCATGGCTTCCATCACATCTTGCTCCCCCATGAGGACCTCACAAAAAGGGAATTCTCCAGGGATGTCTCCTGCGGCCTTTTGTTCCTCGTCCATGGCATCCGACTCCTGCTTTTCAAGTCTCTAAAAAAATATTATCCACACCCGAAGAGCAAACACCAAATCACTCTGGAGCAGCCCCTGGGGTTGGTCACTGGGCCGCTCGCTTACCAGCCCATTTCTGGCCATGTTATTTTTAAAACAAGCAAAGCATCCCAAAAGATCTGTTTAGGGGAGTTGTTTGCTCTTGTTTTGGCTGAAACATTCTGGCCGGTGGGGTGGTCTTGGGGCACCAGCAGGCTTTGGACTTTTGGCCAGATGCCAGAAAGCCTTTAGGAGACCCAAAATATGGGCCGGTTAGGGCCTCAGCCAAGAATTTTTCTATTGACGGGTCAAGAGAAAGTAGATATAGTTACATTATTCGTGACGATGTCTCATCATTTGTGACAAAACTTCCCGGGGAGGAAGAGAGATGGAAGACAAGAGCATCTCTTATAGGCAAAAGCATAGGGGGTTGATAGGGGTGGAGGTGAAGGTGCCTGTGAAGGACAGCCACGTTCTGAGCGTAGTTTACACCCCAGGGGTCGCGGCTCCATGCCTGGAGATAGCCAGGAACCCGGATGCCTCTTTTGATTACACATGCAGGGCCAACACCGTGGCCCTGGTGACCGATGCCTCACGCGTGCTGGGACGAGGAGACCTTGGCCCTCTCCCAGCCCTGCCCCTCATGGAGGGAAGAAGTGTCCTGTTCAAGAGCCTGGCTGGGGTGGACGCCTTCCCCATATGCTTGGATACTCAGGACCCCCAGGAGATCGTGCAGGTGGTGTCAATGATGGCACCAACCTTCGGCGCAGTGTGCCTTGAGGACATAACATCCCCGAGGTGCTTCACCATCGAGGGGCAGCTCAGGCGGGCTCTCAACGTCCCGGTCCTGCACAACGACCAACACGCCGCAGCGATCCTGGCCATGGCATGCCTGATCAACGCCCTTCGCATGACCGGGAAGGCCAAGGAAACTCTCCGGGTTGTGATCAACGGGGCAGGGGCAGCCGGGATCGCCACAGCCCGATCCCTCCTGGAGTGGGGGATCCAGGATCTAGTGGTGTGCGATTCCCACGGCCCCCTTTACACCTTCAGGCCCTTCGGCATGAACTGGGCCAAGAGCGCCGTGGCCTGGAGGACCAACCCAAGAGGCGTTCGAGGGGATCTGGCAGCTGCCCTTGAAGGGGCCGATGTTTTCATCGGTTTCTCGGCGGGTAGAACACTGAGCCCCCAGTTGGTATCCCGCATGGCCTCAGAGGCTGTGGTGCTGGCCTTCGCCAACCCGGTGCCGGAGATCGGCCTCAAGGAGGCCTTGGATGCTGGGGCCAAGATCGTGGCTGTCTCCAACAGCCCTCTCATGGATTTCAACGAGCTGAACATCGCCCTGGTCTTCCCGGGCCTTTTCCGGGGGGCCCTGGATGTCGGAGCCAAGGAGATCAACCCACAGATGCGGCTGGCAGCGGCCCAGACCCTGGCGGAGCTGGTACCGGGGGATGAGCTCTGCGAGGCATACATTGTGCCGCGCCTGAGCGACTTTCGCATTGCCCCTGCAATTGCCGCATCTGTGGCCAGGGCGGCCATGGAAACCGGGGCTGCAAGGAAGGAAGTGGATCCCAGGAAAGTGGCCGAAGAAACCGAGAGGTTCATCTACGAGGGGCAGTTCACGGTGCCTCCCAGGGCCGAGGGCCCAATGGACTTTCAGCAGGAGTCCCTGGACCTGCATCACCGCTACAGGGGTGTCATCGGTGTGAGGCCCAAGATCCCAGTAAAGGACCAGCACATAATGCGGTTGCTTTACCTGCCTTCCGGAGAGGTCACTGCCTCAAGGCTCATTGCCGAGGACCCATCCCAGGCCTACGAGCTCACCAGCAAGTCCAACCTGGTGGCCGTGATAACCGACGGTAGCGCTGTTCTGGGGCTAGGGGACATAGGAGCAAGGGCCGCCCTACCCGTGATGGAGGGCAAGTGCGTGCTCTTCCAGACATTCGGGGGGGTGGAGGCTTACCCCATTTGCGTGGCCACCCACGACGTGGATGAGTTCGTCTCCGTGGTCAAGGCCCTGGCACCCGGTTTCGGGGGCATCAACCTGGAAGACATCTCAGCTCCCCGCTGCTTTGAGATAGAAAAAAGGCTCTCGGAGCTTCTGGACATACCTGTTTTCCACGATGACCAGCACGGCACGGCGGTGGTGGTTCTGGCAGCTTTGATAAACGCCCTCAAGGTGGTGGGCAAATCCATGGAGGACTCCAAGGTGGTTGTAAGCGGAGCCGGGGCCGCAGCCATAGCCACTACCAGGATCCTTCTAGCTGCAGGTGCCAAGGATGTGATTTTGTGCGACAGGCTTGGAGCCATCCACAAGGGGAGGAAGAAGGGCATGAACCCCATCAAGGAGGAGATGGC